>CAYRCO010000224.1:0-5476 GCA_964422775.1 uncultured Rhodovibrio sp.
GGGCGGACGAGGTGGCCGCGGCGAGCCCGGCAGCCCGCTGCGCCGACGGAGCGCGCCCGGCCCTGCGTGCCGCGGCGGAATAGGTCCAGACGCGCGAGATGCCCATGACCCCGACAGCCACGCCCAATCCTGGCGACCCCAGCGCGTCCGCGCTGTACTTCTCCGGGGTGATGCACAAGCGGCTAATGCCGTTCCGCCACCGCTTCGACTACAAGGTGGTGACGCTGCTCGCCGACCTGGACGAACTCCCCGCGCTCGCGCGGCGGCTGCGCTTCTTCTCGATCGACCGGTTCAACGTGTTCTCCTTCCACCAGAAGGACCACGGAGCGCGCGACGGATCACCGTTGCGCCCGTGGATCGACGCGCGCCTGGCCGAGGCCGGGATCGACCTCGAGGGCGGCTCGGTGCAGCTAATGGCCTATCCGCGGCTGTGGGGCTACGCCTTTAACCCGTTGACGGTCTGGTTCTGCTATCACCGCGACGGCAGCTTGCAGGCGGTGAACTACGAGGTATCGAACACCTTCGGTCAGCACCACCACTACCTGATCCCGGTCGCGCCCGGACACCGTCCGGGCCAAGCGCTGCACCAGGCCTGCCGGAAGGAGTTTCACGTCTCGCCGTTTCTGCCGATCGAGGGCAGCTACGACTTCCGGGTGACCGAACCGGGCCAGAAGCAGGCCACCGTGATCCGACAACACGTCGAGGCTGGCGAAATCCTGGTGGCGACCCAGGTTGGACAGCGCGTGCCGCTCACCGACCGCAACCTCTTGCGCGCGGTAGCCGCGCATCCGCTGATGACCTTCAAGGTGATCGGGGCGATCCACTGGCAGGCGCTGAAGCTGTGGCGCCGCGGCGCCCGCTTCCACAAGTCGCCGCCCAAGCCAGCGCAACCGGTGACCATCGTCGATCCCACACGTGAGGCCGCCGAATGAGTACGAGCGAGCGCACCGGACTCCCGAGCGTTCCCTTCCCCGGCCGCGGGCGCGCCAGCCTGCGGGTCATCGAGACCCTGGCCCGGCGCCTGTCGGTCGGCCGGCTGGAACTTACCTTCCCTGACGGCCGGGAGATCGTGACCCACGGCAGCCACCCGGGTCCGCACGCGCGCCTGACCATCCGCCACCCCCGGTTCGCCCGGAAGATGCTGTTCGGCGGCGCCCTCGGCTTCGCGGAGGCGTATCTCGATGGCGACTGCGAGACCGACGACCTGGTCTCGGTGATGGAACTGGCCGCGCGCAACGACGCCGCGCTGGGCGCCACGCTGCGCGGGCAGACGACCAGCCGGGCCCTGTCGCGCTTGGCCCACCTGATGCGGCCGAACACCCGTCGCGGGGCGCGCAAGAACATCGCCGCGCACTACGACCTGGGCAACGGGTTCTACGGCCTCTGGCTCGACCGCACGATGACCTACTCTTCGGCCGTGTTTCCGCGGCCCGAGGCCGATCTCGACCTTGCGCAGGAGGAGAAGTACCGCCGGATGGCCCAGATGGCCGACATCCACCCCGAGCACCACGTGCTGGAGATCGGCTGCGGCTGGGGCGGCTTCGCCGAATACGCCGCGCGCGAAATCGGCTGCCGGGTCACCGCGATCACGATCTCCGAGGCGCAGCGCGACTACACCGCCAAGCGTCTCGCCGATGCCGGGCTGGATGGCCGGGCGGAGGTCCGTCTGGTCGACTACCGCGATCTCGAGGGGCAATACGACCGGATCGTGTCGATCGAGATGATCGAGGCGGTCGGCGAGAACTGGTGGCCGACCTATTTCGCCCGCCTGCGCGAGCTTTTGACCGCCGGCGGCCGCGCGGCCCTGCAGGCGATCACGATCGACGACACGCAGTGGGACAGCTACCGCCGCAGCGCCGACTTCATCCAGCGCTATATTTTCCCCGGCGGCATGCTGCCTGCGCCCGCGGTGATCAAGGAGAAGGTCGAACAGGCCGGCCTCGTCCCGGCCGGGGAGGAGTGCTACGGCCTGCACTACGCCGAAACGCTGAAGCGCTGGCGGCACAGCTTCGAGGAATCCTGGCCGCGGATCTCGGCACTCGGCTTCGATGACCGGTTCCGGCGGATGTGGCGCTACTACCTCGCCTACTGCGAGGCGGGCTTCCGCACCGGCCGGATCGACCTGCGCCAGCTTGCGCTGGTCAAGGCGTAAGCCGCGCCCGTCCCGAAATCCGCGCGCGTTCCCGGCCGTACTGAGAAGGACGGGCACCGCACGCGCCCCACCGCTCTTCGACGGCTGACCAAGCTTCGAAGGCGGGCCGGGTGGCGCTGGGACAGCAAGGAACGGCCATGAAACCGGAAGACTTCGCAGGCCGCGGGCCGGCGTTCGCGCTGGAGGACTTCTTCGCCGGCGAGGGTAAGGCCTGGGGGATTTTCCAGGACCGCTTCGGCAACGTGCGCAAGCAGTTCGTCGCCGACACCCGCGGCACCTGGGACCCCGCCCAGAACGAGCTGACGCTCACCGAATCGTTCACCTACGACGACGGCAGCCAGGAAGAGCGGACCTGGAACATCACCAAGCTGGGCGACACGCGTTACCGCGCGGAAACCGACGGCCTCGTGGGCTCTGCCGAGATCCAGGCTCACGGCAACGCGGTCAATCTGCGCTACCGGATGACGATCCCGATCAACGGCAAGCCGGTCGCGCTCGACTTCGACGACTGGATGTTCCGCCAGGGCGCGGACATGGTGATCGACCGCGCGATCGTCACCAAGTGGGGCTTCCAGATCGGCACCCTGATCATCAGCTTCCAGCGCACCGCCGCCCAGATCGGCGGCCAGAAAGCGGCGGAGTAGCGGCGGCTTCCACGCGCCTCCAGCCACTAAAGTCCCCTCTCCTCCAGTGGGAGGAGAGGGTTAGGGAGAGGAGGGTGCCCGCAGCGTACGCTCGTGGCACCTCCTCCCCTCGCCCCTCCTCCCAGTGGAGGAGGGGTATAAGTATGCGCTGCTCCTACCGCGCCTCCGGGATCGCCAGCTTGCGCCGGACCCGGCGCAAGATAAAGCCGATCCCGGGCAGCTTCTCGTACAGTTGCCGGCCGCTGTCCCAGTGGTCGAGGTGGGCGGTCACCAACGCTTTGTGATCGAAGTGGACTTCCGTCATCCCCTCGATCTGCAGCGCTCCGCGCACCGGCAGGCGGCAGTGGAAGGTCCAGCGCAGGTAGGCGATCTCGTTGTGCTGCTGGCTGAACACGCTGTCGTGCACGTCGAACTTCGGATCGCCGACGTCCTCGAACATCTTGTCCATGCACTTCTCGAACAGCTCGATCCCGCGCACGTCGTTGAAGGGATCGCGGAAGTGCACGTCCGGGCTGCACAGCTCGCGCAGTTCCTTCACCCGCGTGCGCTCCAGGTTGGCGCACAGATCGGCGTAGCGGGCGAGCGCGAGGCGCAGGTCATCCCCCTGGGCGGTCGTGTAGCCGTCGTTCGCGCGGTCGGTCATCGGGGCGTCTCCTTCGCATCCGGCGCCCGTTTGGGAACCATGCGGGTGGTGAGCTTGAACAGCAGGCCGTAGGGCAGGATCCGCAGCACCTTCATGATCATGGCGAACCGCCAGGGGAAGACGATCTCGAACTTATCCCGGTCCAACTGCTGGCGGAAGGACGCGACGGCGTCGTCCAGCTCCATCAGCATGGGCATGTTGAACTCGTTCTTGTCGGTGAGCGGCGTGCGCACGAAGCCGGGGTTCACCACCTGCAGCGTCACCCCGGTACCCGACAGCTCCGGGCGCAGCGACTCGCACATGTTGATCACGGCGGCCTTGCTGGCGCCGTAGCCGGCGGCCGTCGGCAGCCCGCGGTAACCCGCGACCGAGGCGACGACGGCGATCCGTCCGGCCCCCCGGTCGATCATCCGCGGCAGCAGCACTTCCAGCGGATAGGCCTGGCCCATCACGTTCAGGGTCAACAGCTTCTGCACCGCCGCGGCGTCGAAGTCCCAGGCGCTGATCGGCTGGTGCGTGCCGGCGTTGAGCACGGTAAGCGCGATTGCGCCGTGGTCGCGCTCGATTCCCTCGACCGCCTGACGCACCGCCTCGGCGTCGGTAACGTCGAGCGGGACCGGGATCACGGCGCCCGTCATGTCGCGCGCCTCCTCCGCCATCGTGTCCAGCTCGCCCCGGCGGCGGGCGGAGGCGCAGACCTGCCAGCCTTCGCTTGCCAACTGCATGGCGAGCCCGCGGCCGATGCCGCTGGACGCGCCGGTGATCCAGGCGACCCCCTGGGACGGGTACGGGGCTACCATTCGCCCTCCTCGGCGTACTCGATTGAATTCAGGAACGATTCCGCCTGCTGGCGCAGGCCCTGCAGCTTCTCGGGCTTCATCTTCTTCAGCGTCGCATACGGCATGGTCATCCGCGGGTTGCCCTCGAGCTTGTCGCGGTTGCGGTCGATGAAGTCCCAGTAGAGGGCGTTGAACGGGCAGGCATCGTCTCCGGTTTGCTTCTTCACGTCGAACCGGCAGTGCCGGCAGTAATCCGACATCCGGTCGATGTACTTGCCGCTTGCGGCATAGGGCTTGCTGCCCAGCACCCCGCCATCGGCGTAGAGCGCCATGCCGGTGACGTTGGGCAGTTCGACCCATTCGTAGGCGTCAGCGTAGACGACCAGATACCAATAGTTCACGGCCCGCGGGTCCAGCCCTGCGATCAGCGCGAACACGCCCGTGACCATCAGCCGTTGGATGTGGTGGGCGTAGGCCTCCTCATGCGTTTGCCCGACCACCTCCTTGATGCAGCGCATGTCGGTCTCGCCGGTCCAGAAGAAGCGCGGCAGCGGCCGCCCGGCTTCCAGCCGGTTCTCCTGAGCGTACTCCGGCATCTTCAGCCAGTAGATGCCGCGGATGAACTCCCGCCAACCCAGGATCTGCCGGATGAAGCCCTCGACCGCGTTGAGCGGCGCGTGGCCGTCGCGGTAGGCCTTCTCCGCGCGCGCGCAGACCGCGTAGGGGTCGAGCAGGCCGCAGTTTAGGTAGGCGCCGATCTGGGCGTGGAACAGCATCGGCTGGCCGACCTTCATGGCATCCTGATAATCGCCGAACTGCGGCAGCTTGTCGGCCACGAACGCCTCGAACGCCTGCTCCGCCTCCGCGGCCGTCACGGCGTAATCGAAGCCGTCGATCGACCCGAAGTGATGGCCGAAGCGCGCCCGTACGAGGTCGACCACCTCCCGGGTAATCGCGTCCTGCTGGAAGCGCATCCGATCCGGCTCGCCGATCTCCTCGGGCGCGGGCTTGCGGTTGTCGTGGTCGTAGTTCCACTTGCCGCCGGTGGGCTGGCCGTCGGCTTCCATCAGGAAGCCGGTCGCGCGGCGCATCTCGCGGTAGAAGAACTCCATGCGCAGCGACTTGCGTCCGGCCGCCCAGTCCTCGAACCAGGGGATCGAACACAAGAAGCGGTCGTCCGCCCGCAGCTCGACCGGCACGCCACAGGCCTGCTGCCAGCCCTGCATTTCCTGGGCAAGCCGGTATTCCTGCGCCGACA
>CAYRCO010000225.1:0-5471 GCA_964422775.1 uncultured Rhodovibrio sp.
TTGATCTGCGGGGAGACGCCGAGGCGCACCTTGGAGAACACCACCATCGGCAACGTGGAACTGCCGGGGCCCGAGACGAACGAGGCGATCACCAGGTCGTCCAGCGACAGGGTGAACGACAGCAGGAAGCCCGCGATGCAGGCGGGCGCGATGATCGGCAGGGTGATCGTGAAGAACACCTTCGCCGGCCGGGCGCCGAGGTCGAGCGCCGCCTCCTCGATCGAGCCGTCGAGCGCGGACATGCGCGACTGCACGATCACGGTGACGTAGGCCATGCAGAAGGTGGCGTGCGCGATCGTGATGGTGTCCACGCCGCGCCCCTCGGGCCAGCCGAACCACTGCTGGGTAGAGACGAACATCAGCAACAGCGAGATGCCGATGATCACGTCCGGCATCACCAGGGGCCCGGTCACCAGGCTGGTGAAGAAGGTGCGCCCGCGGAAGCTGCCGTAACGCGCCAGCGCCATGCCGGCCAGCGTGCCGAACACGACCGCGATCACCCCTGTCATCAACGCGATCCTCAGCGACAGGAAGGCGGCGGAGAGGATCTGCTCGTTGCGGATCAACTCGCCGTACCACTTGGTCGAAAAGCCGCCCCAGACGGTCACCAGCTTGGACTCGTTGAACGAGTAGACGATCAGCGAGACGATCGGCCCGTAGAGAAAGGCGAAGCCGAACACCATCATGGTGATCACGAAGGGCGACAGGCGCCGGGTCATTCCAGCGCCTCCTGCGCCTTAACCTGCTGGCGCTGCAGGATCACGAGGGGGATCACCAGCACCAGGATGAGGACGATCGTCACCGCCGAGGCGACCGGCCAGTCGCGGTTGGAGAAGAACTCGTTCCACAGCACCTTGCCGATCATCAACGTGTCCGGCCCGCCCAAAAGCGCCGGGATCACGAACTCGCCCACCGCCGGGATGAACACCAGCATAGAGCCCGCCAGAATGCCGGGCATCGACAGCGGTACGGTGACGGTGAAGAACGCCTTGATCGGCCGGGCGCCCAGGTCCTCGGCCGCCTCCAACAGGCTCACGTCGAGCTTCTCCAGGGTGGCGTAGAGCGGCAGGATCATGAACGGCAGGTAGCTGTAGACGATCCCGACGTAGACCGAAAAGTCGTTGTGCAGGATGTCGAGCGGCTGATCGATGATCCCCAGGCTCATCAGCGCCGCGTTGATCAGCCCCTTCTGCTTCAGGATGCCGATCCAGGCGTAGACGCGCAGCAGGAACGAGGTCCAGAACGGCAGGATCACCATCAACAGCAACAGCGTGCGCACGGTCGCGGGCGAGCGCGCGATGCCGTAGGCGATCGGGTAGCCGACCAGCAGGCACAGCGCGGTGGAGATCAGCGCGATCTTGAGCGAGTTCAGGTAGGCGAGCCAGTAGAGCGGGTCCTGCAGCAGCCAGGCGTAGTTCGACCAGAACACCTGGATCGTCGGCCAGGTCTGCCCGTCCGGCCACAGCAGGAAGGCTGTGTAGGGCGGGCGCTGCATGAGCATCTGCGCAAGCGAGATCTTGGCGACGATCACGAAAGGGACGAAAAAGAACACGAACAGCCAGGCGTACGGCAGGGCGATCACGCCCGTACGCCCGTTGACCCCGAGCCGCCGCGCGAGCGCCTGTCCGCCCGCCCGCAGCCAGGTCAGCGCTGTAGCGTCGCCGGGCTTGGCCGCCGCCTCGGTCATTCGCTCAGCACCAGGCCCGCGTCCGTGGACCATTCCACGATCACGGGGTCGTCCCAGTCGATCTCCCGTTTGCGCGAGCGGAAGACGTTGGGCTGCAGCACCTCGACCAGGTCCGCGAGCCCGCAATCGACCCGGAAGATCGAGGTGTCGCCCATGTAGGCGACGTCCCGAACCGTGCCCCGCAAGGCGTTGATTTCCGGCAGCGCGCCGCCGTCGTCCGGTCGCACGCGCAGCTTCTCGGGGCGGACGGAGAACCAGACCCGCTGACCGTCCTGCAGCTTGACCGCACTGTCGACCTCCAGGCCGCAGGGCACCCCCTCCGCCGCCACGCGCACGCGCCCGTCGTACGTGCCCGCGACCGACCCCTCGAACATGTTGATCGAGCCGATAAAGTCCGCAGTGAAGCGGGTGCGCGGGAACTCGTAGATCTCGGTCGGCGTGCCGACCTGCTGCACCCGGCCCTTGTCCATCACCGCCATGCGGGTGGACAGGGTCATCGCCTCCTCCTGGTCGTGGGTGACCACGACGAAGGTAACGCCGACCTCGTCCTGGATGTTCATCAGCTCGAACTGCGTCTGTTCGCGCAGCTTCTTGTCGAGCGCGGCGAGTGGCTCGTCGAGCAGCAGCAGCTTGGGCCGCTTGACCAGCGCCCGGGCGAGCGCGACGCGCTGGCGCTGGCCACCGGAGAGCTGGTGGGGCTTGCGCTTCGCCCAGGGGTCGAGCTGCACCAATTCCAGCAGCTGGCCCACCCGGCGCTTGATCTCGTCCTTACCCACCCGGTCCTGCTTCAGGCCGTAGGCGACGTTCTGCTCCACCGTCATGTGCGGGAACAGCGCATACGACTGGAACATCATGTTGACCGGGCGCTCGTAGGGCGCCTGATCGGTCACGTCCTGCCCGTCGATCAGGATCCGTCCCCGCGTCGGCCGCTCGAACCCGGCCAGCATGCGCAGCAGTGTGGTCTTGCCGCAGCCGGACGCGCCCAGGAGACAGAACAATTCGCCCTGGTAGATCGATAGGTCGGTGTCGTCGACGGCCGTAAACTCGCCGAAGCGCTTGGTCACGCCCTCGATCCGCACGTATGGCGCGGCGTTCGGGTCTTCCCAGGGCTCGAGCGCGGGCTGCCGCGGACGCGCCGGCCCGCCGCGGGCCGCCGACTGGGGCGTACGCGTACGGGACGTTCGATCCTGGCTCTCGTTCGGACTGCGGTCCATCGGGGCAGACATCCCCTGGGCCATGTGGACGGGATCAAGCTGGCCGTTGCCGCGACGCGACGCGACGCGACGCGACGCGACGCGGCGCGGTGGGGCCGGCAGGGCGCGTACGCGCACGGCACGTACGCCTCTGCCGACCCGCCGCGCCGGCGTGGCTCAGCCGGTGTCAGGCCCGGCGCTCTACCTTCTTGAGGAGAGGCAAGAGTCAGCTGGAAGGTGGTTCCACCTTCCAGCATCTTGCCCTAAAGGCCGGTCTTCACCGAGGTCCAGCTGCGCGTGCGCAGCCGGCGGTACTTATCCGAGTTGGGCACGTCGACGAACAGCTTCTCCATCACCTCCTCCGGGGGATAGATCGAAGGATCGTTCAGGATCTCCCCGTCGATATGCTTCTCGGCCGTCTTGTTGGCGGTCGGGTACCAGACGTAGTTGGTGTTCTGAGCCGCGATCTTCGGACGCATGTTGAAGTTCAGCCACTTGTGGGCGGCGTCCGGATGCGGCGCGTCGGCCGGGACGGCCATGATGTCGAACCACTGCACCGTACCCTCCTCGGGGATGGTGTAGGCGACCTCGACACCCTGGCCGGCCTCGTTCGCGCGGCTCTGGGCGATATAGACGTCGCCGGACCAGCCCAGCGCCACGCAGATGTCGCCGTTCGCCAGATCGTTGATGTACTGCGAGGAGTGGAAGTACTTCACGTGCGGCCGGATCTTCTTGAGGTGCGCCTCCACCTTCTCCAGATCGGCCGCGTCCTCGCTCTCCGGATCGATGCCGAGGTAGTGCTTAACCAGCGGATAGACCTCGGTCGGCTCGTCGAGCAGCGTGACGCCGCAGCCCTCCAGCTTGGAGACCACCTCGGGATCGAACAGCAGGTCCCAGGAGTTCGTCGGCGCGTCTTCGCCCAGCCGCTCCTTGACCATGTTGACGTTGTAGCCGATGCCGTTGGTGCCCCACATGTACGGGATGCCGTACTGGTTGCCCGGATCGAACTTCTGCATCCGCTCCATGATGCCGTCGTCCAGATGCTTCATGTTGTCCAGCTTGGACTTGTCCAGCTTCTGGTACAGGCCGGCCTGGATCTGACGCTGGAAGAAGCCGCTGGTCGGCACCACGATGTCGTAGCCGGTGTTGCCGGCCATCAGCTTGCCTTCGAGCACGGCGTTGCCGTCGTAGACATCGTAGTTGACCTCGATCCCGTATTCCTCCTCGAACATCGGGATCGTGTCTTCGTGGATGTAGTCCGACCAGTTGTAGACGTTCAGCGTGTCGTCCTGCGCATGCGCCGGACCCGCGGCAGTGGCCGCGAGCGCGCCGGCGACGATCGCCAGCGCGGTTGAAATCCGGAGGGTGACGGTCATCGAGCCTCCTGCTGTTCGGGTGATTGGCTGTCGTTGTACTGCCCGCTGGCGCGCGGCCGTGCATCTGTTAACGCGTGAGCGGCGCCGGATGTGCGCCGGATCGGCCGCGGCGCGCCAATGCCCCGTATTCAGGCGACCGACACCCCGCTTGTCAATCGCGCGAGGGCCTCGCCCGTGCGCCCCGGATCACGACACGGACCGTGCGCAGCAGAATCAGCAGGTCGCCCAAGGCCGACCGACCGGCCACGTAGGCCAGATCGTGGCGGGTCCGCCGATACAGGTCGTCCGGCCGCCGGACGGCGCCGCGGCACCCGTTGACCTGCGCCGGCCCGGTTAGGCCCGGGCGCACTTGCCGGCGCGCAGGGTAGGCGGAATGCAGCCGGGCGAACCGCAGATCGTCGTGGACCGCGTGCGGACGGGGACCGACCAGCGACATCTCCCCGCGCAGGACGTTCAGCAATTGCGGCAGTTCATCCAGGCTGCTCCGGCGCAGCCAGCGGCCCACCCGGGTGATCCGCGGGTCGCCCGGCAGCACCTGCCCGTGGCCGGCGCGCCAGTGGAGCGTGCGCAGCTTGACGATACGGAAGCGCCGCCCCTGCCAGCCGACACGTGTCTGCAGGAAGAAGGCCGGACCCGGCGTTTCCAGCCGGATCGCCGCGACCGCAAGCAGAAGAACCGGCGCGGCGATGATCAGAATCACTGTCGCGAGCCCGAGGTCGACGGCGCGCTTGATCCGGTCAGCGGGCTGCGGACACGCAGTGGCATGCTCGCGCCGCCCCCGCGCCCCGGCGGGCCAGACGTGGATCGCCAGCGACTTGCGTATGCCCTGCCCCACCCTCGCCATCCCGTGCAACCGCCCAGACCGCTAAGCGTAACGGTACAAAGGGAGTGCGCGGGATGTCACGCGTTTTAAGCGGTATCATCGCTATCTGCGCAACCCAATAGTGTCGCGAGGCCGCGCGCGGCAACGACCGGGTAGGCGGACGGCGTGAGGCAGAGGCCAGGCACCTGCGGGACCGAACGCGGGCGCCGGCGGTCGGCACAGACGGTCGTGTGACCGTGGAACCGGCCACACCGGGACGGTTTCCAGATCGGGCCCGATGATCGGTACGTTCGAGCGGACCGGCTGACGAGGGGCGTCGCGGCCTCCGTGGCGCCCGCCTCAGTGCACCCAGGTGGGCGCCGACGGGGTCATTTCGAACAGCCAAGCCGCCG
>CAYRCO010000226.1:0-5425 GCA_964422775.1 uncultured Rhodovibrio sp.
CTTTTTACCTCTTTAAGAGCCCGCAAGCTTCTGCTGCCACGTTGGCCCACGTTTCAGCATCTTGCCCGCGAGGTCTGTCGGGCGTCGGGCGTCGGGCGTGTCGCGATACGCCCGGCGACACATGCACACATCTATCCGCGCTTCCGCGCCCCGTTGCCGGGGGGCGCAAGGCGATTGCGTCAGCTCTGAATGCCGTCGATCGCCTCGGGCCAGACCTCCCAGGCCTCGATCTCCCGCTGCACGCCGACGTAGCGGTGGATGCGCCCGTCGGCGCCGGTGACCGGGCGGATGCAGAGGCGGTTCCAGAACGGCGTGCCGTCGCGGCGATAGTTCAGCAGGTCGCGGGTCAGGGCCCGGCCCGTACGGATCGCCGCGCGGATGTCGGCGACCGCCTGCGGGCAGGTGGCCGGGCCCTGCAGGAAACGGCAATTGTGGCCCACCACTTCGTCGCGGGTATAGCCGGTCATCGCCAGGAAGGCGTCGGTGACGAAAATGATCGGGTTGTCCGGCGACAGCGCATCGGTGATCAGCGCCGACCGCTCCGCCTGCTTGCCGACGATGCGATCGTGGGCCTTGTTCAGATCGTCCATATCACGTCGCGCCCGACCCCACAGACCCGTCCCAATGCGCCATGACGGCCGAAGATCATACAACCATTTGTTTAGTCTGCAAAGCAGAAAGCTTATTTCAGGCTGTCGTCGATCGGGACCTGATAGCCGATCGCCAGGCGGTTGGTCTCGTTCGCCAGCCCGACGACCGCGAGCATCTCGGCGTACTGCGCGTCGGTCATGCCCTTGCGCTGCGCGCCGGCGGCGTGCGAGCGCACGCAGTATTCGCAGCCGTTGGAGACCGAGACGGCCAGATAGATCAGTTCCTTGGTCAGCGGATCGAGCGTGCCCTCGGAATCGCTGCCCAGCAGCCGCTTCATGCGCGCCCAGACCGCCTCCAGCGTGTCCGGGTCGTGCGCCAGCGCGCGCCAGAAGTTGTTGACGTGGTTGGTTTTGCGGGTGGCCATGATGTCGTCGTAAACCTTGCGCACCCGCTCGCTCGCGTGGTCGTAGTCGATCAGCGTGACCATGCTGGTCATGGCTGTCCTCCCCGTCGTGGTCGTGTCTTTATGGTTGCGCCAGCCTCTAGCTTAGGCCGAGTGAGGCGCGCACGAAAAGGCCCCGGACGCGGATGTACGCGTCCGGGGCCGGTCAGCGATCGGCGCGGGCGGCCGTGTCAGGCCATGTACTGGCCGCCGTTGGCGGACAGGGTGGAGCCGGTGATGAAGCCGGCCTGGTCGTCCGCCAGGAAGGTCACGCAGCGGGCGATCTCGTCCGGCTCGCCCAGGCGGTTGACCGGGATCTGCCCGATGATCTTTTCGCGCACGTCCTGCGGCACCTTCTGGACCATCTCGGTGTCGATGTAGCCCGGCGCCACCACGTTGGCGGTGATCCCCTTGCGCGCGTTCTCCTGCGCCAGCGACTTGGTGAAGCCGATCACGCCGGCCTTGGCGGCGGCGTAGTTGGCCTGGCCCATCTGGCCTTTCTGACCGTTGATCGAGGAGATCGTGATGATCCGCCCGAAGCCGCGGTCGCGCATCCCGTTGATGACGTAGGCGGTGCAGTAGAACACGCTGTTGAGGTTGGTGTTGATCACCTCGTCCCACTGCTCCGGCTTCATCTTGTGCAGGGTGCTGTCGCGGGTGATGCCGGCGTTGTTCACCAGGACGTCGATCGGGCCGAGTTCGTTCTCGACCTGCTCGATCCCGGACTTGACCGAACCGGCGTCGGAGACGTCGAACTTGAACGTCTTGATGCCCGTCTCCTGCTCGAACTTCTTGGCCGCTTCGTCGTTGCCGCCGTAGTTCGCGCCCACGGTATAGCCGGCGTCCTTCAGCGCGACCGAGATCGCGTGCCCGATGCCCCGGGTGCCGCCGGTAACCAATGCCACACGTGCCATGTCTGCCTTCCTCCCCTGGTGGTCTCCGATGCCGGGCGCTTGGATCGGTGTCGCGCCCTTTGGATCGCTCGTTGGTGATGCCCGCCGGGGCCGAACGCCCCGGCGGGGCGGGCGTTCACGGATCGCTCCGAGAGCCCGCCCCGCCGAGGCCGGCCGCTGCGCCTGCGCGGTCTAGCCGCGCTCGACGCACATCGCGATACCCATGCCGCCGCCGATGCACAGCGTCGCCAGCGCCTTCTTGGCGTCGCGGCGCTGCATCTCGTGCAGCAGGGTGATCAGGATGCGGGTGCCGCTGGCCCCGATCGGGTGACCCAGCGCGATCGCGCCGCCGTTGACGTTCACTTTCTCCGGGTCCCAGCCGAGGTCCTTGTTGACCGACAGGGCCTGCGCGGCGAACGCCTCGTTGGCTTCGATCAAGTCCAGGTCGTCGACCTTCCAGCCGGCCTTCTCGAGCGCCTTGCGGCTGGCCGGGATCGGGCCGGTGCCCATGATCGAGGGATCCACCCCGCAGGTCGCCCAGGAGACGATCCGCGCCAGCGGCTGGACGCCGCGCGTCTCGGCTTCCTTCGCGCTCATCAGCACGACCGCCGCCGCGCCGTCGTTGATGCCGGAGGCGTTGCCGGCGGTGACCGAGCCCTCCTTGTCGAAGGCGGGCTTCAGCTTGGCCAGACCCTCGGCGGTGACGCCCTCCTTCGGGTGCTCGTCCTTGTTGACGACGACGTCGCCCTTCCGGGTCTTGAGCGTCACCGGCACGATCTCGTCCTGGAAGCGGTCGGCCTTCATCGCCGCCTCGGCCTTCTGCTGCGAGGCCGCGGCGAAGGCGTCTTGCTCCTCGCGGGTGATCTGCCACTGCTTGGCGATGTTCTCGGCCGTGTTGCCCATGTGGTAACCCTGGAAGGCGTCCATCAGGCCGTCCTTGAGCATGGTGTCGACCATCTTCAGGTCGCCCATCTTCTGGCCGCTGCGCAGGTATTGCGCGTGCGGGGCCTGGGACATGCTCTCCTGGCCGCCGGCCACCACGATGTTGGCGTCGCCCAGCGCGATCGCCTGGAAGCCGAGCGCGACCGTGCGCAGGCCGGAGCCGCACAGCTGGTTGATCCCGTAGGCGGTGCGCTCGACCGGGATTTCCGCGTCGACGGCGGCCTGTCGCGCCGGGTTCTGGCCTTGCGCGGCCGTCAGGATCTGGCCGAGGACGACCTCGTCGACGTCCTTGGGGTCGACCTTGGAGCGCTTCATCGCCTCCTTGATCGCATGCGTGCCGAGGTAGCTCGCCGGCACGGTCGACAGGCCGCCGTTGAAGGTGCCCACCGGGGTGCGGGCGCCGCCGGCGATCACAATGTCCATGTTGCTGCCGGTCCCGGCAACGCTGGCATCTGCCATGGTTCTTATCCCTCCTTGGCCTTCGGTACAGTCGCTCGGCACCCGCGCGGGTGGCGGGGCCGGCCGTTCGTGGAGCGTGGTGCGCGTGTCATCTTGCCCACACGTGCTGCGGTTGCGAAGCGCGCGTTCCCTGGGGCCAGCCGTAGGCGCGCCTCAGACCTGCGCGGGCTGCGCAGCAATCGCCGTCGGCGCGGGCCGGGCCGATCCCCCGGGGGCCTCCCGGCGCCAACCTTAACGAGGCCGTACGACCCTATCCATGAATTTCCAATGACCGCGGGTCACAACGCAGACCGGTCGGGCGTGGCGCAGCCGCGCGCCCGGCCCGCGGGCTATCCCGCAGCCCGGTTTAGCCAATCGGCGAGCGGGGCCCACGCCTCCGCCTTGGCCTTGCCGGAGACGACCATGCCGATATGCCCCAAGGCCGGGCTCTGCACGTCGGCGTTGGGCAGGGCGGTGCCCAGCGCCGCGGCGGAGGCGGGCGGGACGATCCGGTCCTGGGCGGGCAGCAGGCACAGCGCGGGCTGGCGGACCCGTCCCGGATCGACCGGCCGTCCGGCGATCCGCCAGCGGCCGCGGGCGGTATCGTTGCGGCCGTACCAGCCGTACAGGCATTCGCGCGCGACCGGGGCCGCGAGCGGGACGCCGTCGTTCAGCCAGTCCTCCAGGGCGACGAACGTCTCCGCCTTCGGGCTGTCCGTGTTCAGACGCGCGAAAGTCAGGAACTTGCGCACCCCGGTCAGCGGGTCCAGGCCCTGGAACAGCGTCTGCAGCGCGTCCACCGGCAGATAGCCCAGCGTCTGCATCGCGGGCTCCAGCGCCTGCGCGCCGGTGGCGGCGACGCGCGCCTGCGGGGCCTGACTGTGGGCGCCCGCGCCGGACGTGCCGGCTTCGGGGTCGGCGTGGAAGTCCCAGGGCGTGGCGAGCAGGGCGAGCGCGGTGACGTCGCGCCGGCGCCGCTCGGCGAGCGCGAGGGCCAATAGCCCGCCCATGCAATAGCCGATCACCGGCATCGGCCGGCCCGCGGCCGCGCAGGCCGCATCCAGCGCCTGTTCCAACCGGCCGGCGATGTAGTCGGTCAAGGAGAAGCCGCGTTCCTCCGGCCCCGGCCGGTCCCAGTCCACCAGCATCGGCCGGAAGCCCAGGCCGGCCAGGTGGCGCAGCAGTGACAGCTCCGGCTTGAGATCGAGGATGTAGGCGCGGTTGATCAGCGACGGCACGACCAACAGCGGCGTGCCGTTGGGGTCGGCCGCTTCCGGGCACTGGCCGTAGTCGAGCAGTCGGGTCGTGCCCTCCTGCCACAACGCCGGCGGGTCGCTCAGCGCCCGCGTGTAGGGATGGGTGCGGTAAGCCTGGATGCCACGCAACAGGTCGAGATGGCGGCGCGTCGTCTCGCGCTGCAGCGCGGCCGCGAAGCCGTTAGGATCCGCGTTTGCGATTTCGCGGCGCAGACTTTCCCGCTTTGCCGCCTGAGGATTGCCCCCCTGTGGATTGCCCGCGCGCGCCGGATCCGCCTTGCCGCCCGGTTCCTTCCAGGGCAGCCAGCCGTTCTTCCAGGCGGGCCAGGCGGCTTGCGAGCTGGTCCATGTCCAGATCGCCGCCGCCAGGTGCGCGGGCAGGGGCCTCGGTCCCAGACGCTGGCCGCGCCGCGCCGTTGGCGCCGCCTGGGTGTGCGCCTGGTTGTCCGTGCCCGTCGTCCCGTTCGGATCGTTCTCCGCCCGGCCGTTCGCCCGCGGACCCTGACCGGGCGGGCCGGGCCCGTCCGTGCGGTCCTGCGGCGTCCCCCCGGTCGCCCCGGTCGCCCCGGTCGCCCCGGTCGCCTTGTCGTTCATCGGCGCTCCCCTGCGCCCCCGGTGTGCCGGTCTGCCCGGCGCCCGTCGGATCGGCCGTCGGATGTGTGGTGGCGCCGGGCGGCGGCGCCCAGTCCGGCTGGGCGGTGCCGGGATGCCCCCAACCGGGCGGCGGGCCCCAGCCGGGGTGGCCGCCCGGCGGCTGTCCCCAACCGGCGTAAGGTCCCGGTGCCGCGCCCGCGTACGGGCCCGGATGCGACGGGCCCGGATGCGACGGGGGCGAGCACGATCGACATTACGCCCGCGGCCAA
>CAYRCO010000227.1:0-5425 GCA_964422775.1 uncultured Rhodovibrio sp.
TCTAACTTCTTGAAGAGCGGGCAAGATGCTGAAACGTGATTCCGCGTTTCAGCATCTTGCCCTCGTTGGGTCGCGAGCTTGCGCAACTTCTGATCGTTAAATCGCTGATTCCGGTATTTCATCCCCCAAATGATAGCGGGAATGGCTGCGTTCGCAACGACGGCTGTCATACGAGGCTGCTGTGTCCGCAAGGCCCGTAGCCCGTGGTCACCGCGTCAACGGCAACCTGCCGGGCGATGGGCGGGACGGTGGCGGCGGGGTGCTGCGCGAACCCGCCCTACGGGCTCTGCCACGGGCACGCCGTCATCCCCTCGCCCTTGAGGGGAGAGGGCGGGGCCCGCGCGGCGCAGCCGCGTGGGAGGGTGAGGGTGGGACTCCCCGGCGTTTCGCTGCGGAGTTCCACCCTCACCCTGGCCCTCTCCCCTCGAGGGAGAGGGGACGCGCCGCCGCAGCCGTTTTCGCGCGGCCCCACCCCGGTCAGCACCCGCCCCGCAAACGAAAAAGAGCCGGGCACCGCTTTCGGCGCCCGGCTCATCTCGCGTCACAAGCTCCAGCCCCGCGGGGGCCAGACGCGGCGGGTTACTCCGCCGCCTGGCTGCGGTTCTGGCGGTTTTCGATCAGCTCGTCGACCACGCCGGGGTCGGCGAGGGTCGAAGTGTCGCCCAGGCTGGCGTAGTCGTCCTCGGCGATCTTGCGCAGGATCCGGCGCATGATCTTGCCCGAGCGGGTCTTGGGCAGGCCGGTGGCGAACTGCACCAGATCGGGCTTGGCGATCGGCCCGATCTCCTTCTTGCAGATGTCGACCAACTCCTTGCGCAGGTCCTCGCTCTCCTGCTCGCCCGCGTTCAGGATCACGTAGGCGTAGATGCCCTGACCCTTGAGGTCGTGCGGGTAGCCGACCACGGCCGCCTCGGCGACCTTGTCGTGCAGGACGAGCGCGCTCTCGATCTCGGCTGTGCCCATGCGGTGGCCGGAGACGTTGAGCACGTCGTCGACGCGGCCGGTGATCCAGAAGTAGCCGTCCTCGTCCCGGCGCGCGCCGTCGCCGGTGAAGTACTTGCCCGGGTACATCGAGAAGTAGGTCTGCACGAACCGCTCGTGGTCGCCGTGGATCGTGCGCATCTGCCCGGGCCAGCTGTCGGCGATGCACAGGTTGCCCTGGGTCGCGCCCTCGAGGTGCTGGCCCTCGTTGTCGACGATCACGGGCTTGACGCCGAAGAACGGCCGCGTCGCCGAGCCCGGCTTCGTCGGCGTGGCGCCCGGCAGCGGGGTGATCAGGATGCCGCCGGTCTCGGTCTGCCACCAGGTGTCGACGATCGGGCACTTACCCTTGCCGACCACCTCGTGGTACCAGCGCCAGGCCTCCGGGTTGATCGGCTCGCCGACCGTGCCGAGGATGCGCAGGCTGTCGCGGCTGGTCTTCTCCACCGGGCCGTTGCCCTCGCGCATCAGGGCGCGGATCGCGGTCGGCGCGGTGTAGTAGATGTTGACCTTGTGCTTGTCGATCACCTCCCAGTGCCGGCTGGCGCTGGGATAGTTCGGCACGCCCTCAAAGATCACCGTCGTGGCGCCGTTGGCGAGCGGGCCGTAGACGATGTAGCTGTGCCCGGTGATCCAGCCGATGTCGGCGGTGCACCAGTAGACCTCGCCGTCGTGGTAGTCGAAGACGTACTGGTGCGTCATCGAGGTGTGCACCAGATAGCCGCCGGTGGTGTGCAGCACGCCCTTCGGCTTACCGGTGGAGCCGGAGGTGTAGAGGATGAACAGCGGATCCTCCGCGTTCATCTCCTCCGCCGGGCAGTCGTTCGAGGCGTTCTCGAGCACCTCGTGGTACCAGTGGTCGCGGCCCTCGTGCCACTTGATCTCGCCGCCGGTGCGCTTGACCGTGATCACGGCCTGCACGGACGGGCAGTTCGCCACCGCCTCGTCGGTGTTCTGCTTCAGCGGGATCGTGCGGCCGCCGCGCAGGCCCTCGTCGGCGGTGATCACCACCTTGGCCTCGGCGTCCTGGATCCGGCTGGCCAGGCTGTCGGGCGAGAACCCGCCGAACACCACCGAGTGGACCGCGCCGATGCGCGCGCAGGCGAGCATGGCGAACGCCGCCTCGGGGATCATCGGCATGTAGATCGAGACGCGGTCGCCCTTGCTCACACCCAGCTTCTTCAGCCCGTTGGCGAGCCGGCTGACCTCCTCGTGCATCTCGCCGAAGGAGATGTGCCGGGCGTTGTCGCGCGGATCATCCGGCTCCCAGATGATCGCGGTCTCGTCCTTCTTGTGCGGCAGGTCGATGCAGTTGTACGCGGCGTTGGTGGTGCCGTCGTAGAACCAGCGGATGTGCACGTCGTCGCCGCCGAAGTGGACGTCCTTGACCTTGCTGAACGGCTTAAACCAGTGGATGCGTTTGCCGTGCTCGGCCCAGAAGCTTTCCGGGTCGTCGATCGACTGCTTGTACATCTTGTTGTAGGTGGGCTCGTCGATCCACGCGCTGTCCGCGATTTCCTGCGGAACCGGATACGTTTCGACCTGACTCATGATTTTGGGCCTCCCTCCCCGTTGGCGGGTCGTCGTTCGCGCTTGGGACGGCACGTCGGCCCGCGTGATGGACCGCCCCGGCGCGCCGGGCGTGGGCGCGCGCAGGCGGGCGCAGTCGACGGGAGTCACCGTCCGGCGTCTGGTTCGGCACGCATGGCCGCTTGGCTGCTACGTTGGAAGCCTGACGCGCGATTCAACCGGTCCGGCGCGGAGACGGACACGCGCGGGGCTTCGCGGCCGCTGCGTTAACCCGATGCGAAGCGAGTATGGCGCGGCCGGGTGCCGCGGCACAAGCCTGTGGCGCATCCGGCCACCGGCACCGCCCGCGGAACACCCGGCCGGCGGCGCGCAGGTTACAGGCCGCCCTTGCGGCAGATCCGCTGCCAGCTGGCTTCGTCGATCGGCATCACCGACAGGCGCGACTGCTTGATCAGCGGCAAGTCCTGCAATTCGGGGTCGGCCTTGATGTCCTTGAGCCCGACCGGCTTGGGCAGCGGCTCGACCGCCTTGACGTCGACCATGCCGAACTTGCCTTGCGGGTCGCTCGGGTCGGGGTAGTACTCCTTCACCACCTCGACGATGCCCACGATCCGCTTTTCGTTGACCGAGTGGTAGAAGAACGCCCGGTCGCCCACGCGCATCGCCTTCAGGTTGTTGGACGCCTGGTGGTTGCGCACGCCGTCCCACTCGGCGACGCCGTCACGCACCTGATCGTCCCACGACCAGGTGCCGGGCTCGCTCTTCATCAGCCAGTACGCCATCTCGCTCCTCGCCGTCGGTCCATGCCGGAGTCGTCGTCCGGCCGTGTTGCGCGCCCGCCCGGGCTTACGGCCCGGGCTTAAGGCGCGGGTTTACGGCCCGGGTTTACGGGAAGACTTCCTTCCAGGGCTTGATCTCGACCTCCTGGAACAGGCCGGCCTGATTGTAGGGGTCGGCCTCGGCGAACGCTTCGGCGTAGGCGCGAGTGGGGAAGTCCATCAACAGCAGGCTGCCCACCGGCGTCTGCCCATCCTCGCCCAACAGCGGCCCGGCGCAGTAGACGTCCTGCAGGTGTTCGCGGATGTAGGCGAGGTGCTGCTCGCGCGTCTGCTGGCGGATTTCCGCACTGTCCGGCTTGTCGGTGCAGCGGATCATGAAGATCATCGCAGGTTCGCTCCCCCATTATGCGTGTCGTTGGCCTTATCGCGGCCCCGGCAGATACCGTGGCCGACCGCAGGCTAGGGCAAGATGTCGCCAGGTGGAATCACCTTGCCGGCCCAAATCCCCCCTGTTTTGAAAATCATCGCGCGCCTTGCACCCGGGCGCCATCAACGGCTGCCCGGACCGCCCCGCCCCGTCCCGGAGGGCGGCGCCCCTGGGCACACCGAAAACGCGAACAGAGCAATTGTTTTCCGCGTGCGGGCGGCGTACGCTCACGCGGCTACCCGGAATAATAGCAAAACAACACAGAAAGGTGCGTGTGATGACGAGGAAAGCCGGCCTGTTCACCCTGTCCCGTCGCAAGTTCATGGCCGGCTCGGCTGCGCTGGCCGGCACCGCGTCGCTGGGCGTGCCGCGCGCGTTCGCGCAAGCGCGCTTCACCCGCAAGTCGCTGGAGAGCGCTGACGTCGCCCGGGACCTCGCCAGCTACAAGAAGGCCGTCAAGGCGATGCTGGCGCTGCCGCCCGAAGATCCGCGCAACTGGTACCGCAACGCCTTCACCCATCTGATGGACTGCCCGCACGGCAACTGGTGGTTCCTGGTCTGGCACCGCGGCTACCTCGCGCATTTCGAGCAGATCTGCCGGGAGATGAGCGGCGATCCCGACTTCGCCCTGCCGTTCTGGGACTGGACCGCGGAACCGAAGATCCCCGACGGCTTCTGGGACGACGTTCTGGACCCGGGCCACAGCGAGTACCTGCAGTCGAAGCAGGCGTTCGCAAGTGCGCTCAAGCCGGCCATGCAGACGTACTGGAACGGCCTGTCCAGCGCCCAGCGGCATCAGCAGGATCTGCGCGGGTATGATTCCTTCGAAAAGCTGTGGGCCGCGGCCGACTACGCCTTCCGTCCGGAAGGCAAAGCGCGCGACTTGACCGAGGCTGCGCCTGATCTGACCGGGCGAGCGCGACGGTTTGTCAAACCGAATGTTGTCCGCGACCTCCTGGCGCCGAAGGAGTATGTCAGCACGACCGGTGACGCCCGTTTTGGCAGTGGTCAGACGGATAACCACCACGGCTACGCGATCGACCACTCCATTCTGGAGTCAGAGCCTCATAACTGGGTTCACGACAATATCGGCGGCTTCATGCTGCGTTTCCTGTCGCCCACCGATCCGATCTTTTTCATGCACCACTGCAACATCGACCGGCTCTGGGATGTCTGGACCCGCAAACAGGAGTCCGCTGGCCAGCCGACCCGCCTGCCTGCCAACCTGTGGGGTGCCTACCGCCGGGAAGCTTTCCTATTCTTCCACCAAGCCGACGGCAGCCCGGCTACCGCGACGACTGCCGAGGATTACTTCCGCACCGCGCCGTTCGGTTATGACTACGCTCCGGGGAGCGGGGACGAGGCGCCGTCCGCCCTGGTCGCCTCCGCGGCCGAGGCCGCGCCCATGGCCGGAACGGAAAACCTAAACTTGGCCTTCGCCACGCAGAATGCCGCGCGGACGTCGGTTGCATTGCCGGGCGCCCTGGGCGACCGCCTTGCCGCTTCCGGGGATGACCAGCGGTTCTTCGCCTCCGTCACCATCACCCCGCCGATGCAGCGCGAAGGACTCGCCTTCGACGTATTCATCGGACCTGAAGGGATGGCGTTGGCGACTGACCCGGAAGGGGATAATCTTGCCGCGAGCTTCACGTTCTTCGGCGCGGGGCACGGCTCTGGACCGTCGACGTTCACGGTGGGAATCACGGAA
>CAYRCO010000228.1:0-5415 GCA_964422775.1 uncultured Rhodovibrio sp.
TGGCGATCGACCAGGTGCTGGCCGGCCTGCTGCACGACGGCCTGATAGAGTGACGGCCTGATCGACTGACGGCCGTGGAGCCGGCGCTTGGCCAGGCCCGGACGTCGGCTGCACCCGACGCGGCCGCAAGGCGCGACACGTACGCCAGACACGACACGTACGCCAGACACGAAAACGGCGGCTGCCCGTCGGGACAGCCGCCGTTATTCAGATCCTTGCCGGACACCCGGACGCCGTCGGTTAGGACAGCATCCGGGGCCGTGGCAGTCGGACGGGGGGAACCGTCCGAAGCGGCAGGCTTACGCCCGCTTCAGATTGCCGGCGGCGGGCTTGCCGCGCTCGGTCATCACCTCGAAGGACAGCTTTTCACCCTCGGACAGGCTGTCCATGCCGGCCTGCTGAACGGCGGTGATGTGGACGAACACGTCCTTGCTGCCGTCGTCCGGCTGGATGAAGCCGTAGCCTTTGGTGGTGTTGAAGAACTTAACGGTACCGGTCGCCATGATGCGCGTCTCCTTGAGATTCCGGTTTGACTGGCGCGCCCATCCCGATTGGATGGTCGCGGTCTCACTTGTCAGTCTCTCCGGTCTCCAGGAGCTCGGCGCGGCCCTGCGCGCCAACCAGGCTAGGGCGAAACATGACGTCGTAGACACTTAGGGTAATACGCCCGAAGCGCCTGGAACGCAAGCGGATTCGTAGGCGGATTCGTAGGCCGGCGGACGCTTTCGCTGCACCTTGGCCGGCCGCCCCGAACCCGCCGCCCCGAGCCGGCCGCCCCCAACCCGTCGCTCAGCCGCCCCCGCGCAAGCGCGCGAGCGTGGCCGTCGTGGAATGTCCGGCCGACAGCTCGGCCAGCACGACCCGGCCGCCGTAGCCTTCCACCAGATCGGCGCCGACCACCGTGTCGCGGGTGTAGTCCGCGCCCTTGACCAGCACGTCGGGCTTGAGCGTGTCCAACAACGCAAGCGGCGTGTCCTCCTCGAACAGCACCACCAGATCGACGCTGGCGAGCGAGGCGAGCACGGCGGCGCGCGCGGCTTCGTCCTGCACCGGCCGGCCCTCGCCTTTCAGCCGGCGCACGGAGGAATCGGCGTTGAGGCCGACCACCAGGCGGTCGGCGCTGGCGCGCGCCTGCTCCAGCAGCGAGACGTGGCCGGGATGCAGGAGGTCGAAGCAGCCGTTGGTGAAGGCGACCTTGAGCCCGCCGCGGTGCCAGGCGGCGACCCGTTCGGCCGCGGTGTCCCGGCTGGCGACCTTGCCTTCGGCCTGCAGCAGCCGCTGGGCGTGGAGGGCGCGCAGCAGTTCGTCCGGCCGGGCGACGGCGGTGCCGACCTTGCCGACCACGATGCCGGCGGCGACGTTGGCGATCCGCGCGGCGTCGCTGAGCGCAAGCCCGCCGGCGCGGGCGGCGGCCAGGGCCGCGACCACGGTATCGCCCGCGCCGGAGACGTCGTAGACATCGCGCGCGGCGGCCGGCAGATGGCGCACATCGGCGTCGGCGCGTTCGACCAGGGTCATGCCGTGGGCGCCGCGGGTCGCCAGCACGCCGGCGATGCCGGACTGCCGGATCAGGTCGCGGGCCGCCGCCTCGACGGCCGCGTCGGCCTCGGCGCCGCCGGCGTCGGGCAGCTCGCCCCCGCTCGCGCGCGCCAGTTCCGCGCGGTTGGGCGTGACCAGGTCGGCGCCGGCGTAGACCGCGTAGTCGTGCGCCTTGGGATCGACGATCACCGGCACACCGCGCGCCCGCGCCGCGCGGATCAGCCGGGAGACGGTCCCGGGCGTCAGCACGCCCTTGCCGTAGTCCGATAGCACCAGCGCGTGCGCCCAGTCGAGCGCCGCCTCGCCCGCTTCGGCCAGCCGGTCGCCGGCGTCGTCCGGAAGCGCGGCGGTGTCCTCCCAGTCGGTGCGCAGCAGCTGCTGCCCGCCGGCCAGGTAGCGCACCTTCACGCTGGTCGCCCGGCCCGGCAGCCGAATCAGTTCGGCCGCGCCCGCCGCCGCCTGCTCCGCGAGGTCGGCGACCTCCTGACCCGGCGCGTCATCCCCCACGGCGGCGACCAGGCGCGGCTGCGCGCCGAGCGCGGCCAGATTGCGCAGCACGTTGCCGGCCCCGCCCAGCATCGCGCTCGACCGGCCGACCTTGAGCACGGGGATCGGCGCCTCGGGCGACACCCGCTCGACCGTGCCGGTGACGAAGCGGTCGAGCATGACGTCGCCCACGACCGCGACGCGCGCGCCGGTCATCGCGCCCAGCTTACTGGCCAGGTCCGCGTCGGCCGCGCCGGGGTCGTGTGCGGTCATGCCAGCCTCCCTCCGCACCGCGCGGGGTGCCGGGTGGCGTCGCAAACCACTCGAAGATGCACCGAAAAGGTCCTCAACACAGGCGGTATCCACGCCGATCGGCAGCCGTGGAACAAGCACGTCTTGGGGCTAAAGCATCCAGCGCCGGGTCGCAAGCGCCTCGGGGCGGACGCGCATCGGCCCGCAAGGCGGCGCGCATGCCCGGACGGGCCGAGCGATCCGACCGACCGGGCAGCCTCAGGTCTGCAGAAAGGCGATCTGCGCGCCGTCGATCACCAGCGCGGTCAACCGACCGGTCGCGTAGGCGCCGGTATCGACCGCGATCCGGTTCGCGTGAACCTGCGGGGCATTGACCACGGTATGCCCATGCACGGCGAGCGCCCCCTCGAAGCGCTCGCGGCTGGTCAGGAACGGCCGGCGGATGCTGGTCAGGTCGGCTGGATCCTGCCGGTCAAGCGGGACCCCGGGACGCACGCCGGCGTGCACGAACAGGTAATCGCCCTCCGACCAGGTCAATCGCAAGCCGTGCAGGAACCGCAGGTGTTCGGCCGGGAGCACCGCGAGCAGGTCGCGGCGCAACCGGCGCAGTTCGCGCAGCGACGGGTCGCTGCCCCAGGTCTGCACGCCATAGCTGTACAGCGTCTCCCGCCCGCCGTTGGCGAGCCAGCCGCGCCCCGCTTCCGCGTCGGCGAGAAAGGCGCGCATCCAGGCGTCGTGGTTGCCGCACAGGTAGACCTTCAGAAGGCCCGGCAGCGGGTCGCCGATCAGCCGGTCGAGCACGGCGCGGCTGTCCAGCCCGCGGTCGACGTAGTCGCCCAGGTGCACCGCGACCGCCTCGCGCCGGCCGCGCAGCGCCGCATCGGCCAGGATCATGCGGTGCAGACGGATCAGCAGATCCGCCCGGCCGTGCACGTCGCCGATCGCGTAGACCACCCGGTCCGCCGGGCCCGGCACCGGTGCCGGGTGGCTCTCCGGCACGGCGTAGCCCGGCTGCCCGGCGGGCGTTCTGGCGCGCGCCAGATCGTCGCCCAGCAAGCGCCGGGCCCAGCTCTTTCGGTGGGAATCGCTTGCATGGGCGCGGGCGGCGGCTGCCGGTCGGTTGGCTGGCGGTCGGTCGGCTGGCTGGGTCATCGGGCGGGTCGATCCACGGTTACGGCGCCTTTCGGGGATGCGTTCACAGTCAGAAGACGCGTTCGGGGACGTCGATACCGTCGCCGGGCAGCAGGGGCGTCCCGGGCGTGGCGTACAGCTGCTGTAGCTGACCGGTGCGATCCGGGCGCCGGATTGTGACCCAAGCGGTGCGGGCGCGGTAGGTGTAGCCACCCGCGAGCGCCACCGCTTCCAGCACGGTCATGCCCGGGCGGTAGGGAAATCGGCCGGGCTGGCGCACTTCGCCCAGCACGAACACCGGTGCGTGGGCGACCAGCGCAACCGTGACCGAGGCGCCACGCACCCAGATGCCCTCCAGCCGGGCGGCGATGCGGGTTTCGGCGGTGCGCACCGTCAGCCCGGCGAGACTGATCGTGCCGGCCAGCGGCAGGCGCACCAGACCGGCCGCGTCCAGGTCCAGCTCGGCCGAGAGCTCCGGGTGATCGTGGACGGTAACAGCGATCCGGTCGCCGGGGCGCAGGCTATACGGCGGTAGTTCATCGGGCGCAGCGCCGCCCGGCGCACACGCGCCCAGGAGGTGCGGCACGTACAGGCCCAACAAGCCGGTCACGGCCCCGCGGAGCAAGCCGCGGCGGCCCACGACGCATCCGTTTGCGTGCACGAGCGGGCCGGTCAATAGCGCACCTCCAGACTGACCTCGACCCGGTTGCGCTGGAACGCCCGCGCCTGGGCCCTGTGGACGTCGCGCCGGGCGTGCTGAACGGACAGACGGGCGTGCAGATGCCGGCTCGCCAGATACGTCAGGCTGGCGCCCGCGGCGAGATGTTCGTCCCAGCGCGCGACGCCGCGGTGGTCGTCGACCCCGACTTTCAGCTGCAAGCGGGCCAGCAGGTCGCGCCGCAGTTCGTGGTCGACGCTCGCCGAAAGGGTCGTGATCAGCCGGCCGCTGGCCGCCTCGGTGGTGGTCTCGTGCACCGCCTGATCGACGGCGAGCCGGATGCTGGTCAGCTGGCTTGGGCTGGTGACGACGCTGAACCCGGCGGTCGGGATGAACAGCGGCTCGAACCTGGGGTCGGCGTAGACCTGCTGGCGCACGCCGCTGTAGCCCTCGAGCGTGGTCAGCCCGGTCGGCCGCCAGGTCAGACCGGCGACGGTGGCGTGACCGTAGGAATCCCGCACGTAGCCCTGATCGTCGACCAGCGCGTAATAGCGGCGCACGTTGATCCGGGAGCGGGCGAACCGGTCGAGCCGGTGGGTCAGGCGCGTGCGTTCGGCGAGGGTCAATTCGGCCACCCAGCGGTCGCGGTCGTCGTTGTTGAGCCGGCCGCCGTCGCGGGTTGCGACGTCGTCGTAATCCACCCGGCGCACCAGCACGGTGCCGCTGAGGTCGGTGACCTCACCTCGATGCTTGACCAGGACCTGACCGCTGCGGGCCCGGAACAACGTCGGCGCGCGGGCATCGGCCTCGCTTTCCACCGACTGACGGGGCACGTGTCCGCGCCGCCAGCGCGCGGTCGCGCTCGCGTGGATGTCCCGGCTCAATCGCACCCGGCCGAAGGCCTTGGCATTCAGGTCGAGGTAGTCTTCGTCCGACTGCTCCAGATAGGTGCCCTGCTCGGCCGCCGCGCTTACGCTGGCGCGATGGCCGCGCCAGTCGGTTTCCGCGGAGACGGCCGAGCGCGTGCGCAGCACGAAGTCCGATCGCCGTTGGGCATCGTTGGCGAACACGTTGTCGTCGAACGCGAGTGCCGTGGTCAGCGTCGGGCGGATCCACACCCGACCCAGGCGCCCGCCGTGCTCCGTCACCTCCGGGCGCGGGCGATCCAATATCGTCTCCCCGGGGCGCAGCGGACGCGCCTCCAGCACCGGTGCAAGCATGCTCAAGGCACCGGAAAACGCCAGCACGGCCGCGACGGGTCGCCGGCAGCGTCCGGCACGCCCGCGCCCGCGTTCGCACCGGCGTCCGCGCGATCCGGCGCCGGGCGGCGGGATTGCCCGACCGAGCGA
>CAYRCO010000229.1:0-5402 GCA_964422775.1 uncultured Rhodovibrio sp.
GGGCGCCTGACGCGGGCGCGCACGCAAACGGCCGGAGGGGCAATTCCCTCCGGCCGTTCGGCCGCCGTATCAGCCCCGGCGGCGGGGACGTCAGGCACGTCGGGCAGGATGCCCTAGGATCAGATCCCGGTTACATCGACTGCTCGCACGCCGCGATTTCATCCTGCAGCGCGTTCAGCACCTTCTTGCCCGGCTCGCCGGTCATCTCGACGAACTTCTTCTCGACCTGCGTGGCGGCCTTGCGGAACGGCTCGCGCTGCTCGTCGGACAGGCGGATCATCTCCGGGGCCTTGTCGGACGCCTTGATCCTCTCCAGACGCTCCTGGTTGTACTGGTTCTGGATCTTGAAGATCACGTCGACCATCTCGTCGACCGTGGAATCGACGAGCTGCTTCCGCTCCTCGGAGAGGCCGTTGTAGAAGTCGGCGTTCGCCACGACGGTGGTGGTGAACTCCTGCTGGCCGGCCCAGATCATGTAGTCCTGGACCTCGTAGAACTTCATCTCCTCGATCGCGAAGATCGGGTTCACCTGACCGTCGATCTGGCCCAATTGCAGGCCGGAGTAGACCTCGGAGTAGGGCATCGGCGTCGGGTTCGCGCCGAACGCCTCGTAGGCGCTGACCAGCAGCGGCGAGGTCATCACGCGCATCTTGAAGTTGTTGAAGTCGGCCGGCTCGGTGATCTTCTTGTTCGCCGTCCAGACCATCTCACCCTCGGGGTACATGGTCATCAGCTTCAGGCCCTGATTGGCGAACTCGTCCGACAGACTGTCGTAGAGCACGTCGCTCGAGCCCAGGATCTGCTTGGTGCACTCGTCGTTCTCGGGCAGCAGATAGGGGATCGAGAACACCTGGATCGGCGCGATCAGCTTGCCCAGGTGGCCGGGCGAGGCGTTGGCGAACTGCAGCGCGCCGTTGGCGACCAGTTCGGTCAGCTGGGTCGAAGTGCCGAGCGTGCCGTACGGGAAGATATTGACCTTCACGTCGCCGCCGGACTTCTCCTCGATCCGCTTCTTGAACGCCTCGGCGTAGGCGTCCTGGACGCTGCCGTCGACCTCCTCGAGGGCGAATTTCCACTCGGCGGCGGCGGCGGGGCCGGCCAGCATGCCGAGCGACAGCGCGGCAGCGGAAACGGCACTCAGGCTCCAACGAAGGGTGCGTCTCATTGGGATAGCCTCCCTGTCCCTGTATCGATGATTTCTCTGCCACCCGCCGGCGGGTCCGGTCTGGTGTCGAATTTGCCGGACTGCGGTATCGGGCCGCGAAAGCGCCGCGGCGATCGGCGGGCGGGTCGTCGTTATGGTCGTCGTTTTGATCGTCGACGTGGGGGCCGATCTGGCTCGGCCCCCGGGGCCGAACGGTTTCGCCGACCCCGGCCCGTGGGATCTCTCGAACCCGGGCCGGGGCAGGCGGCGATGGGGCTAAGCCTAGGGCGGTCGCCCGCGATGCGCAACCCGGCGGGCCGACAACCCGCCGCAAACCGGGCGACCGGGGCAGCGATCGCGTGCCGGGGTGCCCGAGAACGGGGCCTGAACGGCCCTGTCGACGCCCGTTTATGCCATGAAACCGTCATCACGGCGTTGACAGGGCGCGCAGGCCTCGGGATCATCGCTCGGGGGCGGCTGCGACGTTCTGTCGTTGTTTCGGTACAGACAAGGCCGGATCAGCGGCAGTCTGAGCAGGTCCGCGCCGAACCGCGACGCGCCGCATTGCCACCCCGCGGCGTACCGGCAGGGGCTTCACCGACTTCAACGCCGACGCCAGCGCCGCCGGAGGCGGCCGCGGATCAACGCGGTCGCTCGCCCGCCGGCGTCAGACGGCCACGTTTGGGGGACCATGACCCAGTCGCACGGCAGCAGCCAGGGCAGCGGCGGCCCGCCCGGCCGGCCCCGCAGCGGTCCGATGGCCGCCCTCACGGCGATCGACCGTACCTTCGAGGTGTTCGAGAAGTACGTCCTCTCCTACGGCGTCATCGTCATGGCGGTGGTCACCATCGCCAACGTGTTCGGCCGTAACGTCTTTCAGCAGAGCCTGTATTTCGCCGAGGAGGTGAACCAGTTCCTGATCGTGCTGATCACCTGGGTCGGGCTCGGCTATGCCTCGCGCAAGGGCCGGCACATCCGCATGTCGGCGGTCTACGACCAGATGAGCGAGCCGATCAAGAAGGTGCTGATGATCACGATGTGCGCCGGCACGGCGGCCGTGATGTTCCTCTTGGCGTACTACGCGATGCACTACGTCGGCGGCCTGATGCAGCGCGGCACCCTGACCCCGGCGTTGCGCGTGCCGGTGTGGATCACCTTCATCTGGGTCCCGGTCGGCTTCGTGATCACCGGGATCCAGTACACCATGGCGATCGTGCGCAACCTGCAGGAGGAGGAGGTGTTCATCTCCTATACCGAGGTGGACGCGTACGATGAAGGTGATCCGACCGTGGGGTCGGGCTCGTGAGCACGCCGTACGCGTACGGCCGTACGTTCGGCCGGCTGGCCGCCGGCGCGCGATCGAGCGCCGGGCGCCTGCCGATCCGCAAAGCGAGGGGCTGATATGGGCACCGAAGGCATGGTCGGGCCGCTGATCGCGGTCATGATCGTTCTGCTCCTGCTGGGCTTCCCGATGATGATCCCGCTGACCGCCGCGGCGCTGATGGGGTTCTTCTTCTTCTTCGGCGGGATCAACCCGGAGATCATCATCCAGCAGATGGTGGGCGGGGTGCAGCCGATCGCGTTGATCGCCGTGCCGATGTTCATCTTCGCCGCCGACATCGTGACCAAGGGCCACGCCGCCGACCGGCTACTCGACATGGTGCTGCGGTTCGTCGGCCACCTGAAGGGCGGCCTCGCGATCACCACGGCGGCCAGCTGCACGCTGTTCGGCGCGGTCTCCGGCTCGACCCAGGCGACGGTGGTCGCGATCGGCGGGCCGCTGCGCCCGAAGATGCTGAAGGCGGGCTACAAGGACCCCTTCACCATCGCGCTGACGATCAACTCCAGCGACATCGCGCTTTTGATCCCGCCGTCCATCGGCATGATCATCTACGGCGTCGTCGCCGGCGCGTCGATCGGCGAATTGTTCATCGCCGGCATTGGGCCGGGGCTGTTCATCCTGCTGCTGTTCAGCGTGTACTGCTGGATCGCCGCGCGCTGGCAGGGCGTGCCGACCGAGCCGAAGGCGAACTGGTCGGAACGCCTGCTGGCGATGCGCCGGGCGATCCTGCCGCTGGGCTTCCCGGTGATCATCGTGGGCGGCATCTACACCGGCACCTTCTCGCCGACCGAGGCGGCGGCGATCACGGTGCTCTACGCCTTCATCCTGGAAGTCATCATCTTCCGCTCGGTCAAGCTCTCCGAGATTCCGCAGATCGCCATGTCCACGGGGCTGATCACCGCGGTGGTGTTCATCCTGGTGGCCGCCGGCACGGCGTTCTCCTGGACGATCTCGTTCGCCCAGATCCCGCAGGCGCTCTTGGGCGGCATCGGCATGGGCGACATGGTGCAGTGGCAGATCCTGGCGATCATCGCGGTCGCCTTCTTCGTCGGCTGCATGTTCGTCGACCCGATCGTGGTGATCCTGATCCTGGTGCCGCTGTTCAAGCCGTACGTGGAGATGGCGGGCATCGACCCGATCCTGGTCGGCGTGATCGTCACGCTGCAGGCCGCGATCGGCTCGGCGACGCCGCCGTTCGGCTGCGACATCTTCACCGCGATCGCCGTGTTCCGCAGGCCCTACCTGGAGGTGATCAAGGGGACGCCGCCGTTCATCATCATGCTGGTCGGTGTGTCGGTTCTCTTGATCGTGTTCCCGGAACTGGCGCTGTTCCTGCGCGATCTCGCGTTCGGCTACGGCTAGGACAGGCGGGCGCGGCCGGGTTAAAGTGACGGGCGGACCGGGGTCCGCGTCATAACCGGGCGGAGGGCAACCGGGGCGGCGTCCCGAAACGGGCGCCGCCCCAAGGTTTCCGCCCCGATAGCTCTCGAGGAGGCTCCGGCATGTTTTCCAAGATCCTGGCGGCCGTGGACGGCTCCGACCATTCGGTCCGGGCCGTCGAGCTGTCCGCGGACCTGGCGGAGAAGTACGGCGCCGAACTCGTGCTGCTCGCGGTGTTCAAGCCCACGCGCGTGCCGGAGTCCACGCACTCCATGGTGCGCACCAGCCGCTCGCTCGAGCCCCAGCACACCGACGACGAACTGCAGAAGATCGCCGAGGCGGTGCTGGCCGATGCGGAGCGCCACGCGCGCAAGCACAGCATTCCCAAGATCGACGCGCGGGTGAAGCGCGGTCAGCCGGCGCGCACCATCGTGGCCACCGCCGAGGAGGTCGACGCCGACGCGATCGTGCTGGGCAGCCGCGGGCTGGGCGACGTCTCCGGCCTGCTGCTGGGCAGCGTCAGCCACAAGGTCGCCAGCCTCGCCAAGTGCAACGTGATCACCGTCAAGTAGCCGCCGGTTCGCCGCCGCCAGGGCCGCGCGGCAAGCGTGCCGCGGGATTCGGGAGAAGCAGACGCCCACTTGCCAGGGTTAGGTCAGTGGGCTACAGGGCCAGAGTCCCGTTGCCGCCGGTTGCCCGTGAAAAGGGTGCTCGGACAACGGGTTACACGTGACACCCGGCGCCGTACGCCGGCCGTGGGCAGGCCCGGCCGGCCAAGCGCCTTCCAGGGACGCCGCAACGCCGCCATGCAGTTCAGCCAAGCCGAATACGACGCCCGCCTCCACGCCACCAAGACCCGGATGCAGGAGCGCGGCATCGACCTGCTGCTGGTCACCGACCCGGCCAACATGAACTACCTGACCGGCTACGACGGCTGGTCGTTCTACGTGCCGCAGGTGGTGCTCGTCCACGTCGAGGCGGCGCAGCCGATCTGGATCGGGCGCAAGATGGACGTGCGCGCGGCCGAGGTGACCACCTACCTGAAGCGCGAGAACGTGATCGGCTATCCCGACGACTACGTCCAGTCGCTGATCAAGCATCCCTTCGACTTCGTCGCCGACCGGATCATCGCCTGGGGCTGGGGCGAGCAGGTGATCGGCCTGGAGATGGACAGCTACTACTTCACCGCGACCTCGTACTTCTCGCTGCATCACCAGCTGCCCAACGCCCGCTTCCAGGACGCCGCCCTGCTGGTCAACTGGGTGCGCTCGGTCAAGTCGGACGCCGAGATCGAGCTGATGCGCCAGGCCGCGCGGATCCTGGAGCGCTGCATGACCACCGGCATCGAGCGGGTGCAGGAGGGCGTGCGCCAGTGCGACGCCGCGGCCGACATCATGCACGCCCAGATTGCCGGCACGCCCGAGTTCGGCGGCGACTACACCTCGATCGTGCCCATGCTGCCCTCGGGCGAGGGCACCTCGACGCCGCACCTGACCTGGTCCGACGACACCTTCAAGCGCGGCGAGGCCACGATCC
>CAYRCO010000230.1:0-5376 GCA_964422775.1 uncultured Rhodovibrio sp.
CCCGCGACCGCCGCGGCGCCCGCGGCGTCGAGCTGAAACTCGCCCGAGGCCGGCTTGCACGGGCCGATGAACGGTCCAACCCACTAACCGGTGCCGGACACCTTTCAGGGAGACCGTGGCCGTGCCCACGCACAACCGCGACATCGCCGCGAAGTTCGACGAGCTGGCGGATCTACTGGAGATCCAGGGGGCGAACGCGTTTCGCGTGCGCGCCTACCGCAACGCCGCGCGCACCATCCGCGACCTGCCGCAGACGGTCGCCCAGCTGGTGCGCGACGGGGCCGACCTGACCGAGCTGCCCGGCATCGGCGAGGATCTGGCGAAGAAAACGCGGGAGATCGTCGAAACCGGCGAACTCGCCGACCTGCAGAAAATCGTCAAGGACGTGCCCGAAAGCCTGATCGACGTCATGGGCGTCGCGGGCCTGGGGCCGAAGCGGGTCAAGACGCTCTACGAAACGCTCGGCGTGAAGGACTTGGCCGGGCTGAAGCAGGTTGCCGAGGCCGGCAAGATCCAGACGCTGTCCGGCTTCGGCAAAAAGACCGAGCAGAACATCCTAGAGGAGCTCGCCACCCGCGGCAGCGGCGAAAAGCGCTTTCGTCGGCGCGACGCGGAGGAGCTGGCGGAGCCGCTGGTCGAGATGCTGCGCGCGCTCGACGGCGTCGAGGCGGCCGCGATCGCCGGCAGTTACCGCCGGCGCAAGGAGACGGTAGGCGACCTCGACATCCTGGTCGCCTGCGCCGACGCCAAGCCGGTGATGCAGCGCTTCACAGGCTACGACGACGTGACGCGGTCGCTCTCCCACGGCGAGACGCGGGCGAGCGTGATCCTGAAGGGCGGCCTCCAGGTCGACCTGCGCGCGGTTCAGCCGCAGAGTTTCGGCGCCGCGCTGCACTATTTCACCGGCAGTAAGGCGCACAACATCCGGGTCCGTCAGCTGGGCCAGCAACACGGCCTGAAAGTTAACGAGTACGGCGTGTTCGAGGGCGAGCGCCGGGTCGCCGGCCGCACCGAGGCGGAGGTGTTCGACGCCGTCGGCCTGCCGGAGATCGTGCCCGAGTTGCGCGAGGACCGGGGCGAGATCGAGGCGGCGCAGGCGGGCGAGTTGCCCGATCTGATCACCGTCGACGACATCCGCGGCAACCTGCACAGCCATACCGACTGGTCGGACGGAGCGGGCACGCTCGCCCAGATGGCCGAGGCGGCCCGGGCGCGCGGGCTCGCGTACCTGGCGATCACCGACCATTCCAAGGCGGTGCGGGTGGCGAACGGCCTGGACGCCGACCGGCTGGCCCGGCAGATCGACGCGATCGACGAACTGAACGAGCGGCTGGACGGGATCACCCTGCTCAAGAGCATCGAGGTCGACATCCTGGAGGATGGCAGGCTCGACCTCCCGGACGACGTGCTCGCGCGGCTCGATCTCACGGTCTGCTCGATCCACAGCCGGATGAACCTCGCCGGCGACAAGCAGACCGCGCGCGTGCTGAAGGCGATGGAGAACCCGAATTTCACCGTCCTGGGCCATCCGACCGGCCGTCTGCTGGGCGAGCGGGCGGGCTACGACCTCGACATGGAACGGGTGATCGAGCAGGCGCGCCAGGGCGGCCACGTGCTGGAGATCAACGCCCAGCCGGCGCGCCTCGACCTCGACGACACCTACGCCAAGATGGCGTGCGAGGCCGGCGTGAAGCTGTCGATCGCGACCGACGCCCACGCCGGCACCCACCTCGACCTGATGCGCTTCGGCGTGGACCAGGCCCGCCGCGCATGGTTGACGGCGGACGACGTGATCAACACCCGAAGCCTGAAGGCGTTAAGATCGCTGTTACAGGCCTGAGGTGATAAGAACGGGCGCGTGAAATGCCTGAACTGCCGGATATCGAGGCGAACGCGGAAGACCTTCGTCAGCACGTGCTGGACCGACAAATCGCGCGCATCGCGCTGCACGATCCAGAGCGGCTGCGCGGCAGCAATCCGGCCGACCTGGAAGCGGCGCTCACCGGCTATGCGATCGACGCCGTAGACCGACACGGTAAGGTCTTGTTCCTGAAGCTTTCCTGCGGCTGGAAGCTGGTCGTGCACTTCGGCATGACCGGGGCTCTGACGCCGCTCCACGACGGGCTGCAGGAGCCCGCGCACTGCCGGCTGCACCTAGTGTTTGAGGACGGCGGCGGGCTCGCGTTCACCGATCTCCGCCGGCTCGGCTGGGTCGAGCTGACCGACGATCCCTTGCACTACCTGCGCAGCCAGGACATCGGGCCGGACGTGCTCGCACTCGACGCGGAAACCTTTGCCCGAAGGGTCGGCGGCAAGCGCGGCCAGCTGAAGACGGCGCTGATGGACCAGAGCGTGGTCGCAGGCCTGGGTAACGTCTGGGCCGACGAGGTGCTGTTCCAGGCCGGCCTGCGTCCCGATGCCAAGGCGCACGCGCTGAAGCCGGAAGTGCTGCGCACCCTGCACGCCACGATCCGCCGAGCGTTGCCGGCCGCGGTGGCTGAGGGCGCGGAGCCACAGCGGCTGCCGGGCAGCTTCCTGACCCCGCAGCGCGGCCGGGACGCGCCCAGCTGTCCCGCCTGCGGCGAGGCTTTGGAGACGCCGAAGGTAGCCGGGCGCACCGCCTACCTGTGTCCCAACTGCCAACCCGCCTGATGAGTGCCTATCGGATCAGCTTCCCCGGCACGCGCGCCTACGTCGACGCCGCGAGCGACCGGCACCGCCGGCACAGCGCGCTTGCGGTCGACGGGCCTGACGGCCGTCTGTTGATCGATTGCGGGCAGGACTGGCGCGGTCGGCTGGCGGAGCTTCGGCCGGACGCGATCCTGCTGACCCACGCCCATCCCGATCACGCCTTCGGGCTGAAGGACGGCGCGCCTTGCCCGGTCTGGGCGACGGCGGCGACCTGGGGGGACCTCACGCGCTATCCAGTCGAGGCCGGCGGTACGATCCAGGCGCGCACGCCGGCCACGCTGATCGGCGTGCAGGTGGCGGCGTTCCCCGTCGCACATTCCACGCGCTGTCCTACGGTTGCCTATCGTTTGCAGGTGCCAGGCGGCGCGGCGGTGCTGTACGCGAGCGACGTCGTCTACATCGCGGACCGGCAGGACGCGCTTTCCGGTTGCGCGCTCTACATCGGCGACGGCACCAGCCTAACCCGGTCGCTGGTCCGCAAGGCGGGCGACAGCCTGGTCGGCCATGCCCCGGTGCGCCAGCAGCTGACCTGGTGCCGGAAGGCCGGCGTGCCCGACGCCCTGTTCACCCACAACGGCCGGCCGACGATCCAGCATCCGGACACCGCGCAGGCGACGCTGCAGGAGCTGGCGGAGGCGCGCGGCCTGCGCGCGCGCCTCGCCTGCGACGGTATGGCGGTGGACTGGCCGGCGGCCCCCGCCAGCTGACTGTCGACCGGCGTGCGGCGCTTTACGGCTGAGCCGGATTCGTGACCGGCCGGCTGTCGTCCTGCGTCCAGACGTGCATTGAGCCGTCGAACAGCCGGGCGTGGTCGTTGCCCAGCACTTCCGACACCACGAACCAGGTGAGCGCGGAGACGTGGCCGCTGTTGCAGTAGGCGATCGCGCCCGTATCCATCGCCGCGCCCTGGTGGGCGTAGACCGCGCGCAGCGCTTCCGGGTCCCGCAGGGTGGCCGGGCTTTTCGCCGCGACGTTGAGGGCGAAGGGCACGTTGACCGCGCTTGGAATGTGGCCGGCGGCGTAGACGTAGCCGGCCTGCTCGAGACCGAGGTAGTAGGCCATCGGCCGGTTGTCGATCAGCTGCACGCCGGGGTCGGTGCGCGCCGCGTCGACGTCCGCCACCGTGGCCAGCACGCTGTCGTCCGGGCGGCCGGCGGTGTAGTCGCCGGCCGTGACCTCGGCCGGCCCGGTCGTGAGGTCGTGGCCCGCCGCCTGCCAGGCGGCGTTGCCGCCGTCCAGGATCGCCACGTCGTCGTGGCCGTAATAGGCGAACTGCCAGTAGAGCCGGGCCTGCGTGGTGATCTGCCCGGCCGCCGTGCCGGGGGAGGTGATCACCACCGGCTCCCCGGCGTCGACTCCGGCTTCGCGCATCAGCCGCTGAAAGCTTGCCGCGTCGAGCCGGATCTTCTGCCGCTCGACGCCGTCGATCGTGCGGGTGGTGCGCACGGCGTCCCAGCCGACCGGCGCAGCGCCCGCGATGTGACCCTTGGCGAAGCCGTCCAGGTCGCGCCGGACGTCCAGCACCGCGACATCGCCGCGGTGCTCGGCCAGCCAGTCGGCGTCGACCACCGGGCCGGGGGTGACGCGTTCGGCCAGCGCCGGGCCGGCGGTGACGGCGGTTGCAAGGAGGACGGCGGCGGCGGAAACCTGCGAAACTCGCATCGGGGCTCTCCTGTGATGGCCAAATCCATTGGTGACTTAGGCAACTTGTCAGTTTTTGTAAAATGAATATGTTCGGTCGGCACGATCGAAATTTTCGAACGACCGGAGCTTCGGCATGACCCCCAGCCTGCGCCAGCTGCGTTTCCTCGCGGCCGTGGCGGACGAGTTGCACTTCGGCCGGGCGGCGGCGGCGTGCCACGTCAGCCAGTCGACGCTCAGCACCGGGCTCAAGGACCTGGAGCTGGCGCTTGGCGTGAGGCTGGCCGAACGCGGCAACCGTAACGTGATCCTGACCCCGGTCGGCCGCGAGATCGCGGAGCGGGCGCGCCACGTGCTCGCGGCCGCGCAGGACATTTCCGACCTTGCCGCCCGCCATGCCGGCCCCCTGAGCGGCGACGTGCGCCTGGGGGCGATCCCGACGATCGGGCCTTACCTGATCCCGGCGGCGCTGCAGCGCCTGCGCCGGGCGTATCCCGACCTGCGGCTCTACCTGCGCGAGGAACTGACCGAGAGCCTGCTCGAAGGGGTGCGCACCGGGCGCCTGGACGCGGCGCTGATCGCCCTGCCGTTCGAGACGGGCGAGCTTGCCCGCGAACCGCTGTTCGACGACGGCTATCAGTTGGCCGCGCCGAGGGGCCACGACCTGACCCGTGTCGACCAGCTCGACGGGCGGGAGTTGGCGGAACAGTCGTTGCTGCTGCTGGAACGCGGCCATTGCCTTCAGGGACACGCCCTGCAGGCGATTCCCGAGGTGCCGCCGCAGCGCGACGACAGCTTCGCGGCGACCAGTCTGTCGACCCTGCTTGCCATGGTGCAGGAGGGGATCGGCCTGACCCTGATCCCGCAGCTTGCGGTCGACGGTGGGATCGCCCGCGCGTACGACGTGGCCCTGGTGCCGCTGCAGCGGGTCTGTCCGCGGCACGTCGTGCTGGCGTGGCGGCCGACGTCGCCCCGCCGGGCCGAGTTCGAGGCCCTAGCCGAGGTGTTCCGGCAGGCCCGGGCGGATCTGGCACGGGGCTAGGC
>CAYRCO010000231.1:0-5327 GCA_964422775.1 uncultured Rhodovibrio sp.
GGCGTCCAGCGCCGTGCGCAGGGAATCCGACGGCGCCACCGTGGTGCCGTTGGCCGCCGTCACGCGGTCCCCGGCGCGGTCGCAGCCGGCCAGATCCGTGCTGTCGCACCAGCCCAGGAAGCGCCCGTCACCGTCGACCACCGCGACCCAGCCGCAGCCCCCGGCCCGGGCGTTGTCCGCGACCGCCTCGGCGGCCGTTTCCGGCGCGGCGACCGGCCCGTTGGCGGCGGCGAGCCGGCCCACGGGGATGAGGGAGAAGCGTTTCAGCGTGCGCTCGCGGCCCAGCATGTCGGCGACGAAGCCGTCGGCGGGCCGGGACAGCAGCTCGATCGGGTCGGCGAACTGGGCGAGCGTGCCGTCGCCGCGAAAAAGCGCGATGCGGTCGCCGAGCGTGATCGCCTCGTCGATGTCGTGGGTGACGAAGACGATCGTCTTGTTGACCCGCCGCTTGAGTTCCAGGAACTCGCGTTGCAGGCGCGCCCGCACGATGGGGTCCACCGCGGCGAAGGGTTCGTCCATCAACAGGATCGCCGGGTCGGCGGCCAGGGCGCGCGCCACGCCGACCCGCTGCTGCTGCCCGCCGGAAAGCTGGTGCGGGTAGCGGTCGGCCGTGGCCTCGTCCAGGCTCATCAGCCGGAGCATCTCGCTCACGCGCTCGTGGACGCGCTCGCGCGGCCAGCCCAGCAACCGCGGCACCGTTGCGACGTTGTCGCGCACCGTGCGGTGCGGCAGCAGCCCCACGTGCTGGATGACGTACCCCATCCCCCGGCGCAGCGCCGTGGGGTCGGCCGCCGCGATGTCGCGGCCGTCCACGACGACGCGGCCGGTGGAAGCCTCCTCAAGCCGGTTGATCATGCGCAGCGTGGTGGTCTTGCCGCAGCCGGAGGGGCCGACGAGAACGACGGTTTCGCCGTCCTCGACGTCGAGATCCAGGTTCGCCACGGCCACGGTGCCGTCGGCGAAGGTTTTGCTGACGTCGTCGAAGCGGATCACGATTTCCCCCCGACCCGGTCCGGCACCGCCCGGGGTGCCGGACCCGGAATCGTCGCGTCGGCGGTCGCTGCGCGCGTGCTCACTCCACCAGGCCGTTGTCCGTGACCCAGGTCTCGGCGACGGCTTCGGGGTCCCGGTTCTCGACGCCGACCTTGGCGTTGAGCCGGGTCAGAGCCTCGGTGGACAGCTTGGCGGACAGCTCGTTGAGCGCATCGCGCACCGTCCCGCTTACCTTCTCCTGGCGAATGACGGGGATGAGGTTCTGCGCCGGCACGAGGTTCTTGTCGTCCTCCAGCACGACCCAGCCGTTCTCGCCGATCGCGCCCTGGGTGGTGAACATCCGCGCGACGTCGATGTCGCCGTTCTTGAGCGCGTTCTTGGTCAGCGGCCCGCCGGCGTCGAGCGAGCGGAACTCCTTGAACTCGATGCCGTAGACGTTTTTCAGGCCCGGCAGGCCGGCCTCGCGGGTCTTCATCTCCGGCGGCCCGCCGACGATCAGCTCGCCCGCCACATCGGCGAGGTCGGAGACGGTGGTCAGGTTGTACTTCTCAGCCGTCTCCGGGCGGACCACCAGTGCGTCCTTGTCCTGCGCCGGCGAGGGCTCGAGGGCGACGATCCCCTCGGGCAGGTTCTGACGCAGCTGGGCCAGCACGTCCTCGGGCGTGCGCGCCTGGGTCTCGCCGCTGGTGACGTGGGCCAGCAGGGCGCCGGTGTACTCCGGCAGCGCCTCGATCTCGCCGTTGCGCAGGGCCGGGAAGACGATCTCGCGGGAGCCCAGGTTCAGGCGCGTCTCGACGTTGGCGACGCCGCGGGCTTCCAGCATGTCCTCGTACATGTTGGCGAGGATCAGCTGCTCGGGGAAGTTGGTGGAGCCGACGATCAGCGTGTCGTCGGCCTTCGCTGCAGCGGGGCCGGCGAGCGTGCCGGCCGCGAGCGCGGCCGCGCCGGCGAGGGCGGGCAGGGTACGGCCCAGCAAGCGCTGGGTCAGGTGATTCAGGCGGGTCATGGTAAGCCTCCCTGTTGGCTTTCGGTTATTATCTGCTTGCCCGGCAGTGTGTGCCGCGTCCCGTTGCGGTCCCGGCCTGACGGGTGGGTTCGATGTTTCGCGTCTCTTTAATTGGCCCGGGGCCGACAGTCTGCCCCGCACTGTTGTGTTGTGTCACCGGCAAGATGGACTGGCGTTGCGCGCTGTCAACGAACACGCGCGCCGATCCGGCCGGCGGGCGGTCGATGTCGCCGGGTCATCATCCCTTAAGGTGCCGCCTTGGCGCGCATGGTGCGGATGCCCTTGGGCACGATCAGCCGCTGCAGCCCGGCCAGCGACAGTTCCGCGGCCATCGCCAGCACGGCGACCGCCACCGCGCCGCCCAGGACCTGGTCCATACGGTGCTGCGCCAGGCCGTCGATGATGTAGCGCCCCAGGCCGCCCAGCCCGACGTAGGCGCCGATCGTCGCGGTCGCGATCACCTGCACGGTGGATGTTCGGATCCCCGCCATGATCGCGGGCAGTGCCAGCGGCAGTTCGACCTGGCTCAAGCGCTGCCAGCCGGTCATGCCCATGCCGCGCGCCGCGCCGGAGACCTGCTGGTCGACGTCGCGCATGCCCACATAGCTGTTGGTCACGATCGGCGGCATGGCGAGCGCGACCAGCGCCACGATCACCGGCAGGTCGCCGTAGCCGGCGATGATGAACACCAGGATAACGATGCCGAACTCCGGCACCGCGCGGCCGATGTTGGACAGGTTGATGGCGAACAGCCCGCCTTTGCCCAGGTGGCCCAGCCCGATCCCGACCGGCAGCGAGATCACAAGCGCGATCGCGAGCGAGACGCCAGTGTAATAGAGATGCTCGACGGTTCGGTTGGGAATGCCGTCGTTGCCTTCCCAGCGGCCGGGCTCGGCGAACCAGGCCCAGAGGTTCTGCAGCACCTCGATCGGCCCGCCGGCCCCGCGCATCATCAGCGAATCGCTGGCGCAGCCGGTGAGCACGACCGCCAGCAGCGCGGCTAGCAGCAGCGTACCGCGGGGCGCGCGTGTGGCTGCGCGGGTCGGGCGTTTCGAGTTCATATTGGCGGTATCGCGCACCCGGACGGTCAGGTCAAACGGCTGGACGCGCGCCGGGCACATTTGAACCGCTGCCGCTGGCCACGCGCGGGAACGGTCTGATAGGGCTTGGCAGAGGGTCGATCGTTCGGCGCAGCCAGATACTTCGGGGGCAGCCTTGAAAAACGGATCGAAGCCGGCCGTAGCCGCGTTGGCTGCCTCGGTTCTTCTGATCGTCGGGTTCCTGGCGGCCGGTCCGGCCGCGGCCCAGGAGCGCGCCTGGATCGTGGTGGACGCGGCCAGCGGTTCGGTGGTCAAGGCGCACCGGCCGCAAAGGCAGCACTACCCCGCGTCGCTCACCAAGATGATGACGCTCTACATGGTGTTCGACGCGCTGGCCGCGGGCGAGCTGCACCTGGATACGCGGATGTATGCCTCTCCGCACGCCGAGGAGATGCCGCCGACCGACCTTGGCCTTCAGGCCGGCGACCGGATCTCTGTCGAAACGGCGATCAAGGCGCTGGTCACCAAGTCCGCCAACGACGTCGCCGTGGTGATCGCCGAGCATCTGGCCGGCACGGAATGGGACTTCGCCATGGAGATGACGGCGGTGGCCCAGCGGCTCGGCCTGGACGACACCAAGTTCCGCAACGCCTCCGGCCTGCCGCACCCCTACCAGGTCACCACGGCCGAGGACATGGCCCAGCTGGCGCGCGCGCTGATCGACAATTTCCCGGGCTACTACAAGTACTTCTCGCTGGAGCGGATGCGCTATCGGGGGCGCGTCTACCGCAATCACAACAACCTGCTCGGCCGTTACGACGGTGTCGACGGGATCAAGACCGGCTACATCGACGATTCGGGCTATAACCTCGTCGCTTCCGCCAAGCGCGATGGACGCCGGGTGATCGCGGTCGCGCTCGGCGGGCGCAGTGCGGCTGCGCGCGACCACCGTGTTGCGGAGCTGCTGGACGTTGGCTTCAAGCAGTTGCCGGCCCGGATGCCGCCAGTGCCGCATGTCAAGCCCGGGCGCGGCAGCTACGCCGTGCAGGTGGGCGCGTTCGCCAGCCAAGCCGCCGCGGCGCGTACCGCCAAGCGCGCGCTGGAAGAAGCCAGTCAAGCGCTGGCCGGGGGCATCCGCCGGGTGTCTCGATCCGGCGAACGGGATCTCTACCGGGCGCGCGTGACCGGCCTCAGCGGCCGGGCGGCCGAGCGGGCCTGCACTCAGCTGAAGCGCCGGGGGATGGATTGCCTGGTGGTGCAGGGGACGCCGACCCAGGTCGCCGGCAGCGGCGACACTGCGGGCTGAGCAGCGGGCCAAGCCGCGACGGCTCGACAGACGCGCTGGCGCGCGGCATAAGCCGGCCCGCTTGGTTTCGCGCCCCAGCCCGAAAGGACACGCATGGAGACGCTCGCCGCCCTCCTCACGCTGTGGTTCGTGCATCTGCTGGCGGTCATTTCACCCGGGCCGAGCCTGCTCGTGGTGGCGCGCAGCGCGATCGCCGGGTCGCGCGCCCAGGGCACGCGGGTGGCTTTCGGCCTCGGCCTGGGCACGCTGGTCTGGTCGCTGGCCGCGCTGTTCGGCCTCAGCGTCCTGTTCGCGCTCGCGCCCTGGCTGTACACCGGGATGAAGGTCGCGGGTGCGGCGTTCCTGCTCTATATCGCCTACATGATGTGGCGCCACGCCCGCGAACCGGTCGCGCTCGACGGCGCGCTCGCGGACACGGACGGCGGTACGCAGGGGTTGGCCAAGGGGGCGGTCGCGGCCGTGCGGCTCGGCCTGCTGACCCAGTTGGCGAACCCGAAGGTGGCCGTCTTCTTCGGCTCGATCTTCGTCACCCTGCTGCCGGCGAACCCGTCTCCCTGGGTGCAGGCGGCGGTGATCGCGATCGTCTGCGTCAACGAGGTCGGCTGGTACACCGCCGTCGCCTACGCCTTCGGCGTGGCGCGCCTGCGCCGCGGCTACGCCCGCGCCAAGGCGTGGATCGACCGGACCTGCGGCGGTTTCCTGGCGCTACTGGGGCTGCGGCTGGTGTTTGAAGGGCGGTGACGGTCGTCGGCGTGGCGGCTCGCACGGGCCGAGCGCGGCCGCGTCGATGCCGCCAGCCGCCCGCGGTCTGTCGCCGTCGTTCGATACGGCCGACCGCGCGTTGGTTGAAGGGATTAGTCGGCCGGTCATGTGCTGTGGCTTCCAGGTTGGTACGGTGCGGCGTACCACACCCAAGGTTTCTAATGGCTTGCTTTACACCTAAATCGCGGCAGCTTCGGGTCGGTCCCGCGTGCCTAAATGC
>CAYRCO010000232.1:0-5316 GCA_964422775.1 uncultured Rhodovibrio sp.
GGGTCAACTCGGCCAGCAGGCCCAAAGGCGGTCCGGGCGGCGCTCCGGGCGGCGGCTTGGCGGCTGTGTCGTGCGCGCTCATGCCTCGACGAACCCCTTCTCCGCGAGGTCGGCCAGCATGTCCAGCACGTCGGCCTGGATGGTGTCGGCGGGCGCGTCGTACTCCGCGGCCAGTGTCTGGGACAGCTGGGCCACACTCTGCCGGCCGTCCAGGCGCTGCAGCACCTCCACGGCTGTGGCATCCGGCACCAGCACACGTTCGGGCGCCAGCAGCACCGTTTGTCCGCGCGCCTTGTCGTCCTTCAACCGCACGCCTGTCGCGAGGCGCGGCACGCTGTCGGCGGTGAGGGCCGCGCTCATACCGCCTCCGGGTCGAAAGCGCCGGGCGGGATGTGCCCCGGGGCGACGTAGGCGTGGTAAAGCGCGTCCAGCATCGCCCACAAGACGTCGCACTTGAACTTGAGCGCCCTGAGCGCGGCTGTCTGTTCGGCCGGCGTGCGCGCCTGCTGCTTGACGTAATCCAGCGCCCAGTCGGCGTCGCGCGGCGCCTGGGTCAGGCGCGCGTTGAAGTAGGCCAGCGTCTCTTCGCTCACGAAGTCGTAGTTCGCCAGCATGCCCGACACGCGCTGCGAGATGATCTTGGGCGAGAACAGTTCAGTAAGCGAACTCGCGACGGCTTCCAGCAGGCTTCTGTCCGCGACGAACCGCACGTAGGCCTCGCAGGCGAAGCGGGTGGCGGGCAGCGCCCACTCCTGGCTGCGCACCGCCGCGACGTCGAGGTCGAGCCCGTCCGCCAGCTTGAGCCAGCGCGCGAGCCCGCCGTCGCCGGGCGCCTCGCCGTCGTGGTCGACCAGCCGCCGCCGCCATTCCCGGCGCAGCGCCGGATCGTCGGTGCGTGCGATCAGGGCCGCGTCCTTGCGCGGGATCGCCGCCTGGTAGCAGTAGCGGTTGAGCGCCCAGGCCTGCACCTGCCCCTTGCTCAGCTCGCCCGCGTGGAGAAGCCGGTGGAAGGGGTGATGGACGTGGTAGCGCTGCTCGCCCAGCTGGCGCAGCGCGGTCTCGAGCTCCGCCGGCGTATAGGTGCGGCCCTCGGCCTGCGGGTCGGCGATCGGCGGGAAGGCGCTCATGCCATCAGCTCCAAGCCGTCCGCCGCGATCTCCCAGCCGGCGTCCTCGACCGCCGCGCGTTCGGGCGAGTCGGCACACAGGACCGGGTTGGAGTTGTTGATGTGGACGAAGACGCCCCGCTTGATGCCGAGCCCGGCGAGCGCCTGCAGGCTGCCGCCCGGCCCGGCGATCGGCATGTGGCCCATGCGCCGGCCGGTCTTCTGCCCCAGGCCGGCGGTGATCATCTCGTCGTCGTGATAGAGCGTGCCGTCGAAAAACACCAAATCGGCCCCTTCAAGTCGGCGCGCGGTGGCGGCGTCCAGGTCGGCGCAGTTCGGGACGTAGAACACGCGCGCGTCATGGCCGGGCTGGATCAGCTGTACGGCGACGGTATCCCCGGTCTCGCCCGCGAAATCGCCGTCATCGCGGGCGCGTTCCTGGTAGAGCGGGACCTTGCCCGGCACGGCGAACGTCTCGACCGCGAGGCCGATCTCCGCGCCCGCCGCGTCCGTGATCGACGTGCGCACGTCGAGCGGCAGATTGCGGCGCGCCACGACCTCCGGGTTCAGCACCTGGAACACCGGGTTGGCGTCCAGCGCGGCGTGCAGGCGCGCGTGCGCGTAAAGGCTGAACGGCCAGCCCTCGCGCAGGTTGATCAGGCCGCCGGTATGGTCGACGTCGCCGTTGGTGACCGCGACGGCCGCGATCGGACTGTCGCGCAGCCCGGCGTCCGCACGGGGATGCAGCGCCGGGGTCATCAGGATCTGCTGGCGCAGGTCGGGCGAGGCGTTGAGGATCAGCCACCGCACCCCGTCCGCCGAAACGGCGAGCGACGACTGCGTGCGCGGCGGCGCCGCCGGGTCGCCCGCCCGGGCGCGCCGGCAGTTGGCGCAAGCGCAATTCCATTGCGGGAAGCCCCCGCCGGCCGCCGCCCCGAGAACGATCAGACGCAAGATCGCTGTCCTCCGACGATCGTCTCAGGCACGGGCGGGCCGGCGGTGGTCATCCCAGTCGGTCGAGGACTAGCGCGCGCTCTCGGCGCAGGCGTAGCAATTGATCTCCATCGCGGCGGACAGCTCGACCACCTTCGGGGCACTCCAGGTCTTCTTGGTCATGGTGGATCTCCTTAACGCATGACTTCTAGGGCCACAGTGTGCGCGTCATCGGCCCGCAGGACAACGCCGCGCGCGGTGACTGCGGGGGCGCTCAGCTCCCGCAGGGTCTCAGGTCGGCGTAGTAGGCGGCCAGGTCCCTGATGTCCTGATCGCTCAGGTTCTGCACGGCGATACTCATCTGCGCGGCCTGCCGGCGGCCGGAGCGGAACGCCTTGAGCTGCTGCTCCAGATAGACCTCGGACTGGCCGGCCAAGTTGGGGAACATCGGCGATGTCCCCTGCCCGTCCATCCCGTGACAGGTCGCGCAGCCCTTGGTCTTCACCGTTTCCGCCGGATCGGCCGCCGCCGGGGCGGCGAACCAAGCGAGCGAGACGGCGGCGACCATGAGCAAAAGACCCGGTCGCATGCCAGCCTTGGGACGCGACCGGCGCGCGGGACCGGTTCGGCCCCGCACGACCGGCATCAGGCACTGCTGCGGCATCAGTCGCCGACGTAGGAGATGCGGTAGACGACACCCGCCTTGTCGTCGGAAACCAGGATCGAGCCGTCGACGTACTGCTCAACGTCGACCGGCCGGCCCAGGTAGATGCCGTTCTCGTTCAGCCAGCCGGTGGCGAAGGGCTCGGTCTTGATGGCGTTCCCCTCCTCGTCGAGGTAGGTCACGTTGACCTGGGCGCCGCGCGGTGTGGTGGCGTTCCAGGAGCCGTGCTGGGCGTTGAAGATCGCGCCCTTGTACTTATCCGGGAACTGGTTGCCGGAGTAGAACATCATGCCGAGGTTGGCCGAGTGGGCCCGGTACTCGATCTGCGGGCCGACGTAGCGGCTCATCTTGTCCTCGGGGATCTCGGCGTCCTTGTACTCGTTGGTCCGGACCTCGCCGCCGCCGTAGTACGGGTGGCCGTACCACATACCGGCCTGCGCCATCTTGTTAAGCTCGCCCGGAGGCGTCTCGTCACCCATGCCGTCGACCTGGTTGTCGGTGAACCAGAGCACGCCGTCAGCCGGGTTGAACGCCATGCCGACAGAATTGCGCACACCCGTCGCCACCACCTCGCGGTCGGTGCCGTCGCGGTTCATGCGAATGATCCCGCCGATCCCGGCTTCGTCGTACATCGCCACCTTTTCAGCCGGAGCGACGTTGAACGGCTGGCCGAGCGCGACGTAGAGCTTGTTGTCCGGCCCGATGGCGCAGACCCGGGCGGTGTGGTTGTAGGACTCCTCTTCCGCCGGGATCAGCTCGCCCTGCGGCACCACCGGAACGGCGACCGTGTCCGGGCTCTCCATGAAGAATTCCGCCGCCGGGAACATCAGCACGCGGTTGCGCTCGGCGACGTAGAGGAAGCCGTCGGCGGTGTAGCAGACGCCGTTCGGGATATCGAAGTTCACGCTCGGGCTGAACTCCTCCACCGTGTCGGCGACGTTGTCCATGTCGCGGTCGGTGGCGGCCCAGACGGTTCGCTTGCGGGTACCGATCCAGACGGTCGCCTTGTTGCGTCCGACGGCCATGTGGCGCGCGTCGGGCGCGACGGCGAACAACTCGATCTGGAAGCCCTCCGGCAGCTTGATCCTGGAGATCACCTTGTCGCGGATGTTCTGCGAGTACTGCGTCTCCTGATCGACCTGCTGGCCGGGTTGTGTGCCGGTTTTCTTGAACTGCCCCAGCTTGTCGAGATTTTCGTTGGCGTCCTGCGCCGCAGCCGGTGCGGCGGCGAGGCCGGCGGAGACGACAGCCGCCGCCAATGCCTTCATATAGTGCATACCTACGCTCCCCTTGGCGGGCCGGTCGAGCGTTCATGCTATCGCCCGCCGGCCGTTCGCTTTTTTGGCCTCGACCAAAGAACCATTAGTCGAGAGACGCAGAACGTTAGCACGCACCGTTTCGGAGTCGAACACGAAAAATGCACGACTAGTCCTCAGTGGTATTTCGCAGCCGCAGCATTTCTAGCAATTTCGGACATCTGCACCAAAAACGACCACAACTATACAGGAACCGATTGCACGCCGACCTTGCATCCTGACTGCTTGACCTATCTTACCGCGGCGCGCCCAGGCTCGGGGACGGGGACGCGGGACGATTTGACCTCGGCATCGCCCGTCGAACGCGCTCTAATGCCCGTCTCGGACCTCGGTCCCCTGCAAACCGTGAGAGAGCCTTGAACGTGGTGGAGAGTGAGCATCCAGCGGCGCTGGAGGTGGACGGGCTGACGTTCGCGCGACCGACCGGTTTCGCGCTCGCAGACGTGAGCTTCCGGACGCGTGCCGGCCGGGTTACCGTCCTGCTCGGGCCGAACGGCGCCGGCAAGACGACGCTGGTCCAGTGCCTGTGCGGTCTGCTGCGCCCGCACGCTGGATCCGTGCGGGTGTTGGGGCACGACCTCATTCGGGCACGCGCAGGCGCGCTTAGCCGGATGGGCCTGGTGCTGCAGGAGCCGTCGCTCGACCTCGACCTCAGCGTGCAGCAAAACCTGATCTATTTCGCCGCCCTCCACGGCCACGGCCCGGCCACAGCCAAGCGCCGGGGCGGACACCTGCTGGCGCAGTTCGGCCTATCCGACTTGGCCCGGCGGACCGTCCGCAGCCTGAGCGGTGGGCAGCGGCGTCGGGCCGAATTGGTACGGGCGCTCTTGAACGATCCGCCGTTCCTGCTGCTGGACGAGCCGACCGTCGGCCTCGACATCCCGAGCCGCAAGGCGCTGGTCGCGGAAGTCCACCGGCTCGCGGTCGAGCAGGGCACGAGCGTGCTCTGGACGACGCACCTAATCGACGAGGTCTGGCCGGAAGACGACCTCGTGGTGCTTGCCGGCGGGCGCATCGCAGCCGCCGGCACCTTGGCCGATGTCCTCGACGCGTCGGGGGCTGAGGAAATCGCCGCCGCGTTCGACCGTTTGACCACCGAGACGCCGCCGCAACCGGCCGGAGGCGCGGTTGCCTGACCGCGTCCTCGGCCCGCGCGCCTATCTCAACGCCCTGACCGGGATTCTATGGCGGGAGGGGTTGCGCTTCCTCAAGCAGCGCTCGCGTCTGATCGCGGCCCTGGTGCGGCCGACGATCTGGCTGTTGGTGTTCGCCGTCGGCTTCCGCAGCATGCTGGAGGT
>CAYRCO010000233.1:0-3025 GCA_964422775.1 uncultured Rhodovibrio sp.
CGAGCCTTCATGCAGCCAGTCGAGACGGTGTACGTCGAGGCCGACACGGTCGCCTGCGACGGCGGCCCGAACCCCGCCCTGGGCCACCCGCGCGTGTTCCTCAACATGGAAGGCCGCGGGCAGGTCGATTGCCCTTACTGCGGCCGCCGTTACATCCTCAAGGAGGGCGCCAAGGTCGGCCACGGCCACTAGGCGTCCTCACGGGTGCGGCCCCTATTCTTCGCGAAACGCACCCGGCCCCCCGAAAGCATCCGGCGGAGCAGCGCACACACGTCATGGCGAGCGACAGCAGCGCCCAGCAGGCGGACAGTCAAGCAGCGGCCGGGAGCGGCACCGCGTCGGCGGCGACCGAGGCGGCCCCGGGCAACGCAGAAGGAAAGTCCGGCGTCCGCCACCTCTATCTGATCGACGGGTCCGGCTACATTTTCCGGGCCTACCACAAGCTGCCGCCGACGATGACACGCCCCGACGGCACGCCGACCTTCGCCGTCTACGGCTTCACCAACATGCTTCTGAAGCTGCTGCGCGACATCGGCGACCGCGAGGCGATCGCGGTGATCTTCGATGCGAGCGGCCACAGCTTCCGCAACGACATCTACCCCGAGTACAAGGCCAACCGGCCTGAGATGCCGGAGGACCTGGCCCCGCAGATCCCGCTGTGCCGGGAGGCGGTGCGCGCCTTCAACATCCCCTCGATCGAAGAGGAGGGGTACGAGGCCGACGACCTGATCGCCTCCTACGCCAAGCTCGCCGAGCAGCAGGGCGCGGCCGTCACGATCGTCTCCTCGGACAAGGACCTGATGCAGCTGATCCGCCCCGGGGTCGACATGATGGACCCGATGGACGGGCGGGTGATCGGCCCGGAAGACGTTGAAAAGAAGTTCGGCGTCGTGCCCGAAAAGGTGGTCGACGTGCAGGCGCTGTGGGGCGATTCGGTCGACAACATCCCGGGCGTGCCGGGCATCGGCCAGAAGATCGCCGCCGAACTGATTCAGACCTACGGTGACCTCGAGACGCTGCTGTCCCGCACGGACGAGATCAAGCAGAAGAAGCGCCGCGAGAACCTGGAGACCTATGCCGAGCAGGCGCGGATTTCCAAGCAGCTGGTCCGCCTGGACGACGCAATGGATCTCACCCATGGCCTAGCGGACCTGCGCGCCCGGGAGCCCGACCCCCAGGTGCTCAAGGGCTGGCTGGAGGAGCAGGCCTTCACCTCGCTGCTCGCGCGCCTGGACCTGGAGGGCGAAAAGTCGGACCAGCCCGCCCCGGACGAGGCGGAGGCGGACTACGAGCTGGTGCAGACCCAGGACCGTCTGGACGCCTGGATCGCGGAGGCGTTCGACAAGGGCCTGGTCGCGTTCGACGCGGAGACCACCTCGCTCGACGCGCTGAGCGCGGAACTGGTCGGCATCTCGCTCGCCACCGCGCCCGGGCGGGCCTGCTACGTCCCGCTCGCGCACACGGGCGAGGGCGCGGGCGAGCTCGACCTCGCCGGCAACGGCGCGCCGAACCAGGTCGATTTCGACGCGGCGCTTGAGGCGCTGAAGCCGCTCCTGGAAGACCCGGGCACGCTCAAGATCGGGCAGAACATCAAGTACGACCGGGTGGTGCTGGCGCGCTACGGGCTCCAGATCGCGCCGATCGACGACACCATGCTGCTGTCCTACGTGTTGGAAGGCGGGCAGCACGGCCACGGCATGGACGAACTGGCCCGGCACCACCTGGGCTACACGACGATCCCCTATAAGGACGTCGCCGGTACCGGCAAGCAGCAGGTAACCTTCGACAAGGTCGCGCTCGACAAGGCGCTCGACTACGCGGCGGAGGACGCGGACATCACCTTCCGCCTGCACGCGCTGTTGAAGCCGCGGCTGCTGCCGGAGAAGATGGTGAGCGTCTACGAGACGCTGGAGCGCCCGCTCTCCCAGGTGCTGACCGATATGGAGCGCGCCGGGGTCAAGGTCGATCCGGCGGTGCTGAAGGAGATGAGCCGCGACTTCGGCGAGCGTATGGCGCAGCTGGAGGAGCGGATCTACCAGCTGGCCGGCAAGCGCTTCACCGTCGGCTCGACCAAGCAGCTGGGCGAGATCCTGTTCGACGAGATGGGCCTGCAGGGCCAGCGCAAGGGCAAGTCGGGCGCCTATTCGACCGACGCGGAGGTGCTGCAGACGCTGGCCAACCAGGGCCACGACCTGCCCGCGCGCGTGCTCGACTGGCGGCAGATCCAGAAGCTGAAGTCGACTTACACCGACGCCCTGCAGGACGAGATCAACCCCGACACTGGCCGGGTCCACACCGCCTTCCAGCAGGCGGTGGCGAGCACGGGACGGCTGTCCTCGACCGATCCCAACCTGCAGAACATCCCGATCCGCACCGAGGAGGGCCGGGCGATCCGCCAGGCGTTCGTCGCGGAGAGCGGGCACACGCTCTTAAGCGTCGACTACTCCCAGATCGAGCTGCGCCTGGCCGCCCACATGGCCGAGGAGAAAAGCCTGCAGCAGGCCTTCCGCGACGACGCCGACATCCACGCGATGACCGCGAGCGAGGTGTTCGGCGTGCCGGTGGAGGGGATGGACCCGTCGGTGCGCCGGCAGGCCAAGGCGATCAACTTCGGCATCATCTACGGCATCAGCCCTTACGGCCTCGCGCAGAACCTGGGCATCGAGCAGGGCGAGGCGAAGCGCTACATCGACACCTATTTCGAGCGCTACCCGGCGATCAAAGGCTTCATGGACGCCAAGAAGTCCTTCGCCAAGGAGCACGGCTACGTCGAGACGCTGTTCGGCCGGCGGATCTACCTGCCGGAGATCAAGTCGAAGCAGCCGGGCCGCCGGGCGTTCAGCGAGCGCGCGGCGATCAACGCCCCGATCCAGGGCTCCGCCGCCGACATCATCAAGCGCGCGATGATCCGCCTGCCGCGCGCGCTCGCCGACGCGGGTCTCAGCGCGCGGATGCTCCTGCAGGTCCACGACGAACTGCTGTTCGAGGTGCCCGAGGCCGAGGTCGAGGCGACCTCGAAGCTGGT
>CAYRCO010000233.1:3125-5232 GCA_964422775.1 uncultured Rhodovibrio sp.
CCGACGAAGATCACCTGCACGCTCGCCTGCGCCGGCTGGCTGGCGCCGTCGAGCAGGATCCAGGCGAGCGCGGCGAGGGCGATGGTTATGCTGGTGAGCGCGATCGCGCTTACAGTGAAGCGGCGCAGGCCGGCGGGGAACTCGGTCGGCGTCAGGCGGGCGATCACGCTCAGGCTGTGCCGGGGCGAATGCCAGAAGCAGAAGTAGCCGGCGAAGGCGAGCAGCGGCGGCAATACCGCCACCAGCAACAACAGCGCGCCCAGTTCCGCCGCCAGCAGGCCGCGGTTGCGCCAGGCCGCCCAGATCATCAGCAGGCTCGCCCCCGACAGCAGCACGGTCGCGGGCAGGGCGGCGGCCTGCAGCACGCCGAAGATCGTCTGGAGTGAGGTGGCGGGCGTGAGCAGCGAGAACAGTTGCCCGGTCGAGGAGGGGTGGAACAGCACCGGCCCGGCGACCGGGATCGCGCCGCGCAGCAGCCCCTCGAGCAGGCGGCCGGCGCGTGTGGGGAGCAGGCGGTCCTGCTCCACGTCCTCCGCCCCGAAGTGCACGACGGCCAGCGCCAGGAAGGCCACCAGCAGCACCGGCGGCGCCAGCGCCCAGGCGGCGATCACCAGCAGCGCCGCGCCGACGTAGAGACCGGCGAACACCGCCGGCCACGCGCCGCCGGCGCGCCCGGCGAGCAGATCGCGGCCCTGCAGATGGTCGACCGCGCCGTGCGGCAGGCCCAAGAGCGCCACCGTGAGCGCGAGCACGATCAGCTGCCCGGTGATCCCCGGCGTGTCCCACAGTCCGACCGCCAGCAGTCCCGCCGTGAGCGTGAGGGCGGCCAAACGGTGGCCGCGTTGCCAGGCGGCGGGAATCTCGGCGGCGGCGGCAAGGGTCATGAACGCGGGACGGGACTTTCGGGCTCGGCAGGTTCGTGGGCTGGGACGCGCGGCCGGGGCCGCAGCGCGGCCGGGAGACTAACCGCTGCGGCGTGGCGCAGGAAGGCCCCGGTTGGCAGCGCGGCCATGACCCGCAGGTGGTCCACCACCCCGCCGCGTTCCATCAGGAATCGAACCAGCCGGTCGGCGCGCACGCGCCCGAACAGCCGGCCGAAGTCGTCGGGCGCGGCGTCGGGGCGGTCGATCAGCCGGGCCAGGAACACCCGGTCCAGCCAGTCGGTCAGGCGCCCGCGCATCTTGACCGGGCCCGGGTCGCCGCGTGCGACACGCTCCGCGAGCGCGCGGCTGTGCCGCTGGATCGGCAGGAAAGCGTAGCCGGTCGACCCGCGCGGCGCGCCGGCGCGGGTGCCGATCGGGATCACCCCCGGCGCGGGCGACGCCTCGCCCAGGTTTGGTACCATCGGAATCGCACCGCGCTCCTGTCCAAGCGTCTCGACCGGGGCATCGATCCGGGCGGCGAGCGCGTCGTCCAGCATCCCGTCCAACCGGCCCGCCGGGATGCGCTGGGCCGCGAACACGGTCGCCTCGACGAGCGCCTCGCGCCGGCTGTGCGGCAGGACGTACAGGAAGGCGATGCCGTCCTCCTGCGGCAGGCGGAAGTCCATCAGCGTGCAGCTGGACGGATCGAACGTGTCGCGAGCGGTGCGGATCCGCCGGCCGACGAACTGCTGCAGCAGGCGCGGGCCAGCCGCGGTTTCCGGCAGGCGGGGCGGGCGGCCGTCGTAGACCAGATCGGCGTCCAGCGTTCCGGCATCGGTGTGCACGCGCCGGCCGGTCAGGGTGTGCACCCGCGTCCCGCGCCACAGCCGCACGTTCGGCGCCTGCGCGATCCGCGCGAGGGCGTAATCGTAGACGTCCCCGCTCGACAGGCGGGCGTAGGCGTAGGTGCCGTCGCCGCAGTCGTGCCGGTTGGTCCGGTCGTGGACCTGCCAGCTGGACCAGCGATCGGCGATCAGGTGGCGGAACGGGTGGTCGTCGGTATCCCAGAAGCACCAGGTCCGATCGTCGGTGTAGCTCTGGCGCGGCTCGACAATCGTGATCCGCGCGGTGACGCCGCGGTCGAGCAGCTGCAGCACCAGGCTGAGCCCCGCCAGCCCGCCGCCTAGGACGGCGATTTCCCGGGGATGTACGGCTGTCATCAGGGCGCCTCGCTTTGCGGGATT
>CAYRCO010000234.1:0-530 GCA_964422775.1 uncultured Rhodovibrio sp.
TTTCCGCGCGAGGGCGACGCCCGCGTAGCCGGCACCGAGGACGGCGACGTGCATGTCTGTGGGTTGGGCTGGACCGGCATAGGCCTCTCGTTGTCAGTCTTCGAGCCCGACGCGGGTCATCTCGCCCCAGGAGGAGTCACCGCGGAGGAACTGGACGAGCGCCCGCCAGGCGACGAGGGACTTCCACTGCCGGTAGAGGACGTTCTCGACGAGGCCGTAGCCCAGGATGGCGGCGACGTCCCGCGGTCGGGTGTACCGGCGGAAGCTGCTCACCTCGGTGTAGACGCTGAGCCAGGACATGAGCGTGCCAAGCCCCACCGCGACGGCCACGAACAGGAGGAAAAACGGAACGTTCAGCAGGCCGAACACGAGCGCGAGCGGCACGAAGGCGTACCCGATCCCCTCGACGAGCGGCCCGAGCGCCTCGACGAGGACGAAGAAGGGCAACGCGAGCAGGCCGACGCTGCCGTAGCGCCGGCGGCCGATCATGCCGCGGTGGATGAAAAGCGTCTCCAGGAGCCCGCGGTACC
>CAYRCO010000234.1:540-5194 GCA_964422775.1 uncultured Rhodovibrio sp.
ATTCCGCTGGCGTGCGAGCACCGTCCGGGACTCGGGGACCTCCGTCCAGACGACGGCGTCGGGGACGAACTCGACGCGGTAGGGGTCGTCCCCGGCCGCGAAGTGGCGGTGGAGCCGGACGACCAGTTCCATGTCTTCGGTGACCGTCTCCGTCTCGTAGCCGCCGATCTCGCGGACCGCGCTCGTCCGGAAGAGGCCAAAGGCCCCCGAGATGATGAGGAGGTTCTTCGTGACGCTCAGCCCGATCCGGCCCGCGAGGAACGCCCGGAGGTACTCCATGGTCTGGAGGTTCACCAGCCGCTTCCCGGAGAGGCGGACCGACTCGACGACGGCGTCCCGGATGGTACAGCCGTTGGCGACGCGGACCGCCCCGCCGGTCGCGACCATCCGGCCCGGCTCCCGGAGGAACGGCCGGACGACCGAGAGCAACGCGTCGCGCTCGACGACCGTGTCGGCGTCGACCGCACAGAACAGCGGCTGGTCGGTGAAGAACGCGCCCGCGTTGAGCGCGTCGGCCTTCCCGCCGTTGTCCTTGTCCAGGACGACGAGGTCGGCGTCGGCGGCCCGGTAGACGGCCCGGACGCGCTCACACGGGAGGTCGAGGGGGTAGTCGGCCTCGACGCGCCGGAGGTCGAACGCGTCCCGGAGCCGCTGGAGGGTCCCGTCGGTCGAGCCGTCGTTGACGACGACGATCTCGAAGTCGGGGTACTCGACGCTCAACAGCGACCGGATGCTCGACGCGATGACCGTCTCCTCGTTGTACGCCGGCACGAGGATGGCGATGCCGGGGATGACAGGGCTATCGGCGATCTCGTAGGCCGGGTCGACCCGGCGCTCGCGGACGTCCCGGCGGATACCGACCAGCGCGGCGGCGTGGATCAGCAGGTAGCTCCCGTTGACCAGCAGGAAATACGCGAGGAAGAACCAGGCGGTCGCGGCGATGGCCACCTCGATCGCGCTGTCGACGCTCACGACCACGCCGTTCCCACCCCCCAGACGCGGTTGCGGGGCCCGCTGACGGCGGCGTCGGCGCGGACCCACTCGACGAACGGGCCGACCCGCCCCTCGGCGTCGGGGAGCTCGGCGCGGGGATGGACGAACAGGGCCCTGACGGCCGTCAGCACCTCGCGGTCGTCGGGAGCGTCGAAGCCGGTCCGGATCCACCCGGCGGACGCCTCGGTGCCCCACGCGGCCAGCAGCAGGTAGGTGTCGTACCGGACGGACGGCTCCGGGTCCGCCAGCAGGGCCTCGACGTCGACCCGGTCGCGCACGGCGGCGCGCCAGCCGTGGCGTTCGAGCGTGCCGACCGCCGCCGCACGCACCCGCGGCGAGTCGTGCCCGAGCAGGGCCGGGAGCCACTCGAAGCGTCCGGCGGGCTGGTCGACGTGGCAGTACCGGAGCGCGACGAGGGCCTGGACCAGCACCGACTCGGCCAGCGGCCGCTCGGGGTCCGACAGGGCCGGGAGGAGTGGCGTCTCGGCGCCCTCGTTGAGGCGGTACAGCGTATCGAGGCCGAAGGCCGACAGCGGTTCGTCCCCCTCGCCCAGCAGCAGGTCCGTCCCCGCGGTTCCCGCCTGGGGGTGGTCGCTCGCGTGGAGGACCCGCGCGGCCGCCGCCCGGTGGGTTCGCGTGTCGGTGCAGGTCGACTCGAGGACGGCGGGATCGACCGGTTCCTTCAGCAGGGCGAGCCACGTCAGCGACTGGAACAGGTCCCGGCCGGCCGCGACGTTGCGGCGTGCCTCGCGCTGGACGCCGAGGACGCGGGCGAGGTCACACAGCCGCGCGTGTTCGGTTCCCCGGAGCTTCCGCAGGTGATCCGCGAGCAGGACCCGGAGCTGTCGACGTTCCCGCCCCGAGAGGTCCCCGACCCACGCCTCCCAGCCGGGTTCGTCGGCGAACAGCCGTTCCAGCAGCGGACCGCGCAGGCGGTCCCGGACCGCTTCGTTCCGGCGGTCGCGGCGGTCGAACCGCACGGCCTGCAGGAGGGTGACGGCACCGACGAGCGCCGCGAGCAGGGCGAGGCCGACTGCGACGTCGAGCAACAGCAAGTCGGTGAGAGGCGCCATCGCGGGGTCACCGCAACCGCGAGGACACCCGGGCGACGAGTTCGTTCGGGCTGAAGGGTTTGGTCATGTAGTCGGTGGCGCCGCGCTCGAACCCTTCGACGACGTGTTCCTCCCGGCCCCGCGAGGTCAGCAGGATGACCGGCACGTCCGACAGTTCCTCGTCGTCTCGGATCCGTTCGAGGATCTGGATGCCCGTCAGCCCGGGCATCATCACGTCCAGGACGACCAGGTCCGGCGGCTCTGCCGCCTCGAGGTACTCCCAGCACTCCCGGCCGTTCGCGAACGCGGTCACCGACCGGTCCCCGCTGGAGAGTTTGTACTCGACGAGCTCCCGGATGGTGTCGTCGTCGTCCGCGATGACGATGTCGTGTGTCATGTTCCACCCGTCCGTATCTCGAAGCACGCCCCGCCGCCCGCGGCGTCGGCGAGCGTCAGGTCCCAGCCGTGGGCCTCCACGACGTCGACGACGCTCCCGAGCCCGATGCCGGTTCCCGTCGCCGAGACCGCCTGGCCGTGGATTTCGACGGCTTCCCTGGTCTCCGGGGGGAGTCCCGGCCCGTCGTCGGCCACGTAGAACCCGCCCTCGGGTAGCGGCCCGACCTCGACGGTGACGTCATCGCCGACGTGTTCGACCGCGTTGCGAAAGAGGTTCCCGAACAGCTGGAGGAGCCGCGTCTCGTCGGCGTAGCAGTTCCCGAGGTCGTCCGCGATCTCGAGGGTGGCCGCCGGCGCGTCGAGGTACGACCACGCCTCTTCGACGAGGTCCGCCAGGACCAGTTCGCGGGGGTCGACCGCCTGACGGGTCCCGCGGGCGATGTCGAGGAGCTCGTCGATGAGGTCCCGCATCCGGTCGAGGGACCCCTCGACGCGGTCGAAGTGGCGGTCGTCGTGGGTCTCGCGCGCGACTTCGAGGAATCCCACCGCGCCCGCCAGGGGGTTCCGGAGGTCGTGTGCCGCGACGCGGGCGAACTCCTCGAGGCGCTCGTTCTGTCGCTGGAGCGCCTCGCCGCGCTCCGCGAGGGACTTCTCGCGCTCGACGGCAGCGAGCGCGTCCCGGACGACCGCGCCCAGCAGTTCCAGCAGTTCGACGTCGGCGTCCTCGAAACCGCGGGGTTCCGTCGAGCCGCTGACGAGCATGCCGTACTCGCCCAGCGGCACGTGCACTTCCGAGCGCAGCGGGGTCTCCGGGTTGTACAGCTCGGGTCGGTCGCGCAGATCCTCGTAGACCCTGATCTCACCCGCGTCGAAACTCTCCCAGACCAGCCCTTCGCCGCGCTCGAACGTCGGCGCCTCGCCGATGACCCGGAGACACTCCCCGGTCTCGGCGACGGGACGGAGCGCCCCCGCGGACGCGTCGTAGGTCCAGCAGGCCGTCACCGGCAGGTCGAACACCTCCTCCGCCGTCGCGACGGCGATGTCGGCGATCTCCTCGACGGTTTCGGCCATCAGCAACTCCCCGGCGACGTCGTTGAGCGCCGCCAGCCGGCGCTCGAACCGCTGGCGTTCGAGTTCGTGCCCGCTCCACTGGCCCAGCAGCCTGACGAACTCCCGTTCGACGGGGCTGAACTCCCTGTCGCGGGCGTCCGCGGCGGCGAAACAGAAGGTGCCGTAGAGTTCCCCACCCACCTCGATCTTCGTCCCGATGTAACAGCTCAGCCCGAAGCCGTACCCGTCGGGTTCGTCCCCGTCGAGTGCCTCGCTGGCGTCCCGTATCGCGACGGGATCGGGGCTCTCGACGGTCCGCCGGCAGAAGGACTGTTCCAGGTCCCAGGAATCGCCGGACTGTATCCGGTCGCCGAGGCCGACCGCGTGGACCATCTCCTGGCGCTCCCCGTCGACCGACGTCAGGAACCCGAAGGGCAGATCGAGGTACTCGCGACCCACCTCCAGCACCCGCCGGACGCGGTCCTCGACGGAGAGGTCCCCGTCGGCTTCGACCTGGTAGAGGCGGTGCAGCCCCTCGCGCTGGCGTTCGAGCGTCTCCAGTGTGCGCTCTCGCTCGGTCACGTCGCGGACGACACAGACGACGGCCACGGACCCTCCCTCGACACACCGCGACAGGCGGGCCTCCAGCGACACGGAGTCGGCGGTCGTCTCGACCAGCACCCGTCGCTCGGTGTCCTGGCCGTCCAGCAGCGCCTCGACCGCCCCGGCGAACTGCTCGAAATCGTCGGCGTCGACCTGGGCCAGCCCGGCGAGTCGTTCGACCGGCTCGCCGACGAGTCGGTCGCGGGTGAGGCCGGTGACCCTCTCGACGGCGGCGTTGGCGAACGCGACCCTCCCGGCGGCGTCGACGACCACGATCCCGTCGTCGATCCCCTCGACGATTCCAGCGGTGTCGATCGGGCTTGCCTCCGGCGCCGCTGTGTCACTCGGTTCCGTCACGGCCGATCACCCACGGGGCGGGTCTCGGGCTGGGGGACTGACGGTCCGGGCCTCGTGTCCACTGGGCCACCAGTGCGGGGACGCGGGTTTCGCGCGGGCAGACGGTACATACCCGTACTATTCTCCCGTCGTTGGTAAGTGTTGGTTACTCAGAACAGCGCCTCACTCTCGTCGAGCACCTGCGCCGGGCCGCCAACCGTCCA
>CAYRCO010000235.1:0-5179 GCA_964422775.1 uncultured Rhodovibrio sp.
ACTTTTTGAAGAGAGGGCAAGATTCAGCTGAAACGTGATTCCACGTTTCAGCATCCTCCCCTAGAACCCCAGTGCCTGCTGCGGAGCGACGAAGTCGTAGCCCAGGTTGTCGGCCACGGCCTTGTAGGTGACCTGGCCCTTGTGCACGTTCAGCCCGTTCATCAGGTGCGGGTCCTCGGCGAGCGCGCGCTTCACCCCCTTGTCGGCGAGCGCCAGCACGAAGCGCATCGTGGCGTTGGTCAGCGCGAAGGTGCTGGTGCGCGCGACCGCGCCCGGCATGTTGGTGACGCAGTAGTGCACCACGTCGTCGACGACGTAGGTCGGTTCGTCGTGGGTGGTCGGCTTGGAGGTCTCGAAGCAGCCGCCCTGGTCGATCGCCACGTCGACCATGACCGAGCCCGGCTTCATCCGGCGCACCATCTCGTGGGTGACGAGCTTGGGCGCGGCCGCACCCGGCACCAGCACGCAGCCGATCACCACATCCGCGGCCTCGACCGCCTTCTCGATGTGGTCGACGGTGGAATACAGCGTGTCCAGCTCGCGGCCGAAGTAGAGGTCGACCTCGTTCAACTTGTCGAGCGATTTGTCGATCGCGAACACCTTGGCCTGCATGCCCATCGCCATGCGCGCGGCGTTCATGCCGGAGACGCCGCAGCCGAGCACCACGACGTTGGCCGGCAGCACGCCCGGCACGCCGCCCATCAGCACGCCCTTGCCGCCCTGGTTCTTCTCCAGGCAGTGGGCGGCGACCTGCGCGCTCATCCGCCCGGCGACCTCGCTCATCGGGGCCAGCAGGGGCAGGCGTCCGTGGTCGTCGGTCACGGTCTCGTAGGCGATCGCGGTGCAGCCGCTGTCGACCAGCCCCTGCGTCTGCTCCTTATCCGGGGCGAGGTGGAGGTAGGTGAACAGCACCTGGTCCTCGGACAGCTGCTGGTACTCGCGCGCCTGCGGCTCCTTCACCTTGACGATCATGTCGGCCTTGGCGAACACCGCCTCGGCCGTGTCCACGATGGTCGCGCCGGCGTCCTTGTAGTCGGCGTCGAACATGCCGATCCCGACACCCGCGCCGCTTTCGACCATCACCTGGTGGCCGTGGTGCACCAGTTCGCGCACGCCCGCCGGCACCAGGCCGACCCGGTACTCGTGCACCTTCACCTCGCTTGGAACGCCGATCAGCATCTGCTTCGTCCTTCTACGTCTCGGGAATGTTGGTTGCTGCTGTGGAAACGCCCGCGTGTCGGGGGACACGCGGGCGCTACTTGCCGGGCCGCCGTCGGCGGCGTGTTTACGGTGTCGCGTCGAGCGCCTTGCGGGTCATCTCGACCATCTGGTCGATCTGCCGTTCGCTCACCATCAGCGGCGGGGAGAGTGCCAGAATATCGCCGGTCACCCGGGTCAGCAGGCCGTCCTCCCAGGCGTTGGTGAACACCTCGTAGCCGCGCATACCGGGCGCGCCCTCGCGCGGGGCGAGCTCGATCCCCGCCACCAGGCCCAGGTTGCGCACGTCGATCACGTGCGGGTGGTCGGCCAGCGAATGCACCGCCTCCTGCCATTTCGGCGCCAGGCTGGCGGCGTGCTCGAACAGGCCGTCCTCCTTGTACACCTCCAGGGTCGCCAGCGCGGCCGCGCAGGCCAGTGGGTGGGCGGAGTAGGTGTAGCCGTGGAACAGCTCGATCGTGCCGCCGCCCTGATCGGCCTCCTCCATGAAGGCGTCGTAGATGCCCTTGCGGCAGAACACCGCGCCCATCGGCACGGTGCCGTTGGTGATCCCCTTGGCGACCGTGATCAGATCCGGGGTGACGCCGAAGTAGTCCGCGGCGAAGCCGGTGCCAAGCCGGCCGAAGCCGGTGATCACCTCGTCGAAGATCAGCAGGATGCCGTACTTGTCGCAGATCTCGCGCAGGCGCTGCAGATAGCCCTTGGGCGGCACCAGCACGCCGGTCGAGCCCGCCAGCGGTTCGACGATCACCGCGGCGATCGTCTCCGGTCCGTGCAGGGTGCAGATCCGCTCCAGATCGTCGGCCAGGTGCGCGCCATGCTCCGGCTGGCCCTTGGAGTAGCGGTTGTGCTCCGGCAGGTGGGTGTGCGGCAGGTGGTCGACCCCGGCGAGCAGCTGGCCGAACTTGCGCCGGTTGTTGACGATCCCGCCGACCGAGATGCCGCCGAAGCCGACCCCGTGGTAGCCGCGCTCCCGGCCGATCAGGCGGGTGCGCTGGCCCTCGCCGCGGGCGCGGTGGTAGGCGAGCGCGATCTTGAGCGCGCTGTCGACCGCCTCGGAGCCGGAGTTGGCGAAGAACACGTGGTCGAACGCGCCATTACCCGGCGCCAGGCCGATCAGCCGGTTGGCCAGCTGGAAGGCGAGCGGGTGGCTCAACTGGAAGGCGGGCGCATAGTCCAGCCGGGCGACCTGCTGCTGCACCGCCTCGACGATCCGCTGGCGGCCGTGACCGGCGTTGACGCACCACAGCCCGGCGGTGCCATCCAGCACCTGCCGGCCGTCGTCGCTGGTGTAGTGCATGTCCTTGGCGCCGGTGATCACCTTGGGCTTGCGCTTGAATTCGCGGTTCCAGGTGAACGGCATCCAGAAGGACTCGAGGGTGTTCGGCGTCGCCTCGAACTGGACGTCGAACTGCCCGGCGAGGTCGCCTTGGCCGCTAGGCCCGTGGTGAGCCCCGTGCCCGCCGCCGCCGGTGTGCGATCCCTCCATGGCTTGGCCTCCCTTGCCTGGCCGGGGCCGGCCCTCCCGCGGCTGCTGCGCGGTATTCGGCTCCGGTTCTCCAGCGCCGACGATAGCACCTGCCGGCGGGCTTACAACCCGCGTCTGACGGGGGCATAGGCCAGGGGATGCAAGCCGCCGCTGTGACGAGCGAAACGGGCAGCGGCGTCTGGACTCGGCGTCCGTGCCAGTTCGGCCGGACAGCTAACCCGCGGATGGATCCGATCGTTGCAGGGTCCGGCGGACAGCCAGGCGGAGGGCATCGAGCGCGATGCCGTGAGCGCCCGGCGCAACGTCGAGCACCAGATGAGACGTCCGACCCGGAGCGATTTCCGGAAGTTCGATCAACTCGTCACCTTTCAGGCTTTCTTTCAGCAGGGCCACGGCCATGCCCGAGGTGACGGCCGCGCGTACGCCCGCTGCGCTCTCGCTTGTGAAGACCGTATGAAAAGGGAAGTCGCCGGCGACAAGGTCGGCGTGTGCCGCATCGCGCCACCAGCAGGACCGATCGAACACGGCGACGGGCAGCGGCCGGCGGCGCGCCGCGTCATGCGCGCGCGCCGCCATCCAGACCAGCCGTTCTGCGTGAAGGCGTTCCTGGTTCGGACCGATTTCAGGGGTTTCGTAAACAGCCATGTCGAGTTGGCCTCGCGCGAGCGCGGCCCGGAAACCATCGCCGAGCGCGCAATGCACCTCCAGTTCCATCCGCGGATGATCTCGGCAGAAGGCGGCCAGAACGTCGGCCAGCATCCCGCGCGCGACATCTTCCGCGATACCGATGCGCAGCCGGCCCGCGATCTCGTCCGCACGCAAACTCGCCAACGCGGCATCCAAAGCACCGGTGACTTGCCGGGCGACCAGCATGAGCCGCTCTCCGGCCGCGGTTGGAAGCACACCCCGGCCATGCCGAACGAGAAGCGGCCTGCCGACCAACTGCTCAAGCTGTTTCAGTTGCAGGCTGGTCGCGGATTGGGACCGGTGGATACGTTGTGCTCCCCCGGTCACGCTGCCGGCCTCTACGATGGCCAGAAACGTTCTCAGAAGATCGGTGTCGAGCTGGGGCATTTGCAATTTCGATAACTGATTTCGGAACTACCCGTTTCACAGATATCATTGCAGCCTCTATCAACCGGTCAAGCACCTGAAACACGTGGCGGAGGCTTGGCCTTGATTTCGGTACCCAATCCCGCGTTCCGGATCGCCGGGCAGCTGGATTCCGTTGCGCCTCGCCTCTGGTACATCGATCCCACCACCTGCGGGACGCGTTCGCGCCAGCCCATTGGGGGCGGGTTCAAGACGACGGTTGATCGAGGTGGCCCCGGACGGTCCCGACGCACGCCGATCGAACTGGACGCCCCGCCGCGCGCAGGTCGCTCGCGAGCGCCGCGGCGGTTCGAGACAGCGCGACGGTCCGCGCGAACCCTACCGCGACGTCTTGGGGCCGCGATTGGCGATGCCGCCGATGATGCGTCCGTCCCGCCGGGCCGATCAGCCTCCGACGTCACCCGACCGCCCAGCCGAGGGAACTTACCCAAGCCTCGGCCGCCATCACGCGCAGGGCAGCGAAGAACAGATCGCTTGGCCGGTGGCGTTTGAGACCCTGTAACGACGACGGAACTGATGAACTTTACAAAAATAGCTCCTGCTGCGTCGCGCTGGCTGCAACTGGTCTATCCCGCTGTCACCGTGGGGCTGGCCGCCGCGGTCGTGCTGGCACCGGAGCATGCCGTAGAGACCGCACGCTTCGTCGTCACGGCCCTGATCAATGTCACGCCCGTCGTGATCCCCGGTGTCCTGCTCGCAGCCTGGCTCGCGGCGAGTGGCGCGAGCGACCGGGTCGCCGATCTCATCCAGGGGCAGACCGTCTTGACCACATGTGTCGCGGCAGCCAGCGGGGCGCTGGTACCGGTATGCGGCATCACCGTCCTGCCGCTAATGGCCGGTCTGCTGGCTGCGGGCGTGCCGCTCGCACCCGTCATGGCATTCTGGCTGTCTTCGCCGGTTACCGGGCCGGCAATGTTCGCAGCCACCGTCGCGACACTCGGTTGGGAATTTGCAGTTGGTAAGCTGATCGCGGCCATCGGACTTGGCGTATTCGGCGGCCTCGTCACCACCGCGCTGCAGGGCATCCACTGGATAGGTGCCCCCCTGCGCCGCAACCGAATTACCGGATCGCTCGGACAGCCCTGCGGCCTGGATAATACCGGTTTTCGGTCCGCGATCTGGATGGAGCCCGCGCGCCGGGATCGTTTCCTGCGCGAGACCTGGTCGCTCACCAGGTTGATCCTGATCGTGTTGATCCCCGCCTTCGCAGCGGAATACGCGCTTAACGCCGCGTTGGCACCCGATGCTCTGTCCGCCTACGTTGGATCCGACAGTCGGTACGCGGTACCGCTTGCCGTTCTCGTCGGCGCGCCGGCCTATATCGACGGTTACGCCGCGCTGCCCCTCACGCGCGGTCTT
>CAYRCO010000236.1:0-5107 GCA_964422775.1 uncultured Rhodovibrio sp.
GACGTAGTAGGTGTCCGTCGTCTCCTTCAGCGTGTGCGTGTCTTCGCTGGCGCCGCGCCCGGAGACGTCCTCGTAGAAGTAGTGCGAGCCGACGAAGGAGGAGCGCTCGTCCTCGGCCGCGATCCGGCGCACCAGGTCGAGGGCGGGCAGGTAGAGCCAGCGGTCGTCGTTCGCCTGCGGGTGCTTGTGCACCATGAACACCGTGTCGCGGATGTCTGAGGGCTCGTGGAAGTAGACGTAGAAGCGCTGATGGCCGGTCTGCGCGCCGCCCTCCATCATATCGTGGCGCAGGAGGGTCATGGTGCGCTCCCGGGTGCGGTCCTGGGAGTCGGTGATCTCCATCTGCACCCGGGCGCGGCCGTCCTCGCCCTGGTAGTAGGCCGCCTGCTCGGAACGGTCGGCGATCTCCTGTGCACTCAGCTCGGTTTCGGACTGGGCGTTAGCGGCGGCGGGCGCCAGCAGCAGCGCCGCCAGCAGGAGCGTCGGTACGGGTCTCATGACGCGTCTCCTTCTTGAACAGATGGTTCGGGAACTGGCCGACCAAGGCCGGCAGAATCAGCAACGTGGCGAGGCCCGCCAGCACCAGGATCGCGGAGATCAGCGTGCCGACCGTCTGGTAGGGCACCAGCGAGGAGGCCAGCAGCGGCAGGAAGCCCACGCCGAGCACGATGATGTTGCGGGTGATCGCCCGGGCCGGCTCCTCGTAGATCTCCGGCAGGGTCTTGGCCCAGGACTGCGTGCGCTGGAAGATCTGCCGGCTGCGTGCCAGGAAGTGGATCGCGTAGTCGACCGCCAGACCCAGGCTGAGCGAGGACAGCACCGCGGTGGGCATGTCGTAGTCCTTCCCGACCCAGCCGACGATGCCGTAGATCGTGACGATCGTGACCGTCAGCGGCACCATCGCCAGCAGGCCCCAGCTGGGCGACCGGAACAGTACCGTCACCAGCAGCAAGACCACGGCGAACGACCCGAGCAGGGCCTGGGCCATGCCGTTCACCATCTCTTCCTGCCAGATCAGGTTGATATAGGTGAGACCGAACCAGGTGCGCTCGAATTCGACCGGCGGCGGGTTGTCGGCCATGTAGGCCTCCACCGCGCGGACCACGCTCTCCATGTCCTGGTTGTCGCCGCTGTTGAGCTGCAGCCACAGGTTGGCCCGGCCGTAGTCCGTGGTGGTGAAGTTCCAGACGTTGTCCGGGTCGTGGCTGTTCTCAAAGGTCAGGATCGTCTGGGCGACCGCCTGCGGGCTGTCCGGAATCCGGAATTCCGCGGGATCGTCGAACAGTTCGCGGTGCACCGTCTTGACGATGTCGGTCAGGCCGGACGCCTTGCCGACGACCGGCACCTGCTCGTCCAGGTGCTGCTGCAGGCCGTCCAGGTAGCGCAGCATCTCCGGCTGCTTGAACGGCTGGTCCGGGGCCGCCTCGGCGTCCGCAGGCGCGAGCTGCAGGTAGGCCATGTAGCTGCCGGCGAAGTGATCGTTGATCACCCGGTCGGCGATCCGGACCTCGTGGTTGCTCTCGAACCAGCGGATCGGGTTGTCGTTGACCTGGATCTTGGTGATCCCCCAGGCGCTCAACGCCATCACCACGGCGGCGAGCGCGAGGACGATCTTGGTGTTGCGCCCGGCCGTGCCGCCGACCGCGCGCAGGCTGTTGGCGAGCAGGCCGCCCGGGTGTTCGCCGTCGCCGGTCTTGTGCGCCCCGAACTTGGCCAGCGTCTTCTCGGAGACCACCATTAGATAGGCCGGGCGCAACGTCACCGTCACGAACCAGGCGGCGAGCACGCCGATCGCGACGAACGCGCCGAACACCTGCACCGGCGGGTTCGGGGTCAGCATCAGCGAGGCGAAGCCCGCAGTGGTGGTGAGCGAGGTGAACAGCATCGGCCGCCACAATTCGCCCATCACCTCCTGGATGATCTGGAAGCGCGGTTTGTCGGGCGTGTAGCGGTCGTGGAAGTCGGACAGGATGTGGATGTCGTCGAGGATCGCGATCGGGATGATGAAGATCGGGATCATCGACGACATGATGTGCACGGTGAAGCCGCTCACCACGAGCAGGCTCATGGTGAAGATCACCGCGATCATCGCCGCGGCGATCGAGAACAGGATCAGCTTCACGTTACGGAAGAAGTAAAGCAGCAGCAGGAACACGCAGAGCATCGCCAGCGGTGCGGACACCGCCATCTGGAAGAACATCTCCGCGCCGAAGCGGTCCTCGGCGACCGGCAGGCCGGTGATGTGGTAGTCCGCGCCGGTGTCCTCGAACTGCGCGATCTCCTGGCGCAGCTCCTGTTCGACCTGGTGGCTGATCTTCTTGTGGGTGATCGGGAAATAGAGCGCGACCGCCTTGCCGTCGCCAGATACCAGCGTGCCGTCGTACATCGGGATGGACAGCGCGCGTTCCCGGACCTTGACCGCATCCTCATGAGTCTCGGGCACGCGCGGCATCAGGTAGGAGAAGTCGACCGACCCGATGTCGCTGGTTTCGATGTTGTCGACCTCGGAGGGCGCGATGATGTCCTCCGAGACGACGCGCGCCTCGGTCGGCCCGCCGTCGACCATGACCTCGAACTTGAGGCCCTTGGCCGCCTCGGTGAGCGCATGGATGTTGGCGAGGTCGTCCGGGTTGAACACGCCCTCCTCTCGGCTGTCGTTGACCACTCCGACGACGACGTAGTCGTCCAGCCCGAACACCGTCTTCAGCCGGTTGTGGTCGACGCGCACGGGCGCGTCCTCGGACAGCATGTTCTCCGGATCGGTATCGATCGTCAGCGGCTGCAGCAGCGGCGCGCCCGGGAAGATCGTGCCCGCGGCGGCGAGCAGCATCAGCCCCAGCGTCACCGCGATGACCCCGGTGAAATAGCCGCGCCGGTGCTGGGCGGCGTGTTCGGACAGCTTGCGCATGGGCGGCATTCCCTCCCGTGTGGCCGGTCGCTCTCTGAACGGCTCGTATGCGGCCTCGCAAATACGTAAGCGTAATCTAATATACGGATTTCGTAAATCAATGCCGGAAACGCGCGTCGGCCGGGTGCAGTCGGGGTAGGCGGCCGATGGGCGCCCGCCCCTGCGACAGACGGTTGCACCCAATTGAATACGAAACCGGTTTGGGCCTAATAGTTATACAAGAGATGAAGGTTTTTTGGTCCGGCGGCGGTCAGGCCCGTCGCCGGACGGAACGGAACAGGAGGTTATGGGTCATGACGTCCCGATCGAACGAGGTTCAGCCGGCCGGGCCGCACGGCACGGGCGGCGACAAGCAGGTTGGCCGGCGCGATTTCCTGCTGCTCGCGACCGGCGCCACGGCGGCCGTCGGTGCCGCCGCGGCGGCCTGGCCGTTCATCGACCAGATGAACCCGAGCGCCGCCCAGATGGCGCTCGCCAGCATCGAGGCCGACCTCTCGCCGGTCGAGGAGGGCATGGCGATCAGCGTGATGTGGCGCAAGAAGCCGGTCTTCCTGCGCAAGCGCACGCCGGCGGAGATCGAGCAGGCGCGCTCGGTCGATATCGACCAGTTGCGCGACCCCGAACCTGACGAGGCGCGCGTCAAGCGCCCGGAATGGCTGATCGTGATCGGGGTGTGCACGCACCTCGGCTGCATTCCGCTGGGCAACAAGCCGAGTGAGCCGCGCGGCAACTGGGGCGGCTGGTTCTGCGCCTGCCACGGCTCGCACTACGACACCGCCGGCCGTGCCCGAAAGGGTCCGGCGCCCAGCAATCTGGTCGTCCCGCCCTACGAGTTCGTCGACGACACGACCGTCAAGATCGGCTGAGCCCGATGCCCGGTGACCGGGTCGCCGCGAGCGCGCTGCGGTTGCGTCGATACATACGCCCGGCTAGATATGAGGGTAGGCGGCACTTAAGAGACGGGACATCGACAGCATGACCAGCCCTGGCGGGCGCCGGTGGGCGCCGCTGGCCGTGGTCGGCCTGCTCGCCGCCGGCGGGCTGGCCGGCCTGCTCGTTGCGGGCGGCGGCGCGGTCGCGGTGCACCACACCAACACGACCGAGTTCTGTACCAGCTGCCACGTCTACGACCAGTTCGCGGCCGACTTCCGGGAGTCCAGCCACTGGACCAACACCTCGGGCGTACAGGTCGACTGCGCCGACTGCCACATCCCGGACGACAACCTGGCGAACATGCTCTGGACCAAGGCGACATCCGGCGCCCAGGCGTTCTGGGCGTATTACGTCCAAGGCATCGACACGCCGGCGGAATTCGCCGAGATCCGCCCGGCTTTACAGGAGGAGGCGCACGCCTGGTTCAAGGCGGGCGACAGCGCGACCTGCCGGTCCTGCCACGCCGTCGGTTCGATGCGCCTGGAGGAGCAGTCCGCAGCCGCGCGCGCTTCCCACCAGTCGCTCAAGGCGGGCGGCGGCAGCACCTGCGTCGACTGCCATTCCGGCGTACCGCATGGGCAAGCCGACGGCGGCTGAGTGCCGTACCCGCAAGTCGCTCAGGGAGAGTCCGGATGATCCGAACCATGCTTGCCACCGCCGCCGTGTTCCTGTCCGCGGCGATGGCCGGCGCTCAGGCGGACGACGGCGACCCCGCCGCCGGGGAAAAGCTGGCCCGCAGTGCGTGCACCACCTGCCACAAGTTGCCCGACGGCAGCGGCGCGGCTGTCGGGCCGTCGTTCGCCGAGATCGCCAGCGATCAGGCGCCGCTCCCGTCGGACCAACTGGTCGAGGTGCTGAACCAGCCGCAGCACGCCCCGGCTAAGAGCCAAGTGGATCTGCCGGCCGACGCGGCGGACCTCGTCGCCTACCTGAACGGGCTGAAATAACGATCCGCCGGCGGCGGCGCCGCCGCCGGCGGATCGCTCTCACAGGACGCCGCTACTGCTGGGCGCCCTGGCCCTGCATCTGGCCGCGGCGCGGCTTGGCCACGCCTTCGATCTCGAGCGGTACCGTCTTGGTGCTGCCGTCGGCAAAGGTCAGGGTCAGCTGGAACTCCGCCCCCAGCTTGAACCGTTCGTTGGTGCCGGTCATGCAGATGTGCCGGCCGCCGCGTTGCAGCGTGACGGTTCCGCCCGCCGGGATCACGAGCGGCCCGGTCGCCGGCTCGGGGCGCCGGGCTTGGCTGCCTTGCCCCATCCGCGCGCC
>CAYRCO010000237.1:0-5008 GCA_964422775.1 uncultured Rhodovibrio sp.
GTAGAGGTCCGCGATCCGCTGCGTTCGGTCCAAACCAAGCTCCTCGTCATCGCGTCGCGACCCAGCCGGTCAGAACCTCCAGTCTAGACCGAACGCGCCATTGAGGCCATCGGACCGATCCAAAGCGCGCTTCTACCGACCTTGCGCGATCTCCTTCGCGCGTTCGCGCAGCTGGAACTTCTGGATCTTGCCGGTCGAGGTCTTGGGCAGGTCCTCGAACGCGACGTAGCGGGGCGCCTTGAACTTGGCCATATTCTCCCGGGCGAAGGCGATCAGGTCCTCGGCCGTGGTGTCCGCGTGGCCCTCGGCCAGCTCGACGAAGGCGCAGGGCGTCTCGCCCCACTGCTCGCTCGGCATGGCGACCACCGAGCAGGCGGCCACGGCCGGGTGCTTGTAGAGCACGTTCTCCACCTCGATCGAGGAGATGTTCTCGCCGCCCGAGATGATGATGTCCTTGGAGCGGTCCTTGAGCGCGATGTAGCCGTCCGGCTCGGTCACCCCCAGGTCGCCGGTGTGGTACCAGCCGCCGGCGAACGCCTTGTCGGTCGCCTCCGGGTTTTTAAGATAGCCCTTCATGACGATGTTGCCGCGCATCAGCACCTCGCCCAGCGACTTCCCGTCCCAGGGCAGCGGCTCCATCGTCTCCTGGTCGGCGACGATCACGTCCTCCTGCACCGGGTAGGCGACGCCCTGACGGGCCTTCTTCTCCGCCTGCTCGGCCATGGGGAGGGAATTCCAGTCGTCGTGCCAGGCGCAGGTGACGGCGGGGCCGTAGACTTCCGTCAGGCCGTAAACGTGGGTCACCTTGAAGCCCTCGGTCTCCATCCGCTCCAGGACGGCCGCCGGCGGCGGGGCGGCGGCGGTCATCACGTTGACGGTCTGGGGCAGGGGGCGCTTCTCGGTCTCGTCGGCGTTCAGCAGCATCTGCATCACGATCGGCGCGCCGCACAGGTGGGTGACGCCTTCCTCCGCGATCGCGTCGTAGATCGGCTTGGCCGCCACCTGGCGCAGGCACACGCTGGTGCCGGCCATCGCGGCGACCGTCCAGGGGAAGCACCAGCCGTTGCAGTGGAACATCGGCAGGGTCCAGAGGTAGACCGGCTGCCCGCCCATCGACCAGGTGAGCACGTTGCCGACCGCGTTCAGGTAGGCGCCGCGGTGGTGGTAGACCACGCCCTTGGGGTTGCCGGTGGTGCCGGAGGTGTAGTTGAGGGTGATCGCCTCCCACTCGTCGCCCGGCATGCGCCAGTCGAACGCCGGGTCGCCGCCGGCCAGGAAGTCCTCGTACTCGATCTCCCCCAGCTGTTCGCCGGCGCTTGCGGCCTGCGGATCGGCGATGTCGACCACCGGGATGTCGCGGTCCAGTTGGGCGAGCGCGGCCTTGATCGTGGGCGCGAACTCGGTATCGGTGATCAGCAGCGACGCCTCGCCGTGGTCCAGGATGTAGGCGATCGTCGCCGCGTCCAGCCGGACGTTGAGCGCGTTCAATACCGCGCCCGTCATCGGCACGCCGAAGTGCGCCTCCCACATCGGCGGGGTGTTGGGCGCCATCACCGCCACCGTGTCGCCCACCCCGATCCCCCGCTGGGCGAGCGCGGAGGCGAGCCGCCGGCAGCGGTCGTACGCCTCCCGCCAAGTGTAGGACCAGGTGCCGTGGCGGATCGCGGTGCGGTCCGGGAACACCTGGGCGCTGCGCTTGAGGAACGACAGCGGCGTCAGCGGCACGTAGTTGGCGTGCGTCTTGTCCAGGTGCTGTTCGTAGATGTTTTCCGCGCTCATGCCCTTCGACGGCCTCCCGATAGGTGTAGCGGCTGTGGCCGGGTTGCGGCCGCACCGGATTTCTGGTTGATCCGCGCGCGAGTACGCGCGATCGCCTTGAGCCACGTCAAGGCCGGCGGGCCACGGTGCGCTAAGGTGCCGTCCGGAGGGCCGGCGAAGTCCGGAATTTGAATGCCGGGGCGGCATGGCGCATGCTCGCTTTCACTTGACCGGGCCGGCCGCGCGCGCAGCCGGATAAAAAAAGCCAGATGGGGGTATCGCGATGGGCGACTACAAGGAGACCTTTCGGCGTTCGCTGGAGGATCCGGAGGGCTTCTGGGCCGATGCGGCCGAGGGCATCGCCTGGGACAAGCGCTGGGACAAGGTCCTGGACGACAGCGACGCTCCCTATTACCGCTGGTTCACCGGCGGCAAGCTGAACACCGCCTACAACTGCCTGGACCGGCACGTCGACGACGGGCGGGCGGATCAGCTGGCACTGATCTGGGACAGTCCGGTCACCGGCCAGTTGCAGAAATACACCTACCGGGAGCTGCTGGACGCGGTCGCCCGCTTCGCCGGCGTGCTGCGCGACCGGGGTGTGGGCCACGGCGACCGGGTGATCATCTACATGCCGATGATCCCGGAAGCCGCGATCGCGATGCTCGCCTGCGCGCGACTGGGGGCGGTGCACTCGGTCGTGTTCGGCGGCTTCGCCGGGCACGAGCTCGCCAAGCGGTTCAACGACGCCAAGCCGAAGGCGATGGTGACCGCCTCTTGCGGCATCGAGCCGGGGCGTACCGTCGAGTACAAGCCGCTGTTCGAACACGCGCTGAAGGAAGCTCAGCACCTGCCCGAGACGGTGATCGTCAAGCAGCGCGACGCCCACCGCTGCGCGCTTGAGGCCGGCCGCGACCTCGACTGGGACGACGCGATGGCGCGCGCCGAACCGGCGGACTGCGTCAGCGTCGAGGCGACCGACCCGCTCTATATCCTCTACACTTCCGGCACGACCGGCGCGCCCAAGGGGATCGTGCGCGACAACGGCGGCCACGCGGTCGCGCTCAACTGGACCATGAAGACGGTCTACAACGTCGCGCCCGGCGAGGTTTGGTGGACCGCCTCCGACGTCGGCTGGGTGGTCGGGCACTCCTACATCGTCTACGGGCCCCTGTTGCACGGCAACACCACCGTGATGTTCGAGGGCAAACCCGTGGGCACGCCCGACGCCGGCGCGTTCTGGCGGGTGATCCGCGACCACAACGTGGTGACGCTGTTCACCGCCCCAACGGCGTTCCGCGCAATCCGCCAGCAGGACCCGGAAGGTGCCAAGATCGGCGATTACAACATCCCGCAGTTCCGCTCCCTGTTCTTGGCCGGCGAGCGCTGCGATCCGGACACGCTGTACTGGGCGCAGGACAAGCTGAACGTGCCGGTGATCGACCACTGGTGGCAGACTGAGACTGGCTGGGCGATCGCCGCCAACCCGATGGGCATCGAGCAGTTCCCGGTCAAGGCGGGCTCACCGACCGCGCCGATGCCCGGCTGGGACGTGCGCGTGCTCGACAGCGAGGGCAAGGAGATGCCGCGCGGCGAGATCGGCTCGATCGTCTGCAAGCTGCCGCTGCCGCCAGGCACGCTGCCGACCCTGTGGCAGGCGCGCGAGCGCTACCACCAGGCCTACCTGGAGGCGTTCCCCGGCTTCTACCGCACCGGCGACGCCGGCTACTTCGACGAGGACGGCTATCTCTTCGTCATGGGCCGGACCGACGACGTGATCAACGTCGCCGGCCACCGCCTCTCGACCGGCGCGGTCGAGGAGGTGCTGGCGGAGCATCCCGACGTCGCCGAATGCGCCGTCGTGGGCATGCGCGACGCGCTCAAGGGGCAGCTGCCGGTCGGTCTGGTCGTACTCGCGGCCGGCGTCGACCGTCCCTACACCGACATCCAGAAGGAGTGCGTGCAGCGGGTGCGCGACGAGATCGGGCCGGTCGCCGCGTTCCGCCACGTCGCGGTGGTCACCCGCTTGCCCAAGACCCGCTCGGGCAAGATCCTGCGCGCGACCATGCGCAAGATGGCCGACGGCGAGCAAATCGAGGTGCCGCCGACGATCGACGATCCCGCGATCCTGGACGAGGTCCGGCAGTCGCTGCGGGACCTGGGCTTCGAGATCTAGCCGTGCCGGGGCGTCGCCTCAGGACCGCGCTGCGTGCGCGCAAGCCACGGCCGGGTCGCCACCGGCGCGCACGCGAGGCTCTGCGCGCGCTGTTCAGCGCATGGGTGCGCCAGCGCGAGGCGGCGGCCCGGCTCAATCTGGTCGACAGCCTGCAGTCGCAGGTGCCCGACAACCGGAGCGACGACCCGCGGCGCGGCGCGTAACCCGTTGGCTGGACGCCCGCTCGGCGACTTTCAGCCGTCTGCGGATCAGGCTATATCTATGAAGCCGGCTATCAGGACGGGAGGCGGACCATGCGCCGCGTGTCGGAATCGGAAGCCCAGGACCGCCTGCACGAATTGCTGCACGCGGCCGCGGCGGGCGAGCGCATCGCGATCACGGCTAACGACGGCGCCGTCGCCGAACTCGGCCCGGCCGCCGCGGACCGCGCGGAGCCCGGAGACGCCACGGACGACGCGCGCCCCGGCGACGACAAGACGCCGGCGGAACGCCAGCGTGCCAAGGAACGGCTGATCCGTCGGCTGCGCTCGCAGACCCCGACCGGGGAGCCGCGCGACTGGACACGCGACGAGTTGTATGACGACGACTAAGCGCAGTGTTCGCGATTGACACAAACGTCTTGGTTTACGCTGAAGGTATCGGCGAACCGTGGAAATGTAGGCGGGCGGACGCCTTGGTCGCGGCGATCCCACCGGCGCAGATCATCATTCCCGTTCAGGTATTGGCCGAACTTTATCGGGTTCTGCGACGCAAGGGTGGCTTGAGCGCGCGCAAGGCGCGGCGGAACGTGATCGAGTGGCGTGACCTTGCCCGGGTATTCCCGACGGCGGACCGTGAGTTCGTGCGCGGTCTTGATCTCTCGGTCGATAACGGCCTGCAGATCTTCGACGCCCTCATCATTACTGTTGCGGCGGCGGCCGGATGTGATGTCCTGCTGTCGGAGGACATGCAGGACGGTGCAACGTTCGCAGGCGTGACGATCGTCAACCCCTTTTCCGCAAACCCGGACCCGCGGATTGCCCCGTACCTGCCGTCGTGACCACGCCAGAGGAGCCGTGCCATGCGCCTGGAAAA
>CAYRCO010000238.1:0-4994 GCA_964422775.1 uncultured Rhodovibrio sp.
CCCGCCCCGCGCCCAGCGCGGCCGCCGCCCATGCCGCCGCCGAACAGATCGGCGAAGATATCCTCGGCCGTGAACTGCTCGCCGCCGAAGTCGAAGCCGGTGTACTTCGCCCCCTGACCGCCGCGGGTGTAGGTACGGTAGAACCCGCCGCCCGGATGGGCGCCCGCCTGCTCCTGGCCGGTCTCGTCGATCTGGCCGGCGTCGTACTTCTTGCGCTTATCCGCGTCCGCCAGGATGTCGTAGGCCTGAGAGATGTCCTTGAACTTCTGCTCGGCCTCCTTGTTCCCGGGGTTCAGGTCCGGGTGGTACTGCTTGGCCTGCTTGCGGTAGGCCTTCTTGATCTCGTCCTGGCTCGCGTTCTTGGAGACGCCGAGAACTTTGTAGAGGTCTTTCATGGGGCGGTACTTCGTCCCGTCGTCTTTTGTGTGCGGTTGTCGCGCCAGCGGCTGCGCGCGCCCGCCAGGCTCGCGCCGGCCTGTCGGGCGTCTCCTGGCGGGCGCGTTGCTTAATTTTTAATCAACTGCGTCCAGCCCTCAGGTAGGTGGGGCTACTGGATCTTCCAAGTCCCGTCCGGTTGGCGGCAGGCGGTGCCGTAAGCCTGCTCCCTCTCACCGCCGATGGTGACCGACTGCTGGAACTCCCGGCAATAGGTTCCGTTCCGCTGATAGGTGCGCGTCGGCGTCACGCTGCCGGTGTGGCCGCTGTCCGGGTTCTGCCAGGTCGAGGTTTCGCCCGAGCGGGTGTGTTCCAGCGAGGCCTGGGTGGTCTGGCCCATGTAGGCCTTGTCCGCACGGTCGAGCGACTTGCCGATCTCCGAGCCCGCGAGCGCGCCCAGCACTGCGCCCGCGCCGGTCGCCCACAGCTGGCCCGACCCGCCGCCGATCTGGCTGCCCAGAAAACCGCCCAGGACGGCGCCGCCCACCGTGCCGACGGCTTGCTTGGTACCGACGTTGCTTCCCTCGCACCCACTCAGGCCAAGCGCCGTGGCCAGCACGAGAATGGCGGGGATCAGGCGGGGGGACCCTACGGTCATGGCATGCACTCCTGGTTATGCGGCGGGGCCTGGGATTGCGGGGCGCGCCGTTCGGCCCGGTCGCCTGCTTGGCGTTGCTGGCGCGCGCCCCTAGTTTAGTCTGCGCTAGCTTAGCGCCGCTGGGCGAAAAATCGGACCGTATTTTGATCTTAGCGAAAGCCCGCGCCCTGGACAGTGCGGCGACGGGCGTGCGGATCCATCCCGCGTTTTACGTGCGTTGACCCGAGGAGTGGCATGTTCCCCGACCATCCCCCCGCCGACCCGATCGAGCTGCTCACCGCCTGGTACGCGGAGGCCAAAGAAAGCGAGCCGAACGACCCCAACGCGATCGCGCTCGCCACCGTCGCGCCTGACGGCACACCCTCTGTGCGCATGGTGCTGCTGAAGGACTTCGACCAGAACGGCTTCGTGTTCTACACCAACCTGGAAAGCCGCAAGGGCGAACACATCGGCCAGACCCCCAAGGCCGGCTTCGTCATGCACTGGAAGACGCTGCGCCGGCAGGTCCGGGTCGAGGGGCCGACCGAGCAGGTCGCCGACGAGGAGGCGGACGCCTACTTCGCCAGCCGCGCGCGCGGCAGCCAGATCGGCGCGTGGGCCAGCAAGCAGTCGCAGCCCCTGGAATCCGCGCACGCCCTGGAAAAGCGGGTGGCGCAGTACGGCGCCAAGTTCCACGTCGGCAAGGTGCCGCGCCCGCCGCATTGGTCGGGCCTGCGGATCAAGCCGCAGCGGATCGAATTCTGGGCCGAAGGACGCTTCCGCCTGCATGACCGGGTGGTGTATCTCCCCGACGGCGCCGGCGGCTGGACCACCGAACGGCTGTACCCGTAAAAGTTCATCGTGATTTCCCTCCTCCACTGGGAGGAGGAGTTAGGGGAGGAGGTGCTACGGGTATATGCCGCGGGCAACCTCTTCTCCCCGGCCCGCTCCTCCCACTGGAGGAGCGGGAGTTGGCGGGGGACGAGACGGCATGACCGCGATCCAGGGGCAGGAGCAACGCGTCACCGGCGCCCTGCAGCAGAAGCTGATGCGCCGGGCGACCTATGCCGCCGTGTCGGTCGCGGGCGCGCTCGTGCTGCTAAAGGCGGGGGCCTGGCTGGTCACCGATTCGATCAGCCTGCTCTCGACCCTGGTGGACTCGCTGCTCGACGTCGCGGCGTCGCTCGTGAACCTCTTGGCCGTGCGGCAGGCCCTGAGCCCGGCGGACCGGGAGCACCGCTTCGGCCACGGCAAGCTGGAGCCGCTCGCGGCCCTCGGGCAGGCGGCGTTCATCACCGGCTCCGCGCTGTTCCTGGCGATCACCGCGGTGCAGCGTTTCATCTCCCCGCGCCCGGTGCAGCAGGAGGAGATCGGCATCCTGGTGATGCTGACCTCGATCGCGGCGACGCTGCTGCTCGTGACCTACCAGCGGCGGATCGTCCGGCGCACCGGCTCGCTCGCGATCCAGGCGGACAGCCTGCACTACACCGGCGACCTGCTGGTCAATGCGGCCGTGATCGTGGCGCTCTTGTTGTGGCTGCAGACCGGCTGGACCTGGCTGGACCCGGCGTTCGCGATCGCCATCGCGGTTTATATCCTGGTGACCGCCGCGCGGATCGTGCGCGGCGCCTACGACATGCTGATGGACCGGGAGCTGCCGGAGGAGGACCGCCGGCGGATCGTCGAGATCGTCCGCCAGCACCCGCAGGTGATCGGCATGCACGACCTGCGCACCCGCGCCTCCGGCCCGCACAGCTTCATCCAGCTGCACCTGGAGCTCGACGGGCGGATGAACCTCTATCAGGCGAACGTGATCGCCGACACGGTGGAGACCGACGTCGCCAACGCCTTCCCCGACGCCGAGGTGATCATCCACCAGGACCCGCACGGCGTGGACGACGATTCCGAGCCGTTCGCCCGGCCGGGCGAGGGGGAGGCGCCGTCGGGACGCGACGACACCTGACGTCCCGCTCGTAGTCCAACTTGCCCCCTGCTCCGGGGGGGGTAGGGGCGAGCGGAAGGGGCGGCACGGGCCGATGCCGCTGGCACCCGCGTCTCTCTGAGCCTCTCCTCCCGCTGGAGCAGAGAGAAGAATTTGGGCACCCCCGCGCCCGCGCAGGATTGACCGCCATCAAGGCGTTGACGGCGGTACGCGGCTAGCGTGATGCTACGCGCCGGTTCGCCCTTGAACCGGCGGCCCGCAACCGCGAGGAGGGTGTGCGCCATGGCGATCCGATCCATCCTATGCCTGGTCGACGGCGGCGAGGACAGCGCCGCCACGATCCGCAGCGCCGTCCAGATCGCGATGGCGCAGGACGCCTACCTGGAGGCCCTGCACGTCGAACTGGATCCGCAGTACGCCGTGCCGATCGCCGCCGACGGCATGACCGCGACGATGATCGAGGACATCGTCGACACGGTCGCCAAGGAGGGGGAGAAGCGCGCCGAGGCCGCCGAGAAGGCGGTCCGGGAGGCGGTCGAGACCGCCGGCGCCAGCCTGGTCGACCCGGATGCCGACGCCAGGCCCGGCTTCGCCGTCGCCTTCCGCAAGCTGCGCGGGCGTGAGCACGACATGGTCGCCCGCCACGGCATGCTGTTCGACCTGATCGTCCTGACCCGCCGCCACGGCGAGGGGGAGGCGCCGGCGACGCCGACGCTGGAAACCGCGCTGATGGAAAGCGGCCGGCCGGTGATGGTGGCGGCCCCGACCGTGCCGCCCCGGATCGGCCACCGGGTCGCGGTCGCCTGGCGGGCCACCGTGCCGGGCGCGCACGCGCTGCAAGGCGCATTGCCCTTGCTCGCGGAGGCCGACGCGGTCACGGTGATCACCGTCGACGACGGCCACAGCGAGGACGCCCGGCCGGAACACGTGACGGCCTATCTGGCGCGCCACGGGATCGCTTCGGAAAGCTGTCACGTCGCCGCGCGCGGCCGCGACGCCGGCGACGCCATCCTGCAGCAGGCGGGCGAAGTCGACGCCGACCTGCTGGTGATGGGCGCCTACGCCCACAGCCGGCTGCGGCAACTGATCCTGGGCGGCGTCACCTCGACGGTGCTGCGCCAGGCGAAGCTGCCGCTGCTGCTGGCACACTGAACACCTGCGCCGCCCAGAGCCGTACCGTCGCGGCGCGAGGGGCGCCGCGCGCAGAGACCGGACCCAAGAAGACCCGCGATGAGTGAGGATACCCGCAAGACGATCGTTCTGACCGGCGCCAGCCGCGGCATCGGCCACGCCACGGTCCGCCGTTTCTCCAATGAGGGCTGGCGCGTGATTACCTGCTCGCGTGAGGAGGTGCCGGAGGACTGCCGGCGCGATCCGAACTGGACGCACCATGTCACCGCCGACCTGCGCCACCAGGAGGGGCTTGACGCGTTCATCAGGCGGGCGAACGAGATCCTCGACGGCGGGCCGATCCACGCGCTGGTCAACAACGCCGCCGTATCGCCCAAGACGCCGTTCAAGGAACGCCTGGGCGTGCTTAACGGGGACATGCGGGAGTGGCGCGAGGTGTTCGAGCTCAACCTGTTCGCCCCGCTGGCGCTGGCGCGCGGCTTCGCGGTGCCGCTGCGCAAGGGCAAGGGCTGCATCGTCAACATCACCTCGATCGCCGGGCATGCGATCCACCCGTTCGCGGGTAGCGCCTATTCGACCTCCAAGGCCGCGCTGTCGGCCCTGACCCGCGAGCTGGCGGTGGAGTTCGCCGCGCTCGGCGTACGCGTGAACGCGGTCGCGCCCGGTGAGATCGAGACTTCGATGGTGGGTCCGGAGTACGAGACGCTGATCCCGCGCATCCCGATGCACCGGATGGGCACGCCGGAAGAGGTCGCGGGCGCGGTCTACCAGCTGACCTCGCCCGACTTCGGCTACGTCACCGGCACCGAGGTATTCGTCACCGGCGGCCAGCACCTGTACTAGCTGGTGGCAGCTTTAGGGTTCACCACAAAGGGCACCAAGACGCCGGGGCGCTAGGGCAAGATGCTG
>CAYRCO010000239.1:0-4989 GCA_964422775.1 uncultured Rhodovibrio sp.
CGACGGGCTGCTGGCGCCGGAGACGCGGCCGCGCTGCGAGGCGGTCGACGGCGGCCTGCTGTTGATCCTGCGCGGGGGTCAACCTGAACGCCGGCGCCGATCCCGACGACATGGTCTCGTTGCGCGTCTGGATCGGGCCCACTCGCCGGGCGGGCGGCGGCGCGGACGGCAAGGGAAAGGGCATCGTCAGCGTGCGGCTGCGCCGGCTGATGGCGGTGCAGGACGTGGTCGACGCGCTGGACGCCGGGCGCGGGCCGGACAGCTGCGGCGCGGTCGCGGTCGCGCTGGCGGAGCGGCTGGCCGCGCGGATGGCGCCCACGATCGACAACCTGGACGACGAGTTGGACGCGCTGGAGGCCGCGGTCGCCGAGCCCGGCGGCCCCGGCCAGAAAGCCCGCACGTCCGGGCAGCGGGTGCGCCCGCGCCTCTTACGCCTGCGCCACCAGGCGCTGAGCTTGCGCCGCTACCTGTCCCCGCAGCGCGCCGCCCTGCAGCGGCTGGTCGAGCTGGCGCCCGACTGGCTGGACGCGGGCCTGCGCGCGCGTTTGCGGGAGGCGCTGGACGCGGTCACCCGCTACGTCGAGGCGCTGGACACCGCGCGCGAGCGTGCCGCCGTGGTCCAGGACGAGCTCGCCAACGCGGTCGCCGAGCGGCTGAACGCGCGGATGTACGTGCTCTCGGTCGTGGCGGCGGTGTTCCTGCCGCTGGGGTTCGTCACCGGCCTGCTGGGCGTCAACGTCGCCGGCGTGCCCGGCGCCGACACGCCCTGGGCCTTCGCGGCCGTGGCCGCGGGCTCGGCCGTGCTGGCCGCGGTCGAGGTCTGGCTGTTCAAGCGCCTGGGCTGGCTGTAACTTTCTGAAAAGCGGGCAAGATTCAGCTGAAACGTGATTCCGCGTTTCAGCATCTTGCCCTACCCCCCGAACCCGCGCTCATCGCGCAGCTGGCACAGGTTGCCGTCGGGGTCCCGGAACAGGCCGACCGAGCCCCAATCGTGGTCGAGCCGTTCGACCGCGACGCCCTTGCCGCGCAGTTCCGCGGTCGCCGCGTCCAGCTCGCGCACATTGAAGCGCAGGCGGACCTGCGCGTCGTCCGGGCAGGTCTCCGGCGTCTTCGCGATCCCGCCCGGCTCCGCCAACAGGTAGGCGCCGGCGAGATCGAAGCCGGTCAGCACCGAGTCCGCCCGGTCGAGCGCGAACAGCACCGGCAGATCCAGCACGTCGCGGTAAAAGGCGACGCAGCCGGCATAATCGGCCACCGGCAAAACGAACCCGTGTCGCGTGTAGCGCATCTGAACCCGAACCCCGCTCGAGGCATGTTGGCCGCGGGGAAAGCTACACCAGGAGGTTGTAAAGCGCCAGACGCGAAACGGCGGCATCCTTCCTGGACGCCGCCGCCTGCACGCGCTGGCCGCGGCTCAGGCCGGGGTGTCCGCAACCTCGGTCTCGAACGCGATGCGCAGCTGGTCGTCCAGCCGCGTGCCGAGGTCGAGCTTGCCGGCGCGGATCAGGACGTCGTAGGCCGAACCGTCACCGCGGTAATTGGTCAGCCGCACGGTCGCGCGGCCCTCGGATTCCAACTTGTCCCGGAACGCCCGCGCCCGGGTAAGATCGGTCGCCGGGCCCTGCAGCATGCGCGGCGACCGGCTGACCATCTGATCGCGGCGATAGGCGCACAGCTCGCACATCGCCTGGTTGACGAACAGAATGCGCGGGCCGGACGGCGCGCGGCTCTGGCGTCCGTCACGATCACGGGGATCCGCACCGCGTCCAGGAAAACAAGCACGTCGCGGCGGGAGGTTGCATTACGGAAACAGCTATCCAAAGCCGCTTCCAGTTTGGTGCGGATCGCCGTGTCGAGCTTGGGTGAAGTCATCACCACCAACCATGAACGAATGTCGGTGATGCTATCATTCGTCACCCTGTTGAGCATCAAATATATTACGCGGCTTCAGCGAATATATGGGCGAAAAATAGCTAAAAGGCTGTGAAAACGACACGTTTCGCGATATCTTCGCGATCGCAACAATAAGTTGCCGTGTGTCGGCAGCTTGCAACCGGGGGCAGGGAATATCGCAGGGGCGCTCCCGAACGGGGCCGTCGACCGTCCGGGCCGCGAGAACGCCGCCCCTGAACCGACGTGTGTCGCTTCAAGCCGCGTGCGTCGCGGCCATCTCTGTGAATAATGGAATCAACAACAAACCGGTCGGGCCCACTCGACCGCCTCTCCGCGGCGGGCCAGCGGAGGTCACGCGGGCGCGCGCCGCCCGCCCATTCAGCGACACTGGGGAGGTGTCATGGACGTCCACGAGTATCAGGCCAAGGAACTCTTGGCCCGTTTCAACGTGCCGGTACCGGCCGGCGGCCTGGCGTACAGTCCCGAGCAGGCGGCCTACCGCGCACGCGAACTGGGCGGCGACGCCTGGGTGGTGAAAGCCCAGGTGCACGCCGGCGGCCGCGGCAAGGCCGGCGGCGTCAAGCTCTGCCGCGACCGCCAGGAGCTATGGCAGGCGGCCGACCAGATGCTGGGCCGCACCCTGGTGACCGAGCAGACCGGACCGGCCGGCAAGGGGGTTTATCGCCTGCTGGTCGAAGCCGGGCAGAACATCGCCCGCGAGCTCTACCTCGGCTTCGTGCTCGACCGGGAGCATGAGCGCATCGTCATCGTCGGCTCCGACCAGGGCGGCATGGAGATCGAGGAGATCGCCCGCGAGCACCCGGAGAGCATGCACCGCCGGCTGGTCGACCCGTCGGTCGGCCTGCCCGCCTTCCAGGCGCGCGACCTCGCCTTCGCGCTCGGCTTCCGCGGCGGCGAGGTGGCCCAGGCGATCAAGGTGATCCAGGGCGCCTACCGCGCCTTCCGCGACCTCGACGCGACCATGGTGGAGATCAACCCGCTGGTGGTGACGGACGAGGGCAACGTGCTCGCGCTCGACTGCAAGATGCAGGTCGACGACAACGCCCTCTACCGCCGGCCGGAAGTCGCGGACATGCGCGACCGCTCGCAGGAGGACCCGCGGGAGACGCACGCGGTCGACCGGGGGCTCAGCTACGTCGGCCTTGACGGGCAGATCGGCTGCATCGTCAACGGCGCGGGCCTGGCCATGGCCACGCTCGACATGATCAAGCTGGCCGGCGGCGAGCCCGCCAACTTTCTGGACATCGGCGGCGGCGCCACCCCGGAGCGGGTCGCGGAGGCGTTCCAGCTGGTCCGCCAGGACGCCGAGGTTAGAGCGATCCTGGTCAACATCTTCGCCGGCATTAACCGCTGCGACTGGGTCGCCCAGGGGATCGTGCAGGCGGTCCAGCAGACCGGCCTGGATATCCCGCTGGTGGTCCGCCTGTCGGGCACGCACGTCGAGGAGGGCCGCAAGATCCTGGCCGACAGCGGGCTCGCCATCACCACCGCCGCAACCCTGAAGGAAGCCGCCCAGAAGGCGGTCGGCGCCCTGGACGGTCAGCCGACCGCGGGCACGGAGATCCCGGCATGAGCATTCTCGTCGATTCCACCAACAAGGTCCTGGTCCAGGGCATCACCGGCCGGATCGGCCAGTTCCACACCCAGGAGATGCGCCAGGGCGGCACCAACGTGGTCGCCGGCGTCACCCCCGGGCGCGGCGGCGGCGAGGTCGAGGGCGTGCCGGTCTACGACACCGTGCGCGAGGCGGTCGTCGACACCGGCGCCGACACCTCGATCGTGTTCGTGCCCCCGCCGTTCGCCGCCGACGCGGCGATGGAAGCGGCCAGTGCCGGCATCGAGCTGTGCGTGGTGATCACCGACGGCATCCCGGCCCAGGACATGATGCGCCTGAAGCGCTTCCTCCGGCACATCCCGGAAGAAAACCGCATGACCCTGATCGGGCCCAACTGCGCGGGCATCATTTCCCCCGGCAAGGCACTGCTTGGCATCATGCCGGAGCATATCTATCTTGCCGGCCGGGTCGGCATTGTCGGCCGCTCGGGCACGCTCGGCTACGAGGCGGCGGACCAGATGCGCGCGCTCGGCATCGGGGTCAGCACGTCCGTCGGCATCGGCGGCGACCCGATCAACGGCAGCTCGTTCGTCGACGTGCTCAAGCGCTTCGAGGCGGACCAGGAGACCGACGCGGTCGTGATGATCGGGGAGATCGGCGGCCCGCAGGAAGGTGCGGCCGCCAGCTACATCCGCCAGCACATGACCAAGCCGGTGATCGCCTACGTCGCCGGCCTGTCGGCCCCGCCCGGCCGGCGGATGGGGCATGCCGGCGCGATCATCCAGGCCGCCGGGGAGGCCGCCTCGGAGAAGGTCGAACTGCTCAAGGACGCCGGTGTCGCGATCTCGCCCACCCCCTCGGAGATCGGCGAGACCGTGCAGACGACGCTGAGCCGGCTGAAACAGCCCGCCTAAGCCGCCGGGGCCGCACCCCCCACTTTCGGAGGGCGCCCCGGCTGGCAGCCGCCAGACGGAGCGCCCCCGAAACGTGGATGGTGACGACACGATGGTGATCCTGTTCCAGTCCAAGACCGACGACCCCGAGAAGTGGCGCCGGGCGTTCGCCGACGCCCTGCCGGACGCCGAGCTGCGGATCGGCGCGGAGTCCGTCGACGACCCGGCGGAGGTCGATTACGCCGTCGTCTGGAAGCCGCCCCAAGGTCTGCTCAAGCAGTTCCCCAACCTGAAGGCGATCCTGTCGCTCGGCGCCGGTGTCGACCATCTGGCGAGCGACCCGGACCTGCCGACCCACGTGCCGGTGGTCCGGCTGGTCGATCCCGGGCTGACCTGGGGCATGACCGAGTACGTCGTCTGGGCGGTGCTGGGCCACCACCGGCGCACCCGCGAATACCGCCAGCTGCAGGCCGAGCACCGCTGGGAACGCCTGGAGGTGCCGCTCGGCCCCAGCCGGCGGGTCGGCGTGATGGGTTTGGGCGAACTCGGCGCCGATGCCGCGCGGGCGCTTAAGGCGGTGCGCTTCGAGGTCGCCGGCTGGTCCAACCGGCGCAAGCAGATCGACGG
>CAYRCO010000240.1:0-4978 GCA_964422775.1 uncultured Rhodovibrio sp.
TCCTCCCCTTGATCGGCCGGGAGAAGGCGCTCAAGCGCCTGAACGGGGAGACGGCCTAGGTCTCCGCCCGTTAAATCCGGTCGCAGAGCGCAGCGGCGGGTTCCCTCTCCGCCTGTAGGGGGAGAGGGACAGGGTGAGGTGGCTCTGCAGGGCGTGGGCGCTTGGGTCGCCCGAGGTGCTGCGCGGCCTTGCGACCCTCCTCACCCTGACCCTCTCCGGCCAGCGGAGGAGAGGGGACCCGCCGCCGCACTTTTCCCTAACCGCGATCGCGCAATCCTAACCCCCGCCGGTCGGCTGCCGGCGTTCGGCCTGCAGCAGCGGCCAGGCCAGGGCGCCCGCGACAGCACTCATCCCCGCCATCGCCAGGAACGCGCCGCCGCCGGTAACGTCGTACAGCCAGCCGGCGCCCAGCATGGTCGCGCCCATCACGATCCCGCCGGAGGTGCCGGCGTAGAGCCCTTGCGCCGTCGCCTGCAGGCCGGGCGGGGCGCTGCGGGCGATGTAGTGCATGGCGCCCAAGTGCGCGGCGCCGAAGGTGAAGGCGTGCAGCGCCTGCACCGCGATCAGCGGCGCGAGCTCGGTCGTGCCCGCGAGCACGCCCCAGCGCAGCACGCCGGCCGCCGCCGCCAGGGCGAGCAGGCCGACCGGCCCCAGCCGGGCGACCAGCCAGGCGCCGGCGGCGAACAGCAGCACTTCCGCGATCACCCCTTCCGACCACAGCCAGCCGACGGCCGCCGGGCTCAAACCCGCGGCCTGCCAGTGCACCGCGGAGAAGCTGTAGTAGACCGCGTGGCTCGACTGCAGGAGCGAGCCGACCGCCAGGAACAGCAGGAAGCGCCGCTGGCCCAGCAGCGCCGATAGCGGCGCGCGGCTGGCGCGGTCGCGCGGCCGCTCCACCGGCGGCAGCAGCCGGGCGGCGAGCAGCACCAGCACCAGGCCTGCCATCACCCCGTACAGCACCGCCTCGGGGTCGAGCCGGGTGAGCAGGTCGCCCACGCCCAGCACGCCGAGGATGAACGCGAGCGAGCCCCACAGCCGCAGCCGGCCGTAGTCGAACCCCCGCTCGGCGACCGCGGCCATGGTCTGGCTTTCGCCGATCGGGATCGTGCTGTGAAACGTCGGGAACAGCAGCAGATGCACCGCCAGCACGGCCCAGAAGCCGGCGACTGTCGTGAACAGCCCGGCCGCGATCAGGGCGGTGAGCGCGAGCCCGGCCAGCACGGTGCGCCGCCGGCCCGTCCGGTCGGCGAGCTGGCCCGCCAGCGGATTGACGGCCGTCTTCGCCCAGGTGCCGAGCGCCAACACCGTGCCGATCTCCGCCCCACTCAGGTCCCGACTTTCCAGGAACACCGGCCAGAACGGCAGGTAGACGCCCAGCGTGACGAACACCGCACCGTAGAACAGCGCGAACGGCAGGGCGGCGCGCAGGCGCGCGGGGTCGGGAATCAGGGGACGGCCGGCCATGGCGCGCGCACCATCGTGCCCCGGCTGCCGCGGGTCAACGCGGTCGGTCCCGTGGCGATGGTCCAGGTCGCCCCGGTTCCGGTCGGCGTCGATGCTGCGACCCGCAACTTTTCCGCTGTTTTTAAGCAAAACATTAATCTTTGAGGCCTGTACTTCCGGCTATCGCTGCGTCCGCCGTCGAACGGGGCGGTACGGGCACCCGGACGAATGCGAAGGAGCCAATAATGTTCGACTTGAAGCGCCCGCGGCGTGCGGGTGTCGCCGCCACCCTGACGTGCATGATGGCCGCCGGCACGCTCGCCGGTCCGGCCGGCGCGGCGGAGCAGGTTCCGCCGCGTTATGTCGAGCAGGTGCGCGCCTGGAGCCAGGACCCCACCACGTTGATGACCCTGCGCGCCTGGAACGACAAGCACGCCGATCTGACACAAGACCAGATCGACCGGATGGATCAGGACTGGCGCACGCAGGCGGCGGGCGCGCAGAAGCCGCTGATCGCCCAGATCTTGGGCGCGCCCTTGTCGGCCATGCTGCTGCGCTACCAGGCCGACAGCGGTGGCCAACTGATCGAGGCCTTCGTGATGAACCGCCACGGCCTCAACGTCGGCCAAAGCGCGGTCACCAGCGACTACTGGCAGGGCGACGAAGCCAAGTTCAAGCAGAGCTTCGGTCGCGGCCCCGACGCCGTGCACTACGGCGAGGTCGAGGTGAAGGACAGCGGCCGGCGCGCCCAGCAGGTCAGCCTCACCATTACCGATCCCAAGACGGGCACGCCGATCGGCGCGATCACGGCCGAGTTCGATCTCGACCTGATCGCCATGACCGAGGGTAGCTAGGCCACGCGTGCGCGCCCTGCCCAGACCCTGCCGTTTTTCGAGATTCACCGCGAGCGAGCGGAACCGGACCCATGATTGCGCGTCTCCAGAACCTCAGCGTTTCCCGCAAGATCTTAGTCTCCTTCGGCCTGCTGCTGATCCTCAGCATCGGCGTGATGGGCTTCATCATGGCCAAGGTGGCGGGCGCCGACGACGCGCGTCGGGATGCCGCCCAGACGACCCGGATGGTGACCGCGCTCGACCATGTCGAAGCCGCGGTGCGCGACCAGCAGAACGGCATCCGCGGCTTTCTGATCAGCGGCGACTCCGCGAACCTGGGCAGCTACGGCACCGGCATGGTCGCCTACGGCGAGTGGATGGATAAGCTGCGCGCCAGCCTCGCCGGCACCGATCAGCTGGCCAAGCTCGAGGAGATGGACGCGGCCGTGAAGCAATGGGTCGGCGAGGTCGCCTCGCCGCAGATCCGGCTGATGCAGCATCCCGACACCGTGCCCCAGGCCCGCGCAATGGAGGCCACCGGCGCGGGCGCGGAAGCGCTCGGTACGTTCAAGCGGATCGAGGACGAACTGCGTCAGTGGGCCGCCGCGCGGATGGAGACCCGCAGCGCCGCGCAGGAATCCGCGTTCGATTGGGTTTACGCCGCGATCGTCGGCGGCGCGCTCGCGCTGTTCGGAGCGGCGTCGGTTTTCGGGGTCGCGCTCGCCCGGCTGATCGGCCGGCCGCTTGGCCGGATGACCCAGGCGATGACCACGCTGGCCGACGGCGACCAGCAGACCGCGATCCCCGACACCGATCGACAGGACGAGTTCGGCGGCATGGCCAAGGCGGTCCAGGTGTTCAAGGACTCCATGGAGAAGAACGAGGAACTGGCGCGCAAGACCGCCGAGGAGCAGGAGCAGCGCGCACAGCGCGCGCAGCGCCTGGAACAGCTGTCCGGCAACTTCGAACAGGCCGTGGCCGAGCTGGTCCAGCGGGTCTCCAGTTCGACCGATCAGCTGGCGCAGACGGCGAACTCGCTGTCCAGTCTGGCCGAGGAGACCGAGCGCCAGTCCACCGGCGCGGCGAGCGCCGCCGACCAGGCGTCCAGCAACGTCGACGCCGTCGCCAGCGCCTCCGAGGAGTTGGCCTCCTCGATCGAGGAGATCGCCCGGCAGATGGGCCAGTCGAGCGAGATCGCCGGCAAGACCAGGACCGAGGCCGGCGAGGCGAACGAGGTCGTGCAGGCGCTGAATAGCCGGGCGCAGGAGATCAGCGAGGTCGTGGGCCTGATCAACGACATCGCGGAGAAGACCAATCTGCTCGCCCTCAACGCCACGATCGAGGCCGCGCGGGCGGGCGAGGCGGGCAAGGGCTTCGCCGTGGTGGCGCAGGAGGTCAAGCAGCTCGCCAACCAGACCGCCAAGGCGACCGGCGAGATCGGCAGCCAAATCCAGTCGATGCAGTCCGCCACCGGCTCGGCCGTGGAGGCGCTCAACCGGATCATCGGCCGGGTCGGCGAGATCGCCGAGATCACCACGACCGTCGCCTCCGCGGTGGAGGAGCAGCAGGCCGCCACCGCCGAGATCGCCCGCAACGTCGAACAGGCGGCGACCGGCGCCAGCGAGGTCTCGCGCACCATCGCCCAGGTCCGCGACGCCGCCGTCACCAACGGCGCCAGCGCCCAGGACGTCTCCTCGGCAAGCACCGAGCTCTCGCGGGAGACCGGCACCCTGCGCCAGGAACTCGACAACTTCCTGACCGGCATCCGCGCGGCTTAGCGTCCTTAGGCGCAGCGGCGACCGCCAATAGCCGCGGCGCTTACATTCCCTCTCCCCTCCGCGCGCCGGGGAGTCCCACCCTCACCTGTCCTCTCCCCTACCCTCAAGAGAGAGGGACCCGCTGCTATGCACTGCATAAACGAAGCCAAAAGAACGCGCGGCGCTAGGCGGAAGACCCGCTAAACCGGCTTCACCAGGGCGTGGCGCTTCTTGCCGGCGGAGACCTTCACGACCCCTTCGTCGCTGACGTCGGCCAGCGTGACGGTCTGGTTCTGGTCGGCGACCTTTTCGTCGTTGACGCGCGCGCCGCCGCCCTTGATCAGGCGCCGGGCCTCGCCGCCGCTGGCCGCCATGCCGGCCTCGCGCAGCAGCTCGAACAGCGGCACGCCGTCGCTCAGCCGGTCGCGCGCCACCTCGATCGTCGGCAGGTCCTGGCCGAGCGCTCTCTCCTCGAACACCTGCCGGGCGGTCTCGGCGGCGCTGTCGGCCGCCTCCGTGCCGCGGCACAGCTTGGTCGCCTCGTAGGCCAGGACCTTCTTCGCCTCGTTGATCTCGGCGCCGGGCAGCGCTTCCAGCTCTCGGATCCGGGTCTCGTCCAGCTCGGTGAACAGGCGCAGGAAGCGGCCGACGTCGGCGTCCTCGGTGTTGCGCCAGTACTGGTAGTAGTCGTAGTGCGAGCAGTCCGCCTCGTTGAGCCAGATCGCGCCCTGGGCGGTCTTGCCCATCTTGGCGCCCGAGGCGGTGGTCAGCAGCGGCGTGGTCATGCCGAACAGTTCGCCGCCGTCGACCCGGCGGGTCAGCTCGACGCCGTTGACGATGTTGCCCCACTGGTCGGAGCCGCCCATCTGCAGCCGGCAGCCGTGCTTGCGGTACAGCTCCAGGAAGTCGTAGGCCTGGAGCACCATGTAGTTGAACTCCAGGAAG
>CAYRCO010000241.1:0-4934 GCA_964422775.1 uncultured Rhodovibrio sp.
GCTGATGATTCCGAAGGCCGGCAGGATCATGATGTAGACCTCAGGGTGCCCGAAGAACCAGAACAGGTGCTGGAACAGGATCGGGTCACCGCCGCCGGCGGCCTCGAAGAAGGTGGTGCCGAAGTTGCGGTCGGTCAGCAGCATGGTGATCGCGCCGCCCAGCACCGGCAGCGAGAGCAGCAGCAGGAACGCGGTCACCAGCATCGACCAGACGAACAGCGGCATCTTGTGCAGGGTCATGCCGGGTGCGCGCATGTTGAAGATGGTCGTGATGAAGTTGATCGCGCCCAGGATCGAACTCGCGCCCGCCAGGTGCAGGGCGAAGATCGCCATGTCGACCGACATTCCCGGGTGTCCCAGGCTGCTCGACAACGGTGGGTAGATCGTCCAGCCGGTTCCGGCGCCCTCGCCCACGAAAGCCGAGCCCAGCAGCAGCAGGAACGCCGGCACGATCAGCCAGAAGCTGATGTTGTTCATCCGCGGGAACGCCATGTCCGGCGCGCCGATCATCAGCGGTACGAACCAGTTGCCGAACCCGCCGATCAACGCCGGCATGACCACGAAGAACACCATGATCAGGCCGTGAGCGGTGATGATCACGTTGTACAGCTGCCCGTCGGGCGAGGCGCCCTGCAGCATGTACTGCACGCCCGGCTCCTGGAGCTCCAGGCGGATCAGCATGGAGAACGCACCGCCGATGATCCCCGCGATGATCGCGAAGATCAGGTAGAGGGTGCCGATGTCCTTGTGGTTCGTGGAGAAGAACCACCGCCGGATGAAGCCCGGCGTATCGTCGTGCGCGCCGTAACCGGCGGCGCCTTGGGCCTGTGCCATGTCGTTCGTCCCCTTGGGCCTGGTGGGCCTGAAAGTCTAGGGCTTCGCCGTGTCGCGCGATCTGCGCGCTAGTTCGTCTGTGCCTCGGCGTCGGCCAATTGCGGCTGATCCTCAGGCGTGATGCCCTGCTCGGCCTGCATCTGCCCGATCCACTGCTCGAACTCGTCCTTCGAGACCGCCTTGATCTCGATCGGCATCGCGTTGTGGCGCACGCCGCACAGCTCGGAACATTGGCCGTAGTACAGCCCCTCTTCCCGGATGCGCACCCAGGTCTCGTTCAGCTGCCCCGGCACCGCGTCCTTCTTGACGCCCATCGACGGCATCGCGAAGGAGTGCAGCACGTCCGAGGAGGTGGTGAGGATGCGCACGTTGGTGTCGACCGGGAGGACAACCGCCTGGTTGGTCGCCAGCTGGCGCAGCTCGCCCTTCGACGGATCGATGTCGCTGTCCTCGATCATGAACGCGTCGAAGCTGATGCCGCCCTGGTCCGGGTACTCGTAGGACCAGTACCACTGCCGGCCGATCGCCTTCACGGTCATCTCCGCGTCGACCACCTGATCCTGGAAGTACAGCAGCTTAAACGACGGGATCGCGATCACCACCAGGATGATCACCGGCACGGCCGTCCAGATCACCTCGATCACCGTGTTGTGGGTGGTCTTCGACGGCGTCGGATTGCGCTTCTCGTGGAAGCGCCAGCCGGCATAGAGCATCAGCGCCAGCACGAAGACCGTGATCGCGGTGATGATCACGAGCAGCAGGTTGTGGAAGTCCTGAACCTCCTGCATCACCGGCGTCGCGGCGTCCTGCAGCCCCATCTGCCAGGGCTCGGGCGCGCCCTTGATCTGCGGGGCGGAGTCCTGGGCAGCGGCGGTTCCGGCCATCAGCAGGCCGGCTGTGCCCATCACCGCGGCAAGGCCGGTGCGAGCCTGGGCGGCGAGCCCTCGAGCGATCCCGTTAAAACGCGTCATGTCTGGTTGCTCTGTTCTGATCCGTTCGACGTCGTTCGACGTACAGGTGTTCGGTGCGTTCCGCATCGCCACGCGCATTCAAGGTTGAAGTGGCCGCGACGCCAGCGCTGGCACGGTGCGACACCTGCGTCCTAACGTCCCCCGCTGGCGCGGCGGCAAGCTAGACCAGCGCTCGGCAAGCGGCAAGGTCGGCGTCATCGTGCCCCGGGCTTGATCCGGGTCTTGCGGCGCCCGGCTAGCCGGTGCGGCCGGGCCTGCGTGCGCGGCTACCGTATCAGTGATAGCCGAACCGGTTGGCCCGTTGCGGCGTTATGTCGCGATCCGGACATGATCTGCATCAATGTTCGGACAGCCGTGGTGTGTGAAGTAACCCGCCGATAGGAAGCGTCGACCCTTCCTGGCCCAGAGAGCGGAACCGAGGCGGTTCCCGCGCAGCGCGCGGCGCATCTGCTTGCGGACCGCACGGCGACTTGATACCAGAAGCCCATGACCGTCCGTATCGCACCCAGTATCCTGGCGTCCGATTTCGCCCGCCTCGGCGAGGAGACGCGCGCCGTTTCCGATTCTGGCGCCGATTACGTCCACGTCGACGTAATGGACGGGCACTTCGTCCCGAATATCTCGATCGGACCGGGCGTCGTCCGGGCGATTCGCCCGTACACCGACAAGGTGCTCGACGTGCACCTGATGATCTCGCCGGTCGATCCCTTCGTCGAGGAGTTCGCCGACGCGGGCGCGGACATCATCACCGTGCATCCCGAGGCCGGCCCTCACGTGCATCGCACGATCCAGCTGGTGCGCAGCTGCGGCAAGAAGGTCGGGGTGTCGATCAACCCGGGCACGCCGGTCGGCGTGCTGGACGACATTCTGCACGAGGTCGATCTCGTCTTGGTGATGAGCGTGAACCCCGGCTTCGGTGGCCAGAAGTTCATCCCGAGCGCGACGCGCAAGATCGCCCAGCTGCGCGAGATGATCGACGCCACCGGCAAGGCGATCGACCTGGAGGTCGACGGCGGCATCAACTTCGACACCGCGCCCAAGGCGATCGAGGCCGGCGCGGACGTGCTCGTCGCCGGGACCGCAACCTTCAAGGGCGGCCCCGACTCCTACGCCGACAATATCCGGCGCCTGCGCGGCGAGGTCTGAAAACGCCGTGGACGGGGAGGCGGCCCTGGACGGTTCCACGGCCGTCGGCGTGCGCTCGCCCAGGCCCCGACGCCGGCCGTTCTCCCGTTGGCGCGCCAGGCTTGCCCTGCCGCACGCGCTGCTGTGGCAGCGGCTCAAATTCCAGTTCGGCGCACCCTACCGCCGCAGCGCCTTCTACCGCTGGAAGCTGTCCGGAACGCCGGCCGCCCAGCTGCACGCCCAGCCGGCCGATCCCTGGCCGGGGCAGTCGGATCTGGGCAGCGCGATCCTGCAGAACCGATTGACCTTCGCCGGGCGCACCCTCGCCGACCCGCGCCCGTTCTGGCTGCCGGCGGAGGCGGACGACGCGTGGCTCGCCCAGCTGCACGGCTTCGCCTGGCTGCGCGATCTGCGCGTCCTGGGGTCCGATAACGCCCGCCGGCGCGCGCGCGACCTGGTCGGCGACTGGCTGACCCGACATCCCGGGCCGGGCGGACCGGCGTGGCATCCGGCGACCGCCGGCCGGCGGCTGTCGGTCTGGATCTCCCTGTTCGAATTCTTCGCCGGCAGCGCCGACGTCACCTTCAAGACCCGGCTGCTGGAGGGCATGCAGCGTCAGGCGCGCTACCTGTACGACGTGCTGCCGGCCGGCTTGTGCGGGGCCGAGCTGCTGGCCGCGATCAAGGGGCTGGCGACCGCCGGCGCCTGCTTACCGGACGGGCAGCCGTGGCTGGATCGCGCGCTCGACCTCCTGGAGCGCGAACTGCCGCGCCAGGTGCTGGCCGACGGCGGGCACTGCCAGCGCAGCCCCAGCTTGCACCTCGACGTGCTGCGCGACCTGATCGACCTGCGCGCCGCCCTGGCGGCCGCCGAGATCCAGCCGCCGCGCAACCTGCAGCTGGCGATCGAGGGGATGGCGCCGTTCCTGAAGCTGCTGCAGCACCCCGACGGCGGGCTGGCGCTGTTCAACGATTCGCTGGAGGAGCGCGCGGTCGTCGTCGACATGGCCCTGCAGCGCGCCCAGGTGCGCGGCCGCGCCCAGACCGCCGCACCGCAGAGCGGTTTCCAGCGGCTGCACGCCGGGCGCACGCGGGTCCTGGTGGACGCGGGCGCGCCGCCCCCGCCCGGGCTGGACGGTCCTACCCACGCCGGCACGCTGTCGTTCGAGATGAGCCACGGCCGCCAGCGGGTGATCGTCAACTGCGGCGCGCACCCCGGCCATCCCGACTGGCGCGCGGTGCAGCGGGCGACGGCCGCGCACTCCACGCTCACCCTGGGCGAGACCAACGCCGCCGAGATCCTGCCGCAGGGCCGGCCGGGCGCGGTCGCGGTCGGCCGCCGGCCGGAGACGGTGGTCTGCCGGCGCGAGGAGGGCGAGGGGGCGATCTGGCTGGACATGAGCCACGACGGCTACCGCCGCGCGTTCGGCGCGGTGCACGAACGCCGCCTGTTCCTGGACGCGAGCGGCGAGGATCTGCGCGGGGAAGACATGATCAACGGCCCGGCCGGCCTGCCGTTCGCCGTGCGCTTCCACCTGCACCCGGATATCACCGCCGGGCTGGTGGGCGACGGCCGGGCGGTGCTGCTGCGCCTTCCGGGCGGCAGCGGCTGGCGGCTGCGCGCTTCAGGCGCGCAGGTCGGGCTGGAGGACAGCGTCTACCTCGGCCAGCGCGACACGGTGCGCCGCGGCCAGCAGGTCGTGCTGTCGGGCGTGACGCGCGAGGCGCGCACCGCCGTCAAATGGGCGCTCAAGCGCGAGGGGGGACGGAAATGACCGGCTTGCCGATCGTCGAGATCGCGCCCGAGCTGCAGGCGACCGGGCTGGTGCTGGGTCTGCTGACGGCCGAAATCGATGCCGCGGCGGCGGCCGACACGTCGGTCAGGGCGGCGGCGCTGGACCGGGCCGGGCAGGCCGCAGCCGGGCGACTGGGCGACCAGCCGGCGAGCGCGCTACCGGCCGTCCAGGCCGCCCGCGGCGCCTACAAGCAGTTGGGCAAGGACCCC
>CAYRCO010000242.1:0-4933 GCA_964422775.1 uncultured Rhodovibrio sp.
CAGTGCGCCGGCCGCCCAGGCGTCGGCGGAAGCGTCCGCTGCGGCCGGGGTGGGCACGGCGGCCGACGCGACGGACGGCGACAGCCAGACGGCCCGGAGCCAGCCCGGCAAGGGCAAGCCCCGGAAGGACCGCAGCCGCAAGGGCAAGCCGGCCGGTCGACAGGCCGGCCAGGCGGACGCCGGCAAGCCGCAGAACAAGCCCAAGGGCAAGCCGCGGCCGGCCGAGGTCGACCCCAACCACCCGTTCGCGAAGCTGAAGGACATCACCTTCGCCAAATGACCGTGCGCGCGAGGGAGAGCGGCGCCGCATGACCGAGCAGCGCGACGACCACCATCCGGATCCCGACGCCCGGGATCGGCCCGCCCCCACGGCCGAGCACCCCGACGCCGTGGAGCCGGCGGGCGACGCCACGGCCGACGCGCAGGCGCCGCCCAAGCCGGATCCGAACGCCCCCGGCATGCGCGCGGACAAGTGGCTGTGGCAGGCGCGCTTCTTCAAAAGCCGGACGCTGGCGGCGAAAGCGATCCAGGGCGGCATCCGCCTGTCGGGCGACAAGACCGACAAGCCCAACCGCTCGGTGCGGGTCGGCGACGTCCTGACCTTCCAGCAGGGCCGCACCATCCGGGTGATCCGGGTGGAGGCGCTGGGCACCCGCCGGGGGCCCGCGCCGGAGGCCCGCACGCTGTTCACCGACCTCGACCCGCCGCAGCCCAAGCCAAAAACCGGCAAGGCCCCGCCGCCCGGCGCCGAACGCCCCAAGGGCGCCGGCCGCCCGACCAAGCGCGAACGCCGCCAGCTCGACAAGCTGCACGGCACCGACGACGTGATTTAGGCCGTGGTGCCGCCGGCGGGTCCGACGGGCGGTCTCGGCGGGTCCCCTCTGCCTCGAGGGGAGAGGGGGCTTAGAGCGAAGTGCCGCTTGTTTGTTCGGACCCGGTCGCCTAGCTAATCGGCCATGACCGATCCGATCCCGCTCGTCGCCCTGCCCGCCTGCCGCTGGGAGAAGGAGGGGCAGAGCTACCACACCATCGGCGACAAATACGTCCGCGCGGTCGCGGAGGCGGCCGGGTGTCTGCCGATGATGCTGCCCAGCCTAGGGGATGCGATCGACCTGGACGACCTGGTGGGCAAGCTGGACGGGCTGGTGCTGACCGGCAGCCCGTCGAACGTCCACCCGGAACGCTACGGCGACGCACCGAGCGAGAAGGCCCAGCCGTACGATCAGGCGCGCGACGCGGTCACCCTGCCGCTGATCCGCAAGGCGGCCGAGGCCGGCCTGCCGCTGCTGGCGATCTGCCGGGGGCTGCAGGAGCTGAACGTCGCCTTCGGCGGCACGTTGTATCCCAAGGTGCACGAGGTCGACGGCCGCGACGACCATCGCCGGCCGCAGGCGGACGATCTGGACGTGCAGTACGGCCCGCGGCACACGGTCGAGCTGGCGCCCTATGGCCAATTGCGCCGGGTGCTGGGCGCGGAGACGGTCGAGGTGAACTCCCTGCACCACCAGGCGGTGCGCGAGATCGCGCCGGCGCTCAAGCTGGAGGCCTGGGCACCCGACGGCACGGTCGAGGCGCTGTCCTGGCCCGACGCGCCCGGGTTCCTGCTGGCGGTGCAGTGGCATCCGGAATACAAGGCGACCGAGAACGCGGTGTCCGGCAAGCTGTTCGGGGCGTTCGCCGAGGCCACGCGGGCGCGCGCGCGCGTGCGTCAAAACGTCGCAGGGGTGCGTGCGGTCTCCTGAGCAAACCGCTGGAATCGCGTGTGCCGCCGAACTGCGCGGGTCGGTGTGCGTGCGACAGCCCGCATATGTTCGTGATCCGTCCATTGATCCGCCCGCCACACGAACCATTTCCACGGTAACGGCCGGATCCGCAACGGCCGGCCATAGCGGCGCGGACGTGTTCCCCTGCCGACCGCGCCGCGGCTCCGATCGGAGCTTGGAACGCCCGGCCTCCCCCCGACCGGGCGTTCCTCCGTTTGGGGCCCTCAGATTCGTCGGAAAACCCGTTTCGTCTAAAAATGCAGTCGCCCGTTGAGCGCGCCGGCCCCGGCGGCTAGCTTGCGCCGGCCATGCGTGTTGCCACTTACAACGTCAATTCCATCCGGATCCGTCTGCACTGTCTGGACCAGCTGGTGCAGGACGCGAAGCCGGACGTCATCTGCCTGCAGGAAACCAAGGTCACCGACGACGCGTTCCCCTACGACCACGCGGCCGATCTCGGCTACCCTCACGTCGCGGTGCGCGGGGAGAAGTCGTACAACGGGGTCGCCATCCTCTCCCGCCACCCGTTCGAGGCGGAGGAGCGCTGGGACTGGTGGGGCCTGGGCGACAGCCGGCACCTGAAGGTGACCTTCCCGGACGCTTTCGAGCTGCACTGCTTCTACGTCCCCTCCGGCGGCCCCGACCCGGACCCGGAGAAAAACCCCAAGTTCGCCCACAAGCTGGGTTTCCTGGACGAGATGACGGCCTGGGCGCGGGATGCGCGCCTATGGGATCGGAAGGTCGCGATCCTGGGCGACTTCAACGTCGCCCCGCTGGAGAACGACGTCTGGAACCACAAGAAGATCAAGCGCCAGGTCGGCCACACCCCGCGCGAATCCGAGAAGATGGCGGGTCTGCTGGATGCCGGCGGGTTCGTCGATGTCGGCCGGCGGTTCGTGCCGCCGGAGGAGTTCCTGTTCACCTGGTGGGGCTACCGCCACCCGCAGTCGTTCCAGAAGAACTACGGCTGGCGCCTGGACCACTTCTGGGTCACCCCGCCCTTGGCCGAGCATCTGCAGCATCATCAGGTGCTCTCCCAGGCCCGCGCTTGGGAGCGCCCGAGCGACCACGTGCCGGTGCTGGTCGACCTGAAGTAGCCCGCGGGCGGCCGTTGGCCTGGTAGCTAAAGCCGTCCGGCGGTTTTCTCCAGCCACAGGCTGCTCGGGATCGCCGCGTCGGCGCCGGCGAGCTGGCCGGTCGTTCCCGCACGCACCCGCGCCGCCATCCGGCTGGCGGCGTAGTGGCTGGCGAACAGGACCCGCCAGCCGGCCGTCAGGATCGCCGCCACGCCCGACTGCTCGTTGTAGCCGCGCCAGGCCCAGGCGGCCGGGTAGTCGTCGGGCAGGAAGATGTCGTGAAAATGCACCAGCGCGCCCTGCGGCAGGTGCGCCAACAGCTGCGTGAGCACGAGATCGACGTCGCTGCCGGGCGCCAGCACGTGGCTGGAATCGACGAACAGCACGTCGCCGGGCAGCAGCTCCGCCACCGCGTCCAGCCCGGCCTGCTGCAGCGTTTCCCGGCGGAAGGTCACCGGCTGGCCCTCCAGGGTGGCGCGCGGTTCCGGGTCGATGCAGGTGATCTCGGTGGCGAGCCCGCCGTCCTGCACCGCGCGCGCCAGGAAACGGGTGGAGTGGCCGGAGCCGACCTCGACGATCCGCCGGGGCTTGCGCGTGCGCACCACCGTGTAGGCCATCGCCGCGTCCAATGGGGCGAACCAGCCCTGGTTCCAGCGCGGGGCCGGCGGGCCGCCGGTCTCCGGGATTGCGCGCAGATCGGCGTCGAAGCCGTCCAGCGCGTCCAGCCAGCCGCGCATCGCCGGTTCGCGCCCGCGCAACAGCTCGCCCTGCTGGGGATAGGCGTCGGCACGTCCGGCGGCGGGCAGCCGGTCGGCGTAGCGGTAGGGAATGAAGATCCCCCGACGCTTCAGGCCGAGCACGGTGGACAGTCCGAAGGCGAGACGGCGCAGGCGGGGACGCAAGGCGGTCATGAAACCTCGTCGTGACGGGACAATACGACCGTCATCCTGACATGGTCGGCCCTCGGCAGGGCAGTGACGATCCGGCGACGGGCGTGTATGCCAGGGCGCGCCCCCCCACACCCAAGCCAATCATTCCGGAACGGAAATGACAGAGCGCAGCAACTGGACCGGCGTCGCCTTGGGCCTGGCGATCGCCTGCTACGCGGCGTTTCAGCAGTTCAAGATGCCGCCCGCCCTGCCGCTGATGCTGGACGCCTACGGCTACGATTCGCGCCTGGCCGGCGGGTTCATGTCCGCCTACGCGGTCGCCGGGCTGCTGCTGTCGCTGCTGCTGGGGCGCACGATCGCCGAGCGCGGGGCCGGCGTGCCGGTGGCCGCCGCGCTGGGGCTGATGACGCTGGGGCTGCTGGTCACGCTGGCGGTTCCCGACTCCGGGGCGACCGTTCTGGGCGCACGCCTCTTCGAAGGCGTGGCGTTCACGGTACTGGCGATCGCCGGACCCGTGCTGGCCAACGCCAACGCGAGCCAGCGCGCCCTGCCGCTGGTGGTGGCGGCGACCGCGGCCTGGATCCCGGTCGGGCAGTTGATGGCGATCGGCGCGGCCGGGCCGGCGTTCCGCCTGAGCGGCTGGCCAGGGCTGTGGTTCCTGGGGCTGCTGCTGACAGCGGGGCTGGCGGCGTGGCTGGCGGTGGTCTGGCGGCGCGGCCAGGTGGCGCTGGGCGGGGCCCGGCGGACCGCTGACCAGCAAGCCGGCGACGACGGCCCGCTGAACCGCGCGCAGAGCGTGTCGATGACGGTTACCGCCGGCGTGTTCCTGCTGTGGTCGACGCAGTACTTCGCCTACATGACGTGGCTGCCGCAGTACCTGGTCGACCTGGGGCTTAGCGTCGACGGCGCGCTGCTGGGCTACGCCCTGCCGGTCGCGATCATGCTGCCATCGATCCTGATGACCGGCCGGCTGGTCCAGCGCGGGGTGCCGATCGGCCGGCTGCTGGTGATCGGGCTCGCCCTGCAGGCGGCGACCTGGGGGCTGCTGCCGCTGGCGGGCGACGGCGTCTGGGGCGTGGGCACGCTGGCGCTCTACGGCATCGGGGCCGGGATCGTGCCGACCTGCCTGTTCGCCGCCCCCAGCCGGATCGCCGGTCGGGGACAGGCGAACGCGCGCGCCTTCGGGATCATGATGACCGGGCGC
>CAYRCO010000243.1:0-4891 GCA_964422775.1 uncultured Rhodovibrio sp.
CGTAGACCGGGAAGAAGGCAAGCTGAAACAGGCTGTTGAACGCCACCAGCCCGGCCGCGTACTCGCCACTGCCGCGCGCCAGACGGTTCCAAACCAGCACCATGGCGATGCAGCGCGCGAGCCCGATCAGGATCACCCCGGTCATGTAGTCCGGCCGGTCGGCCAGGAAGGCGACCGCGAGCGCGAACATCAACACCGGGCCGATCAGCCAGTTCTGCACCAGCGAGAGCAGCAGCACCCGCCAGTCCGCGAACACCCGCGGCAACGCCTCGTAGCGGACGTTGGCGAGCGGCGGGTACATCATCACGATCAGCCCGATCGCGATCGGCACGTTGGTGGTGCCCACCCGCGCGCTCTCCAGCAGCGCGGGCAGGCCGTCGACCGTGCTGCCGAGCGCGATCCCAAGCGCCATCGCGGCGAAGATCCACACCGTCAGGAACCGGTCGAGCAGCGCAAGCCTGGGCTTGCCGGACGTGTCGGTCATGGGGTCGTTCGGCTCCTCCCGTCAGGCGGTCGGTGGGACGGTCTGGGCGTCGCCGCCCAAGTCGTCCAGCCGCGCCTGCAGCGAAAGCTTGTCCAGCGAGGCGATCGGCAGGTTCACGAAGATGCCGATCCGGTTATGGATCTGGCGGAAGACATCGGCGACGAAGGCACGTTTCTCGGCTTCCGAGCCCTCGAACGCGGCCGGATCGGGAAACGGCCAATGCGCCGTCATCGGCTGGCCGGGCCAGACCGGGCAGGTCTCGCCCGCGGCCTGATCGCACAGGGTAAAGACGAAATCGAGCGCCGGGGCGTCGGGCGCGGCGTATTCATTCCAGCTTTTGGAGCGCAGCGTGCCGGTGTCGAAACCGCTGCGTTCCAGCAGTTCGCGCACCGCCGGCTGCAAGGCGCCCGCCGGCCAACTGCCGGCGGAGTGGGCCCCGAAACGACCCTCGCCCAGCTTGTTCAGCAGGCATTCCGCGATGATCGAGCGGGCGGAATTGCGGGTGCAGAGGAAAAGCACGTTGTAGACCGGCTGCGACACGGCCGACCCTCCATATTTCGAGAGTTCTCGAATTCTGGAATAGCGGATTCCCATTGCCGGGTCAATTCGCCCGGCCAGTCATTCGTCCGGCCAGCGAATCCGCCCGGCCGGTAATTCGTCCGAACGCCGCCATCGATCCGTGGCGCCGGGCGGAAAACTCGGGCAAGATAACCGGCCACGGGTTTTCGATCTTTCAACAGGTGCGTCATGGCGAACCGTCGTCGCTTCGTGTTCCAGTCCGCCGCCGTGGTTCTAACTTTGGGCGCGCCAGTCGGTGCGCGGGCGTTCCGCCTGGTCGAGCCGGGCCCGGACGCGATCGACGCGATCCAAAACGCCTGCACGACCACCCGCTACCACGAGGACATCGTCGACAACGTGCTGCGCGACCTCGCCGCCCAGGGCATCGAGATGGGCGAACGCGACGTTCGCCAGATTCTGGCCGTGCGGACCTGTCCGCTGTGCGGCTGCTCCGTCGCGGCCCGGACGCGCTCGCCGGCGGCCCCCGACCCGGCCGACCGGTAGAGCCGCCGCGTCGGCCGACGGCGCCATCGCAGCCGACGCGGTGTTATAGCGTTACGGCGGCTGTCGCCTGTACCGGTCAGCTTTTCGGCGACAGGCAGCCCCGAAGGCTGGCGCCGAGGTCGCGCATCATCTCCAGATAGGCGTCGGGACCGGCCGCGTGGTCGACCCCCAGCGGGTCCAGCGTGGCGACGCTTGCGGCGGTGTTCTCCACCACCGTTTTCACCAGGTCCGGAGCGAACTGCGGCTCCCGGAAAACGCAGCGCGCGTCCAGGTCGGCGATCTTGCCGCGGATCTCGACCAGCCGGCGGGCGCCCGGTTGCCGGTCGGGGCTGAGCGTGATCGACCCGACCGCGCGCATCCCGTAGCGATCCTCGAAGTAATGATAGGCGTCGTGGAACACCACGTAGGGCACGTCCTGCACCGGCTGCAGTGTCCGCGCCAGGTCGGCGTCGAGCGCGTCGATTCGCGCGGTCACCGCGTCCGCGTTGGCGCGGTAGGCAGCCGCGTTGGCGGGATCCAGCTCCGCCAGCCGGGCCGCCAGGGCGGCGACGATCCGTTGCGCGTTCACGGGGTCGAGCCAGATGTGCGGGTCGACACGGTCGGCGGGAACGCCCTGGATCGTGCTGTCCGCGGTGTCATGGCTGTTCCCGTGATCGTGGCCGCCATGGTCGTGGCTGTGCGCATCCTCGTCGTGGCCGTGATCGTGGCCGTGGTCGTCGCCGTGGTCGTCGCCGTGGGCATGGTCGTGCGCGGCCCAGGACCCGCCTTCTCGGGTCTCCAGCAAGCGTAGGCCCTGCAGCCGGATCAACGGCAGCGAGGCGTCCGGCCGCGCGATGTTGCGCACCGGCCGGACCAGGAAGGACTCCAGCGCCGGGCCGACCCAGACCACCAGATCCGCCCGCTCCAGCGTCGCCGCCTCGGACGGGGTCAGGGCGTAGGTGTGCGGCGACTGCCCCGCCTCCAGCAGCAGATCGGGGCTGCCCACGCCCTGCATCACCGCAGCCGTCAGACTGTGGAGCGGCTTGACGCTCGCCACCACTTTCGGCGCCGCGGCCGCGGGCGCGGCGGCGCCCAGCGACATGGCGAGCAGGCTTGTCGTCAGTGCGGCAACACGGGCAAAACGGCGCATTTCAAAAGGCTCCCTAGCGGCATGTACGGGTCGCGGTCACGGCGGTTGTTCGGCCGAGAACGATACGGTATAACATCGCTAAGTCAAGACGACGGAGACCAGGATGGACTCGGGTGAAGCGCACGCCGCGTTCGACCAGCACGACCACGACCACCGCGACTGCATCGACGCCGCGCTGGAAGCCGCGGACGAGATCTGCGCGCGCGACGGCGCCCAGCTGACCAAGACCCGGCGGCGGGTGCTCGAGCTGATCTGGGCGCACCGCAAGCCGGTCGGCGCCTATCAGCTGCTCGACGACCTGAGCCGCGAACGCGGCCGGGTGGCGCCGCCCACGGTCTACCGCGCGATCGACTTCCTGCTGGAACACGGGCTGGTCCATCGGATCGAGAGCCTGAACGCCTTCGTCGGCTGCAGCCAGCCGCGCGAACGGCACAGCGGCTGCTTCCTGATCTGCCGGGCCTGCGGCGCGACCGCGGAGATGGAGGACGCGGGCCTGGACCGGGCCCTGACCGAGGCTGCCGCCAACGTCGCCTTCCGGGTCGAACGCCGGACGGTCGAGATGCGCGGCCTGTGCCCCGCCTGCACGCCGGACCATCCGGCGGGAGCCTCCGTTGCCCACTGACGCCGCCCGCAACGCACCGGCCGAAAGCGCGGCCGCGCCGGCGCTGATCGAGCTGAACGACGTCAGCCTGCGCCTCGGCGCCACGGACGTGCTGCAGCACGTCGACCTGACCCTGCGGCCGGGGGAGATCGTCACCCTGATCGGGCCCAACGGCGCCGGCAAGACGACCCTGCTGCGCGTGGCGCTGGGGCTGACCAAACCCACCTCCGGCCGGGTGCGGCGCAAGCGCGGGGCGAGCTTCGGCTACGTGCCGCAGCGCTTCGCAGTCGATCCGACCCTGCCGCTCACGGTCGGGCGCTTCCTGTCGCTGCCGCGCCGGCGCAGCCGCGATCAGGTCGCAGCCGCCCTCGCCGAGGTCGGCGTGCCGGAGGCGATCGACCGCGATCTGCCCATGCTTTCCGGCGGCGAGTTCCAGCGGGTGATGCTGGCGCGCGCCCTGTTGCGCCGGCCGGACGTGCTGGTGCTGGACGAGCCGCTGCAGGGCGTCGACGTCACCGGCCAGGTGGCCTTGTTCGAGCTGATCGCGCAGCTGCGCCGGACGCACGGCTTCGCGGTCCTGATGGTCAGCCACGACCTGCACCTGGTGATGCGCCAGACCGACCACGTGCTGTGCCTGAACCACCACGTCTGCTGCCGCGGCGAACCGGAATCGGTCAGCCGGCACCCGGACTATCAGCGCCTGTTCGGCACCGAGGCGGCGCGCGCGCTCGCGGTCTACAGCCACGCCCACGACCACGACCACGACGCCCACGGCAACGTCGTCCCGCTGGACGAGCGCGGCCGCGCGCGGCATCCAGGAGACGGCGGCGCCGGCGACACCCACGGTCACGGACACGGCCAGGGATGACCCTGCCCGCGCTGTTCCAGCTGGAATTCCTGCAGCGCGCGCTGCTGGCCGGCGTCGGCATCGCCGCGGTCGCGGGGCCGCTCGGCTGCTTCGTCGTCTGGCGGCGGATGGCCTATTTCGGCACCAGCCTGGCCCACAACGCCTTCCTCGGCATCGCGCTCGGCGTCCTGCTCGGGATCGATCCGATGTTCGGCATCGCGATGGCGGCGGCGGTGGTCGCGCTGCTCCTGGTGGCCCTGCAGCGCCAGCATCGGCTGGCCGACGACACGCTGCTGGGCATCCTGGCGCACGCCGGGATGGCGCTCGGGCTGGTCGCGATCTCGTTCATGGAGGGCATGCGCGTCGACCTGCTGACCTATCTGTTCGGCGACGTGCTGGCGGTCAGCTGGACCGACCTGGGTTGGATCTATGGCGCCGGCGGCCTCGTGCTCGTGGGCCTGATCGGGCTCTGGCGCTGGCTGTTGATGGTGTCGGTCCATCCCGAACTGGCGGCGGCGGAGGGCATCCCGGTGCTCGCCGTGCGGCTCGCCTTCATGCTGATGCTGGCGGTCTTGGTGGCGATCGCGATGAAGGTGGTGGGGATCCTGCTGATCACCTCGATGCTGATCATCCCGGCCGCGGCCGCCCGGCGGTTCGCCGGCTCGCCGGAAGGCATGGCGGTCTCGGCCGTGGGTGTCGGGCTGGTATCGGTAATCGCGGGGCTGCTGGCGTCCTACCAGTGGGACCTGCCGTCGGGACCTGCGATGG
>CAYRCO010000244.1:0-4884 GCA_964422775.1 uncultured Rhodovibrio sp.
GTGACCCCGAAAGAACCGGACGCACTGGGCGCAGCGTTCCGGGTTAACAACCTAGGATCATAGCGTTAACGATTCGTAACCACCACCCGCGTTGTGCCATGAGATTCGGGATCGACCTGGGCGGCACGAAGATCTCAGCGTTGGCGCTGGACGCCGACGGCGCCGTGCGCGCCCGCCGCCGGATCGAAACGCCGCGCGGCGACTACGCGGCCACCCTGTCCGCGATCTCCGGACTGGTGCAGGCGCTGGAGAGCGACCTGCTGGCGCCCGCCGCACCGCGGGCGCGCGTCGGGGTCGGCATCCCGGGCACGATCTCGCCCGCCACCGGTCTGGTGAAGAACGCCAATTCCACCTGGCTGATCGGCCAGCCGCTGGACCGCGATCTTTCAGCCGCGCTCGACCGGCCGGTGCGCCTGGCGAACGACGCCGACTGCTTCGCCCTGTCGGAAGCCTGCGACGGCGCCGCGACCGGCCACAGCCCGGTGTTCGGCGTGATCCTGGGCACCGGGGTGGGCGGCGGCATCGTGATCGACGGCCGGCTCGTCGCGGGGCCGAACGCGATCGCCGGGGAATGGGGCCACAACCCGCTGCCCGCGCCCAGCGACGCCGAGCGCCCCGGCCCGGCCTGCTACTGCGGGCGCGTTGGGTGCATCGAGACCTTCCTGAGCGGCCCCGGCCTGGCGCGCGACTACGCCGAGAACGGCGGCGAGGCGCAGGCCGACGCCGCCGCGATCGCGCGGCGCGCGCGCGACGGCGAACCGGCGGCATCCGCGGCGCTGGACCGCTACATCGACCGCCTGGCCCGCGCGCTCGGCAGCGTGATCAACCTGATCGACCCCGCGCGGATCGTCCTCGGCGGGGGTGTGGGCAACGTCCAGGCGCTCTACGACGCGCTGCCGGAGCGACTGCCCGCCTACGTCTTCTCCGACCGTGTGGACACCCGGATCGTCGCCCCGCAGCACGGCGACGACAGCGGCGTGCGCGGCGCGGCGTGGCTCTGGCCGGCGGCGGAGACGCGGTCATGACCGGCGCGCCCGAGCCGGCCCAGCAGCCGACCGCGCTGTGCCGCGACTGCCTCAGTCTGTTCGACGCCAAGCCCGCCGACGGCCGCTGCCCGGCCTGCCAGTCGCCGCGGGTGGTGGCGCACCCCGAACTGGCCAGCCTTTCGGTCGCGCATCTGGACTGCGACGCGTTTTACGCCAGCGTGGAGAAGCGGGACCGGCCCGAACTCGCCGACCGGCCGGTGATCGTCGGCGGCGGCCGGCGCGGCGTGGTCGCGGCCTGCTGCTACGTCGCGCGGATCTACGGCGTGCGCTCGGCGATGCCGATGTTCAAGGCGCTCGAGCGCTGCCCGGACGCGACCGTGATCAAGCCCGACATGGCGCGCTACCGGGTCGACGGGCACCGCATCCGGGAGATGATGGAGGCGACCACGCCGCTCGTGGAGCCGATCTCGATCGACGAGGCGTTCCTGGACTTGAGCGGCACCGAACGCCTGCACGGCGGCCCGCCCGCCCGCACCCTGGCCCAGCTCGTGCTGCGGATCGAGCGGGAGGTCGGCGTGACCGCGTCGATCGGCCTCAGCTACAACAAGTTCCTGGCCAAGATCGCCTCGGAGCTCGACAAGCCGCGCGGCTTCGCCGTGGTCGGCGCGGCGGAGGCGCTGGACTTCCTGGGCGAGAAGCCGGTGGGCGCGATCTCCGGCGTCGGCCAGCAGCTGCAGACCGCGCTGGCGCGCGACGGCATCACCCTGATCCGCCACCTGCGCCGGTACGAGGAGACCGAGCTGATGGCGCGCTTCGGCGCCATGGGCCGGCGGCTGTTCGCCTTCGCCTGGGGCCGCGACCCGCGCCCGGTGGCGCCGAACGAGCCGGCCAAGAGCATCTCCGGCGAGACCACCTTCGACGACGACGTGGGCGACGCGGAAGAGCTGCTGCGCCGCCTGTGGCCGCAGTGCGAACGGGTCGCCCGGCGGCTCAAGGCCGCCGACCTCGCCGGGCAGTCGGTCACGCTCAAGCTGAAGACCCGCGACTTCAAGATCATCACCCGCGCGCACAAACTCGCCGACCCGACCAACATGGCCGACCGCCTCTACCGCACCGCCGAGCCGCTGCTGCGGCGCGAATGCGACGGCCGCAAGTTCCGCCTGATCGGGATCGGTGCGGGCGACCTCACGGCCGGCGTGTTCGCCGACCCGCCCGACCTGCTCGACCCCGACCGCGGCCGGCGCAAGCAGGTCGAAAGCGCCATCGACGCCGTGCGCGCGCGCCTGGGCGAGACCGCGATTACCAAGGGACGCGGGTTTAAGGGCAGGCGGTAGGGGTGTGGCGGGTTGCGGGCGAAAACCGGACACGGCGTCGGCGGACGTTAATGTGAAGGTTTCTTGGACGTCTGCCGAACGCAGGTGTGGCCACGCGGCAGGATCGGCAGACGTCCAAGAAACCTTCACAGGAGCGGTCATGGCGGGGTCGTCACAAGCACGTATTGATACATACCTTCGGAAAATCGCACGTGATATTAACCTTATTAATTTGTAAATATGACGGATTGGAATTGTGAATTTTCTGGAAGCCTCGATCTAATTGGTGCAGTTGGGCTCGGAACTCACTCACCTCGGCTTTTTTGCTATCCCAAAGAACATAATCAGCGAAGGTACTGTAAACTTTAGGGGGTCCCGCCTGACCCAATGTCAAGCGCGTTATCCATCGGCCCAGATGCGCACTTTCGCGACAAAGGCTTACCCTTACGCCCAGCTGAAATGGGTGTCGGTGGTCGTCATCCATATTTCATGGATGAACTCTTCAGCGCCCGGCTGTGGCCAGCCTGATGAGCATCGCCAAAAACGGAGCCTAAGGCGATCATGCTGAACAACGTGTCTATTCAATCGCGCCTTTTCGTGGGGTTCGGGACCATTCTCGCCCTCTTGATCGCGCTGACCGCTGTTGGCGTCTTCCGCGTCAACCAGATCAGCGACAACCTGACTCAAGTGAACGAAGTCAACAGCGTGAAGCAGCGACACGCCATCAACTTCCGCGGCAGCGTCCATGACCGGGCCATCGAGCTCCGGGACGTCGTGCTGTTCGAAGACGACAAGCGCGTGAACGCGGCGATCCAAACTATTCAGGATTTGGAAAGCAACTACATTGCGAATGCCGGGCCGCTGGACGAAATGATGAAAAGACCCGGCACCAGTGCGCGGGAGCGGGAGATTCTCGACGGCATAAAGAGCATCCAGGCTGACACGCGCCCCCTAATCGAGCAGGTCGTCGACCTGCGCCAAGGCGGCGACCTGGAGACCGCCCGCACGATCCTTCTCGAGGACGCCCGGCCGAACTTCATGACATGGTTGGCCCGGATCAACGAGTTCATCGACTACCAGGAAGCTCGGAATAATACGGTCACCGCGGAGACGCGCAGTTTGGCCGGCGGTTTTCAGAACCTGATGCTGCTGCTGGCGGGCGCCTCGCTCGTGATCGGTGGCGCTTTCGCCTGGTGGGTCGTGAGTGGAATTCGGCCCCTGCGTCGGCTGTCCGACACGGTGCGCCGGCTTTCAAATGGCGACCTCGACGTCGACGTGACGGCCGTACAGACCAAAGACGAGGTCGGGCAGATCAGCACAGCGGTGCGGGTGCTTAAGGACAATGCCATCGATGCCGAGCGGCTGCGCCAGGAGCAGGCGGAAGCCGAGCGGCGCACGGAAGCAGAAAAGCGCCAGGCCATACGCGATCTCGCCGATCGCTTCGAGCAGGAGATCGGCGGCGTAGTGAACATGGTTGGGTCCGCGGCCACGGAACTGCAGGGCACCTCGCGCCAGCTGTCGTCGGCGGTTGAGGCCACGGAGTCCGAGACCAGCACGGCCGCCACCGGTGCGAATCAGGCCGCGGGCAGCGTCCAGACCATGGCCTCAGCGTCGGAGGAACTCTCCGCCGCGATCCAGGAGGTCAACGCCCAGGTCGCCAACGCCGCCGGTCAACTGCAAAGCACGGCGGAGGGCGCCCGAGGCGCGGAGACGCAAATGGACGACCTGATCAAGGCCGTCAGCCAGATCGACCAGGTCGTCGAGCAGATCAGCGACGTGGCGGAGCAAACCAATCTGCTCGCGCTTAACGCAACGATCGAAGCCGCACGCGCCGGTGATGCGGGCAAAGGCTTCGCTGTCGTGGCGAACGAGGTGAAGTCGCTCGCCAACCAGACCCGACAGATGACCGACAACATCGCCCATCAATTAACAGCGGTGAAGCAGGCGTCTCGCAACGCCGTCGAAGGAAGCCGCAAAATCGTTGGTGAGGTCGAGACCATCAACGAAACCACCGGTGCGATCGCGGCATCGGTCGAACAGCAGACCGCGACGACGGCGGAGATCAGTCGCAGCGCGCAAGAGGCCGCCAGGGGGACCGAAGCCGTTTCCGGCAGCCTCGCCAGCGTGAAGAGCGCCGCCGGCGATACGGCAAAGGCCTCCGACAGCGTCGCCCAGGCAGCCGATAACCTGACGAGCCAGGCGGAAGGCCTCAAAACGGCCGTAAATACGTTCCTCTCGGAGGTCCGGGCAGCCTAACCACTCGGGAAAACTGGTACCGTCGCAGCGTACGTGCACGTACGCTGCGACGGGTGGGATTGTCGTTTAACTGAGATCGGCGCTTCTACCGGACAGGTCGAACTGTTTACCAGCGAACCCGGTTCGAGAAGCAGCGTCTAGGGCAAGATGCTGAAACATGGAATCACCTTCCAGCTGAATCTTGCCCTCTCTTCAAGAAGTTAAAGCGACATGCCCAAAGGCCGCCGCGACGACAGCCTTGGCTTATTTTCAACAGCCGCTTCGGGCATCTTCTTGATTTTGCCGACAGATTCGGCCTGCCGGCTGGCTTGTGGCACCACATCTCGCAG
>CAYRCO010000245.1:0-4852 GCA_964422775.1 uncultured Rhodovibrio sp.
GCGGCCTGGACAACGCCATGGCCCGCGCCGACGAGGTCAAGCGCCCGATCCAGGAAGCGCGCAACTTCCATTGATCGCCGGGTAGCGGGCCTACGGCTCGGATTGGCCGTGGCCCTGCATGCGCTTCTTCAATTCCGCGCAGGGGTCGCCGCGTTCGTTCGCCGGGGTGAACCAGACGTAGTCGTAGGCCCGCGGCGCGCCGTCCGGCTGGTCGGGCAGGTAGGCCGCGGGATCGGTCATCTCCGGGCGCACCTCGCGGAAGCGCACCACCAGCACGCCGGGATCGTCCAGGCGCTGGCGCAGGTACCACGGCACCGCCCGGTCGGCGCGGGCGTGGCCCCCGCCGGTGATCAGCACGGCACCGCGATCCTGCGCCTCCGCGCCCGCGATCAGCGTGTCCGCCATCACCGCGTCGCGCAGCCGCTGGACGTTCGCCATCGGCCCCATCGCGTCCTTGGGCATCAGGTTGCAGTGGCCTTCGCGGAGTTCGGCCAGCATCTGGTCCTGCTGGGCTTCCGGCAGCGGGGTTTCGAGACCCAGCGCCGCGGTCCGGTCGGCGCCGAGCGCGCCCAGCCCCTGCCGGCCGACTGTGCGGGTCTGCGCCGGGCCCGGGTTCGCCGCCAGGATCGGCAGGCCAGCCGCCATCGCGGCCTCCGCGATCGGCCGGTAGCTGTCCCAGGACGGCCAGCCGCGCTCCTCCCACTTGACCGCCGGGCCGAGGCCGGCGGCATCGCGCGGATGCTGGTTCAGGTAGGTCTCAAGCGCCGGCGCCTGGCTCTGGTCGATCATCTCGAAGGCGACCGCGGGCGTGCGCCCCTCGGCGATCATCGCGCGCAGGATCCAGGCCTGCAGGGCGTGATGGTCGGGGTTGTCGTGCCGCTCGCCCAGGATCACGAAACGCCCGTTGGCGGCGGCTCGCGCGACCGCGGCCGGCTCGGCCGGTCCGCCAGCGGCTAAGTCGTATACCTGCCCGACCAGCGGATGGTCGCGCTCTAACGGGGTCTCGAACGCCGGCACCGGCGGCAGCTCGGCGGCGCGGAGGGGCGTGGCGAAGCTCGCGGCCGCGAGGACGCAGGCGGCGAGCGCGGTCATGAGGTGCGCGCGTGTCATACCGCTATAGTGGGGCGCCACCGCGGCGGCGGCAACGCGCGGCAATCTGGCGCGTCGTGCGACGGCCATGCTAAGCGCGGATGCAGCGTGCTTCGGCGGGTCCCTTTTCGTTGAGGGGAGAGGACAGGTGAGGGTGGGACTCCCGGGCTGCATCCGAGGACTCCCATCCTCACCCGCCCACGCGATCTGACGATCGCGCGGGCCCTTCCCTCTCCCCTTGTGGCAGAGGGGATCGGCGGCGTGCCGCACGCCGAAAGAACGGGAGGTAAAGCGATCATGGCGGAGACGACGGCGCGCACCGGTGGCCGGGTGCTGGTCGACCAGCTAGCGATCCAGGGGGTCGAGCGGGTGTTCTGCGTGCCGGGGGAGAGCTACCTGGCCGCGCTCGACGCGCTGCACGATACGCCGGAGATCGCGCTTACCGTCTGCCGGCAGGAAGGCGGGGCGGCGATGATGGCGGATGCCTACGCCAAGCTGACCGGCCAACCGGGCGTGTGCTTCGTCACCCGCGGGCCGGGCGCGACCAACGCCTCCAGCGGCGTGCACGTCGCCTTCCAGGATTCCACGCCGATGCTGCTCCTGATCGGGCAGGTCGGCCGATCGATGCGCGATCGGGAAGCGTTCCAGGAGATCGACTTCCGCCGGATGTACGGGCAGCTCGCCAAGTGGGTCGCCGAGGTCGACGACCCCGCGCGCCTGCCGGAATACCTGTCGCGCGCTTTCCACACGGCCGTGCAGGGGCGCCCGGGCCCGGTTGTCCTGGCGCTGCCGGAGGACGTCTTGAGCGAAACGGTCGAGACCGCCGACGCCCGGCCTGTCCGCGCGGCCGCGGGGCACCCCGGCACGGCGGAAATGGCAGAGCTGCGCGACCGCCTGGCGGCGGCCGAGCGGCCGCTCGCGATCCTGGGCGGCGGCGGCTGGAGCGCGGCCGCCAAGGCCGACTTCGAGGCGTTCGCGCGCGCAAACGACCTGCCGGTCGCCTGCGCGTTTCGCTGCCAGGACTATTTCGACAACACCCACGCCTGCTACGCCGGCGACATCGGCCTGGGCGTCAACCCGGCGCTCGCCCGGCGGGTGCGGGAGGCGGACCTGCTGCTGGTCGTAGGCGCGCGGATGGGGGAGGCGACCTCCAGCGGCTACACGCTGCTGGGCGTTCCCACCCCGAAGCAGGCCCTGGTGCATGTCCACCCCGGGGCGGAGGAACTCGGCCGGGTGTATCAGCCCGATCTCGCGATCCAGGCGTCGACGCCCGCGTTCGCGGCAGCCGCGCGGGCGCTCGATCCCGTGGCGAGCCCGCCCTACGCCGGGGTGCGCGAGGCCGCGCGGCAGGACTACCTGGCCTGGACCACGCCCCCGTCCGCCAAGGCCTTCACCGGCACCGTCGATATGGCGCAGGCGATCGCAGACCTGCGCGAGCGGCTGCCGGACGACGCGGTGATCTGCAACGGGGCCGGCAACTACGCCGCCTGGGTGCACCGCTATTATCGCTACCGCAGCTACCGCAGCCAGCTCGCCCCGACCTCGGGCTCGATGGGCTACGGCGTGCCCGCGGCGGTGGCCGCCAAGCTGGCCGCCCCGGACCGTCCGGTGATCGCGTTCGCCGGCGACGGCTGCTTCCAGATGACCGGACAGGAACTGGGCACGGCCGTGCAGTACGGCGCGGCGATCGTGGTGATCGTGGTCAACAACAGCTCGTACGGCACGATCCGGATGCATCAGGAGCGCCACTACCCGCACCGCGTCACCGGCACCGAGCTGCGCAACCCCGACTTCGCCGCGCTCGCGCGCGCCTATGGCGCGTACGGCGAACTGGTCAGCGACCAGGCGAGCTTCGCCCCGGCGGTTGAGCGCGCGCTGTCAGCCGGCGGGCCGGCGCTGATCGAAGTGCGCACCGACCTGGAACAGATCAGCCCGGTGAAGACGATATCGGACTTGCGCGACGGCCGGTAGCTGCGTGCGGGCAGGGTGGCGAAGCGGGTTCCCTCTCCTCCACTGGGAGGAGAGGGCCAGGGTGAGGAGGTGGCCGCGGCGGTGCACGTCGCGCGGCGGTCCAAGCTTCGGGCCGTGTGCGGAACCACCTCACCCTGTCCCTCTCCCCCTACAGGCGGAGAGGGGACCCGCCGCGGCGCCGTGCCTTCGGCAAGCCCAAGGTAGTTAAGTCCCGTTAACTCGAGAAGGAGTCCGGCATCGAGGCCTTGGTGCGGGCGATGTAGTCCTGCAGGGCCTCGTCGACCGCCGGGTCGAGGGCGGGCGCCTCGTAGGCGGCCAGGCGCTTCTTCCAGAGCGTGTTGGCGCGCTGGGCGGCGTCCTGGCCGCCCTCGCTCTCCCACTGCTCGAAAGAGTTGTTGTCGGCGATCTTGGAGCGGAAGAAGGCGGTCTCGAAGTTCGCCTGGGTGTGCGCGGCGCCCAGGTAGTGGCTGCCGGGCCCGACCTCGCGGATCGCGTCCATCGCCTGGCCGTTGTCCGACAGGTCCACGCCGTTCGCCATGGCGTGCATCATCTCCAGCTGGTCGCCGTCCATCACCAGCTTCTCGAACGAGGTGGCGAGTCCCCCCTCCATCCAGCCGGCGGAGTGCAGCGTGAAGTTGACGCCCGCCAGCAGGGTCGGCAGCAGGGTGTTCGCGCTCTCGTACGCCGCCTGCGCGTCCGGGATCTTGGACCCGCAGAGCGACCCGCCGGAGCGGAACGGCACGCCCAGCCGACGCGCGAGCGCGGCCGCGCCGTAGAGCACCAGGGCCGGTTCCGGCGTGCCGAAGGTGGGCGCCCCCGACTGCATCGAGATCGAGCTTGCGAACGAGCCGAACACCACCGGCGCGCCGGGGCGGACCAGCTGGGCGAACGCCATGCCCGCCATGCTCTCCGCCAGCGTCTGGGCGAGCGTGCCGGCGATCGTCACCGGCGCCATCGCGCCCGCCAGGATGAACGGGGTGACGATGCAGGCCTGACCGGCGCGGGCGTAGACCTTGAGCGCGCCCAGCATGGTCGCGTCGAAGGTCAGGGGCGAGTTGGCGTTGATCAGCGAGATGGTGACGACGTTCTGGTCGACCGTCTCCTCGCCGAACAGCAGCTTCGCCATCGCCACCGTGTCCTCGGCGCGCTCGGGCGCGGTCACCGAACCCATGAACGGCTTGTCGCTGTAGCGCATGTGGGCGTACAGCATGTCCAGGTGCCGCTTGTTGACCGGCACGTCGACCGGCTCGCACACAGTGCCGCCTGAATGGTGCAGCGACGGCGTCATGTAGGCGAGCTTCACGATCTTCTGGAAGTCGTCCAGCGTGGCGTAGCGCCGGCCCTCGTCCAGGGTGCGGATGAAGGGCGGGCCGTAGACCGGGGCGAACACGGTGTTGTTGCCGCCGATCTCGACCGACCGCTCCGGGTTGCGCGCCAGCTGGGTGAACTGCCGGGGCGCGTTGTCCTGGATGATCTTGCGCGCCATGCCGCGGGGCATGCGCACCCGCTCGCCTTGCACGTCCGCGCCGGCCTGGCGCCAGATTTCCAGGGCTTCCGGATCGTCGCGGAACTCGATGCCGATCTCTTCCAGGATGGTGTCGGCGTTGGCCTCGATCGTCTCGAGGCCCTCCTCGCTCAGCACCTCGTAGGGGGCGATCTTGCGGGTGATGTAGCGCAGCTGCTGGATTCCGCCGCCGCCGCGCTGGGCGCGTCGGCCCTCGCGCCCTCCGCCGCTGCTGCCGCGGCCGCCGCGTCCATGCTTGGCAGTGCGCGCCGGGGCCTCCGCCGGTTC
>CAYRCO010000246.1:0-4821 GCA_964422775.1 uncultured Rhodovibrio sp.
ATCATGGCGTTGCGCAGCGCGTGAGAGACCAGCACGCGCCGGCGGCTCAGCCCCTTGGCCCGGGCGGTGCGGATGTAGTCCTGCCTTAGCGCTTCCATCATCGAGGCGCGGACGTAGCGGATGATCCCGCCCACGCGCGCCAGCGTGAGCGCGATCACCGGCAGCACCAGATGGTGCAGCTGGTCCAACAGGCCGCCTTCCCCGGGGTCGGTCATGCCGCCCGCGGGGAACCACTCCAGCGTCACCGCGAACAGGATGATCAAGAGGATCGCCAGCCAAAACGGCGGCACCGAGATGCCGGCGAAGGCGCCCAGGTTGACCGCGTTGTCGAGCAGGCTGCGCGGGCGCGTCGCCGCGGCGATCCCGGCCGGCAGCGCGATCGCGAGCGACAGCAGGAAGGCGCAGCCGATCAGCACGATGGTGTTGCCGAGCCTGGGCCAGAGCACGTCCAGGACCGGCTGGGCGAACAGCCGGGAATAGCCGAAGTCGCCCTGCAGCGCGGCCGTCAGCCAGTTCCAGTAGCGCGTGGTGAGCGGCTGATCGAGGCCGTAGAGCTGCTTCAGCCGCTCCTGGTCCTCGGCCGTCAGGTCGGGATCGGCCTGCACCATCAGGTCGATCGGGTCGCCCGGCATCAGGCCGATCATCGCGTAGATGATGAACGACATCACGAACAAGACGAGCGCGGTCTGCACCAGCCGCTGGACGATGTAGCTCAGCATGGCTAGCCGTCCCCGTCTCTCGTCTGGTCCGCCGTCGCCTCGGCTTGCGCGCCGTCACCCGCGCCGGCCACGCCCCAGTCCTCGACCCACAGCGTGGTCGGGTACTGGTGGCCGGTCGGCTCCACGCCGGTCAGCCAGCGCGGCAGGACGTAGGCCTGCGCGCGCCAGTAGAGCGGCAGGGAGGGCAGGTCGCGGGCGTAGATCTCCAGCAGCTCGTGCCAAAGCTCGACGCGGGCATCGTCGTCCAGCTCGCGCTCCATGGTATCGATCAGCTCGTCCACGCGCGGATTGGAATAGCCCTTGTAGTTCTGGCCGCCGACCTCGCCCTTCTCCGGGATCTGCTCGGAATGCAGCGTCGAGCGGGGCACGCTTTCCGGCGAGGACAGCCAGGCGAACATCGCCATGTGGTCCCACTCCCGGCCCGAGACGGTCTGGCCGAAGAACACCCTAGGGGGCTCGTTCACGATCTGCAGGTCGACGCCGATCCGGTCCCAGTCGCTCTGCAGGACCTGCTGCACCAGTTCGCGCGTGCGGTCCCCGGCGGTGGTCATGATGGTGAGGCGCAGCGGCGCGCCGTCGGCGTTGGTCCGGGTCTGGCCTTGTTCTTCGTTGGTCCAGCCGGCCTCCTCGAGCAGCGCCCGCGCCCGCTCGGGGTCGTAGGGGTAGCGCTCGACATCCTCTGTGAATCCGGGATCGCGCGGGTTGACGTTGTGCAGGGCGACCGGCTGCTTGCCGTCGAACAGCTGCTCGGAGATCGCCTCGCGGTTGGCGCCGTAGGCGAGCGCGCGGCGCACCCGGCGGTCTCCGACGATGGCGTTTTCCAGGTTGAACTCGATGTGCTCGTAGACCAGGCCCGGCTGGTAGAGGTACTGGAAGCGCTCGGGATGGCGGGTCTCCAGCGCCAGTGCCTGGTCGATCGACAGGCCGGTCTCGCCCGCGATCATGTCGACCGTGCCGGACAGCAGGTTGGCTTCCATCGCCGCGGTGTTCTGGATCGCGCGCACGATGATCCGGTCGAATTCCGGGCGCTTGCCGGGCCAGTGCGGGTTGCGCTCGTAGACCGCGCGCACGCCGCGCTGCACCGACACCATCTTGTAGGGCCCCATGTACAGGCCGGGGTCGGTCGGATCGCGGTCGAAGGCGTTCTGGTTGCGGTATTGCGCGGGGTCGGCCTCGAACGCCTTGCGGTCGATGTGCCGGGGCAGGATCGGCGGCACGGTGGCGTTGTAGTCGTAGGTGACCCGGTCGATGTGCACGGTGAAGGTGCGCGCGTCGACGATCTCGATCTCGCGGATGCGATCGTAGATCTGCTGGGAGACCACGCCCGTCTGGGGATGCTTGCCGACCTGCCAGGAGTGGCGGACGTCGGCGCTTGTGACCGGCTCGCCGTCGGCCCAGGTCAGGCCCTCCTTCAGCGTGTAGGTGACCGCGATCCCGGTATCGCCGTTCGGCAGTTCCTCGCGTTCCGCCAGGCCGTTCTCAAGCGTCGGCAGTTCGGTGCACAGCATGCACCGCAACTCCCAGTCCGGGCCGTAGGCGACCACCGGCCGGCGGGCGAGGCCGTGCAGGTAGCTCTTGGCCAGCATGGCATCCAGCATCGGATGCCAGGTCGAGGGGAACTGCGAGATCGCGATCGTGAGCGTGCGCGTCTCGCCGTCGCCGGCCTCGGCGCTCGTCTCGCCGGTACCGGTGTCGCAGGCGGCGAGCGCGAGCAGGCCGAGCGCGGCCAGACAGCCCAGGGTTCGGGGAAGCAGACGGCGTATGACGGGGCCCTCGCGAGCTTCGGACTGGTAAACGCGTACCGGTAGCGTAACGCAGCTGCGCGCGCGCGTCAGGCGGTTCTGGGCTCTGGTGCGCGTTCGCACGGCGTGTCCGCGCGTCCCCTCTCCTCCATTGGGAGGAGAGGGACAGGGTGAGGAGGGTGCCCGCGCCCTAGACCTGTGGCACCTCTTCCCCTAAGCCCCTCCTCCCACGTGGAGCAGGGAGATTATTCGGGGGCGCGTCCCTGATCCCTCACGTCACGTCCTCGCTGGTCTTGCCGCCGTGGGCGGCGGACCAGTCGTTGGGGGCGCGCAGGAACCGGTCGACCACGCCGATGCCGGCCGCGTCGAGGTAGGCGTCTTCCTCCGCGATCCTAAGCGCGTCCCACCAGGTGGCGAGTGCGTGCAGTTCGACGCCGCGCTTGTGCAGCTGCGCGATGCCTTCGGGGAAGATGCCGTAGTGGAAGATCACGAAGGTGTGGCGCACGTGCGCGCCCGCGGTTTCCAGCGCGTCCACGAAGTTCAGCTTGGAGCCGCCGTCGGTCGCCAGGTCTTCGACCAAGAGGACGCGCGCGCCCTCGGCCAGGTCGCCCTCGATCTGGGCGTTGCGGCCGAAGCCCTTGGGTTTCTTGCGGACGTAGACCATCGGCAGGCCCAGCCGGTCGGCCAGCCAGGCGGCGAACGGGATGCCCGCCGTCTCGCCGCCGGCGACCGCGTCGAACGCCTCGTAGCCGGCCGCCGCCGACACCTGCTGGACCGCGAGATCCATCAGCTTCGCCCGGGCCCGGGGATACGAGATGATCTTGCGGCAGTCGACGTAGACCGGCGACTTGCGGCCGCTGGTGAAGGTGAACGGCTCCTCGGGGCGGAACAGCACCGCACCGATCTCCATCAGGATCCGCGCGGTGGTGCGGGCGGTCTCGGTCGGCGCGTGCGGCATCGCGGGCTCCAGCTCTCGGGCAATCGGCAATGTGGGCAGAGCGAGGCGGCGGGTTCCGACCCCTTCGCTCGAAGGTGAGGGCTAGGGTGGGGTAGGTCTGCACGGCCTTCGCGCGTCGGACGCCGCGGGCAACCACCTCACCCTGTCCCTCTCCTCCCATGGGAAGAGAGGGAACCCGCTGCAGCGGCGTGCTCGGCCGGGCGAGTATCGCGTCGACGGTGATAGCCCGCCGGGCCGTCGCAGGGCAACGCCGGCGGCTTGACCCGGCGGCCTGCTGTGCCATGGTCCGCATCTGCCCGATCCCGGGTTATGGACCGTCCGCCGCGCTGCCGTGCGACGGTCGCCGAACAAGTACGCACGACAACAGCCTAAGAGGCGCCAGCCGAGATGAGCGAGCCCACCCCGAGCGTTGCCGACACGCTGGCCGAGGTGCGCACGCGCAACCCGCTCGTGCATTCGATCACCAACCTGGTCGCCATGGACCTGGGCGCGAACGTCCTGCTTGCGGTCGGCGCGTCGCCGGTGATGGCGCATGCCCGCGAGGAGATCGACGAGATCGTATCGGTCGCGAACGCGCTCGTGGTCAACATCGGGACGCTGGACGCGGGCTGGGTCGAATCGATGGAACAGGCCGCCGCCAAGGCCGGCGAGGTGGGCACGCCCTGGGTGCTGGACCCGGTCGGCGTCGGCGCGACCACCTACCGTAACGAGGTCGCCGCGCGTCTGACCGCGCTGCAGCCGACCGTGATCCGCGGCAACGGCTCGGAGATCGTCGCGCTCGCCGGAGCGGCCAACGTCGGCGGCACCCGCGGGGTGGATTCCGCGATCGATTCGGCGGAGGCGCTGGACGCCGCCCGCGACCTGGCGCAGGCCAGCCAGGCGATCGTGGCGGTGACCGGCTCGGTCGACTACGTCACCGACGGGACCCGTGTGATCGCGGTCGCCAACGGCGTGCCCGAGATGGCTCAGGTGACCGCGATGGGCTGCGGGTTGTCGGGCTTGGTGGGGGCGTGCATCGGCGTCGGCAGAGAGCCATTGCGCGCGACCGCGCACGCGCTGGCGATCTACGGCGTCGCCGGCGAGCTGGCCGCCCAGCACGCCCACGGTCCCGGCAGCCTGCGGATGCGGATGCTGGACGCGTTTACCCAGCTGGACAGCGAAACCCTGAACGAGATGGCGAGTATCGACCAATGAGCCGCAGCCTGCCCGACCTCAGCCTGTACCTCGTCCTGGGCGCGGCCGACACCGGCAAGCGCCCGTTCGAGGAGGTCGTTCTGGCCGCGATCGAGGGCGGGGTCACGGTCGTGCAGCTGCGCGACAAGCAGGCATCCACGCGCATCCTTCTGGAGCACGCCCTGCGCCTGAAGGCGCTGTTGGAGCCGCGCGGCGTGCCGCTGATCGT
>CAYRCO010000247.1:0-4805 GCA_964422775.1 uncultured Rhodovibrio sp.
CAGTGGTAAGGGAGAAATTGTGCTCGCGCCCGACCTGAGCTAAAGCTGCCTTGGGGTCAGCGACGGGAAAGCACTGAACCGCGCGTGACGGCACATCGGTTTTCGGGGGTTTGAATGGCTGCGAAAGGGGGACGCCGCGCGGCGGCGCTTGCGGTTTGGATGTCGGCCCTGCTCATGCTGGCTCAGCCGGCGGCATCGCAGGACGATCCGTCAATCCGCGACCATCTGCAACTGGGGCTCGGGTTCTTCGACGTCTACGACCAGGAAGACGGCGCGGTGCACGCCTCGGCGATCTACCGCCCGGGCGTCCGCGTGCTGGACTTCGGCGCGCAGGCGGGCGACGTCTGGCAGGGAATCGGACCGCAGGTCGGTGTCGGCCTCAACAACGAGGGGGGCAAGCTCGCGCACGCTGGCTTGTTCCTGGACCTGCGGCCGTTCGACAACATCGTTGTCTGGCCGGGGACCAACGTCGCCGCCTGGGATGAGCACGACAGCCGCGACCTTGGCGGTACCTTCCAGTTCATGAGCGAGCTCTACATCGGCTACCGCCTGCCGTGGGACGACCTCGTCGGCGTGTCGGTGCAGCACATCTCGAACGCCGACATCCACGACAACAATCCGGGCGGCGACATCGCGATGGCGACCTACTCGGTCACGTTCGGGCCGCTGTTCGGCGACTGACGCCAGGGCGTATCTCGGCGCACCCGGGCGCGCGCGCCTACTTCGCGCCCGCGAGGTGGAGTTCACGCGTCGTCGTCGCATCGGCCAGCACAAGCTTCCAGTCGTCGGGGCTGAGCGACTGCAGGCCATCCCGGCAGGCGCGGGCGAACGCGTCGGCCAGGGCCGGGCTCGGCGGCGAAGGCCGGTCGGCATGCGGGATCATGGCGACGTGGACGGCGTTCAGCCAGGGATCGGCGATCGCCTGGGCCAGGGTCGGCCGGTCCATGCCCGCCGCGGCGTCGACCAACTCCCGACAGCGCGCAAGCACGGAGGGTTCGTCGCCTTCCTCCGGCGTGGCGAGCAGGCGCCGGCGCTGCAGCCACGCGCCCGCATCCGCCTGCCCCAGCGTGTAGGACAGCGGCACCGCCACCAGCAGGCCCAGCACGACCGGCGACAGCCACCAGAACAGGGTCGGCGCGAAGACCGCCGTGCCCCCGGCGATGGCGATACCGAGCACAGTCTGCACGCCGTGCGCACGCCGGCATTCCGCCCAGGACACCCGGTCCGCGTCGCGCTGCTGCGCCGACCATTTGACCGCGCGCCCGGCCAGCACCTCGATCACGAAGCGGGCGTGCATCACCATCATCACCGGCGCCGCGAGCGCCGACAGGACGACCTCCAGAAGCAGACCGGCGAGCAGCCGTCCGGTGCCTGCGTGGCCGCGCCGCAGCGTCCGGTCGAAACCGACCAACAGCGCGCCCATCACCTTCGGGCCCAGCAGCAGCACCGCGGCGAGCGCGAGCAAGCTGACCACCTGCGTCTCCCGACCGATCACGGCCAGCATGTCGACGCCCAGCGGTCCGAGGGCTTGCGCCGTGGTCGCGGCCGTCCCCGAAATCCGCTCCCAGACGCCGGAACTGCCGGCTTCCACGATGGTGAGCGTGACGAACACCGCCCACAGCGGGGCGGACAGAAAGCTCATGATCCCGACCAGCAGGTTGATCCGGCTCATCCAGTGCAGCCGGCGCGCGAACAGCACGCGCAGATGCTGCATGTTGCCCTGGCACCAGCGCCGGTCGCGGCTGAGCGATTCCAGCATGTTGGGCGGGGCCTCCTCGTAGCTGCCGCCTAGGTCCGGGGCGATCCGCACGGCCCAGCCGCCGCGCACCAGGAGCGCGGCCTCGACGAAGTCGTGGCTCAGGATTTCCCCGCCGAGCGGCGGCTTGCCGCTCAGCTTGGGCAGGCCGCAGCACTGGGTGAACGCGTCCACCCGGATGATCGCGTTGTGGCCCCAGTAGGTGCTGCCGCGCCCGGACACCCAGCCCAGTCCTGCGACCACCAGCCGGCCGACCAGCGAGGCGGAGAACTGCTGCAGGCGGGCGAACAGCGTGCGGCCCTGGACCGGCCGCGGCCAGCATTGCAGCAGCGCGGTGCCGGGATCGAGGTCCATCCGTCGGACCAGCTCGACCAGCGTGCGGCCGTCCATCACGCTGTCGGCGTCGAGCACGGCCATGTAGTCGTAGTGGCCGCCCCAGCGTTGGCAGAATTCGGCGATGTTGCCCGGTTTGCGCCGGGCGTTGTCACGCCGGCGGCGGTAGAACAGCCTGCCTTCCGCGCCCAATTGGCTGGTCACGTTGAGCCAGCACCGCTCCTCCCAGACCCAGTTCTCCGGATCGGTCGAGTCGCTCAGCACGTAGAAGTCGAACAGATGCAGACCGCCCGCTTGGCGGACGCTTTCGTAGATCGCCTGCATCGCCGCGAACACCCGGTCGGCCGGTTCGTTATAGACCGGCATCAGGATCGCGGTGCGCGCACCGCCGTCCGCGGCTGCGGGAATGGCGGCGGCGTCGGGTTCCGGGATGTGCTGCGCGGCCGAGCCGGTCAGCCGGCGCTGGTTGATCCACCAGATGCCGCCGGCAAGGCAGAACCAGAAGGCGGACGCGATCCACAGCACCAAGACGGCGTAAAACCCGGCGAGCGCGATCTCGACCGCGTCCAGCCCGCCCGCGTTCAGGCGGCCGACCAGGACAGTCGTGCCGGCCGCGGAGGTGGCAAGGATGGCGAGCGCGATCAGGGCCCGGCCAAGGCGCGCCGCCATGCGCGCGGTGCGGCCTTGCGCGTCCGGCGACGCGCCCGTCGGGGCGATGCCTCGGGACGTGGTTGTCGGGGTCGTCATCTCAAGCCCTCCAGCCTGTGCGGGCGGGCCCTCCGCCCCGCCAGCGGCGTGGCGGCTCGGCCAAGGCGCTGAGACGCGGCCTCACGGTTCAGCATTTTGCCCACTGGTCAGGACGTTAGAGCCGAATTCGCCACCAAAGCCCGTCCGGCGTCGATCGATTTCGTGCTCTAGCTTAGGTCCTGTTCCGGCATCTCCAGCGGCGCTTCCGGCGGCAGCAGCGGCGCCGACGCCGGCGCGCGCGTCGGGCCGGGATTGGCGTTCGCCGGCTGCAGCCGGCCGGACGGTGCGGCGCGACGGTGCGGACCGGCCGCGGCCATGCTGACCGGTGCGATTAGACCATCCGCCGCGGGGCGATCCACCGGCGCGCGGCGAAGGGTCATCGCGTGCACCTTGAGGCGCGCCCGGGCCACACGGCCGCGCGGTTCCGCCACCCCCAGCAGTTGCGCCAGATAGCGGTCGATCGTGCGCTCCACGATCCGGGGGGTCAGGCGCGCGGCCTCCGGGCTGTTGAGTTCGCCTCCCAGACGGTGAAGCGCCGACCGGCAGGCCCGATGCAGGGCGCGCTGTGTCGGCCGGTCCGCCGGGGCGTAGCGTTCGACCCAGTGCCAGAGCGGGCCGTCGCCCCGATCGGTAGCTGGAGCGCGGTTGTCGTTCGCCCGCTCGGCATTTTCGTGGAAGCGTTTGGCGGTCGTCGGTTCGACAGACACGGTGTCCTTGATCCCCTCTACAGTGAATGGTTCCCAACCGGCCGCCACGCGCGACCCGGTTTCCAGGGTCGGCAGCCCCAGGATCGCGGCCGGGCGGGAGTGGTGATCTTGGCCAGCGCCTAGGGTGGCGATCAGCCGACGCGCTGTCTTGTGGCGAGTCCGTGTTAACCCTGCCACAGCCCGGAAAACAGCGGTTTTCCGCGGTGCAACACGCGGCGCGACGCGGCCGGTGTCGGGCCCGGCCGAGACCATCGCTGTCACAGCCGCGGGCAGGCCGGGCGCCTATCCGATCGGTCAGGGATGTCCCGACGGCTAGGACGTGATCTGCGCACAGGCCGTCGACGTAGGCCGAAGTAACAAACACGAACCGGGAGTACGATAGATGCCCACGCAATCCAGCTATCACCGTGCGCTGACCCATTTCGCCGCCAAGCTGCTCGTGCAGGCCGAAAGCCAGCCGCAACCGGTGCGCGATCATCTGCGCCTGGTCGCCGCCGAACTGCAGCGCGACGCGATCGCGGGCTAGCCTGACGGGCCGTCAGACCCGCCCCCTTTTTCGGGCCGGACGCCGCCAGCCGCGTTCGATACACTGCAGCCAGGGTGCTCGTGGGTACGCCTCCAGCACCCTGGCTCATGCGCGAAGTGGCGTCGGCGGCGCACCGCGCGTTTCAAGGCGCGACGACAACGGCCCCGTCCGGCAACGGTCCGCAGCGACGGTTCGAAACAGTCAGATATGTAACCGGAGGTGCGGGCATTGGAGCGGCTGATGGGATTGGAACCCACGACACCGAGCTTGGGAATCTGAAAAGCCGGACACCCTTCCGGCCATCGGAACACAGCATTATCCACCGGTTACGCCTCCGCCACCATCGCCTAACCGGCCCAGAATGTTGCTGCTATGAGCTCGGTATGTGGTTGATTTTGGCAACTGCCGGCAACGACCAGCCGACAAGTTGCGGAAGATTGACGGCCGATTCTGGTTGGCCCGCCCCGCGCGCAGCCACGGGCCGATTACCCCTTCCGTGCACCATCACGGGTGGTTTCGAAGATCGACCAACCTCCGCTGGCGCGAGAAGTCGGTAGGGTCGCGCCATCCCCCGCCCACCAAGTCCGTGAATGTCTCGGCCGGCATCGGAGCGCACCTCCCCGCATGCGAGCGCTCGCACGAATCGATCAATTTCACGAGGTCGCTCGGTTTCAGGCCAACACAACCTGCAGCCGACGGCCGCCAGCCACAACCGGGTGATGGTGCTGGAAGTGAT
>CAYRCO010000248.1:0-4794 GCA_964422775.1 uncultured Rhodovibrio sp.
ACACCGTCTCCGGCAGCTAAGCCGCGCCTGATCGGCGATCACGCCCCGGCACGGCTCGGCGCCGTGCCGGGGATTTTTTCGTTGGCCAGCCTCATCGGCCGGCGGCACGGCATCATCCCCTCTCCCTCGACGGGAGAGGGAGGGGCCCGCGCCCGTCAGGGCGCGGGAGGGTGAGGGTGGGACTCCTCGGCTGAGGCTCGGGAGTTCCACCCTCACCCTGTCCCTCTCCCGTCAAGGGAGAGGGGACCCGCCGCGACAGCGGCAATCCGCCGATTGCGCTGGACCCGCCGCAGGGAAAGCGGTGGGTTGCTGGCGCGAACCCACCCTACGAACCGGATTAGCTTACCCTGCGCGCCGCCGTGCTACTCCGCCGGCGCGCGCAGGAAGACGACCTTCGCCTTGCCGTACTTGCGGGTGTCGATCTCCTCGAAGCCCTCGGGGACGGCGATGTCCTCGGTCTTCATCAACTCGACCACGACGAGCGCGTCCGCGGCGATCCAGCCCGAGGACCAGAGCGCGCGCAGCGCCGGCGGGGCCATGCCCTGGCGGTAGGGCGGGTCCAGAATCACCAGATCGCAGGCGGTCGTGGCGCGCGGCGGGTGCAGGCAATCGGCGTGGACGATCGTGGCAGCGTCCTGCTCGCCGAGCGCGCGCAGGTTCTCCCGCAGGGCCGAGATCGCCGGCGCCTGGCTCTCCATGAAGACCGCGTGGTCGGCCCCGCGCGACAGCGCCTCCAGCCCGTTCGCGCCCGCGCCGGCGAAGCCGTCCAGCACGCGCGCCCCCTGCACGGGGTCGCCGTCGGCGGCGAACCTGCCGTGGGTCAGGATGTTGAAGACGCTTTCCCGGGTGAGCGCGCTGGTCGGCCGGGTCTGTTCGCCCGCGGGCGCGCTCAGCGGCCGGCCTCTATGACGTCCGGCGACGATGCGCATGCGGCTTGCCTTGCCTGCTCGGCTTGTCCTGCTTGTTCGCACTGGCCTGGCCGGTCGCTGCGCCCCGGCCCCGGCCCTGACTCTGGCCCTGATTCTGGCCCTGACCCGCGCCCGGCTTGCGCGGTGTCGACGGCTTGCGGGCGTTTTTCGGCGGCTTGGCCTTGGCGGTGCCGACCTTCTGCGCCGGCTGGTCCAGGCCGAGCTGTTCCGCCAGCACCTTGGGCGGCACCTCCTTGACCTCGCCGCGCTTCATCGCGCCCAGCTGGAACGGGCCGTAGGCGACGCGCAGCAGCCGGTTCACCCGGTAGCCCAGGTGTTCCATCACCCGCCGGACCTCGCGGTTGCGCCCCTCGCGCAGGGACACCGTGACCCAGGTGTTGGCGCCGTTCTTGGTGTCCACCTGCGCGTCGATCGCGCCGTAGCGTACGCCGTCGATCGTGATGCCCTGCTGCAGGGTCGCCAGCTGGTCGGGGTCGGGTTCGCCGAACACGCGCACCCGGTAGCGCCGGATCCAGCCCGTGTCGGGCAGCTCCAGCTTGCGCTTGAGCGCCCCGTCGTTGGTTAGCAGCAACAGCCCCTCGGAGGTCAGGTCCAGCCGGCCGACCGGCATCAGGCGCGGCAGCCCCGCGGGCAGCACGTCGTAGATCGTCTGCCGGCCCTCGGGGTCGCGCTCGGTCGTGACCACGCCGCTCGGCTTGTGGAAACGGAAGATGCGGGTCGGCTCCGGTTGGGGCAGGCGCTCGCCGTCGATCGTGATCCGCTGGGGATCGTCGACCGTGACGGCCGGGGTGGTCAGGGTCTGGTCGTCGACCGCCACCCGGCGCTGCTCGATCAGCCGCTCGGCCTCCCGCCTCGAGCAGACGCCGGCGCGCGCGATCAGCTTGGCGACCCGCTGGGCGCCTGCGCCGTCGGAGGCGCCTTTATCGTCGGTCTTGTCGCTCATGGCGCTAGTCGCCCCCCGCGGCGTGGCTGCTTGCGGCGTTGTCGCGGGCAGCCCGGATGAAGGCGTCGAAGATTCGCTTGTCGCCTTCGGAGATATGGAACTCCGGGTGCCACTCGACGCCGATGCAAAAGCGCCGGTCGGGCGCTTCGATCCCTTCGATCACGCCGTCGGGCGCGAGCGCGTTGATCACCACGCCTTCGCCGACGTCAGCCGCGGCCTGATGGTGGGCGGAATTGACCTGCAGCTCGTCGGTTCCGCAGATCGCGTGCAGGCGGGTGCCCTGGACCAGGGTCACGCTGTGCCCGGCCTCGGTGCGCGGGTTCGGCTGCTCGTGGGGCAGGGCGTCCGGCACGCTCTCCGGGATGTGCTGGATCAGCGTGCCGCCCAGGGCGACGTTCAGCAGCTGCTGGCCGCCGCAGATCCCAAGGATCGGCAGGTCGCGGTCGAGCGCGCCCTTGAGGATCGCGAGCTCGAAGCGGGTGCGCGCGTCTTTGGTCTTGACCGTCTCGTGCTTACTCTCCGCGCCGAACAGGCTGGGATCCACGTCGAACGCCCCACCGGTGATCACCAGCCCGTCGAGCTTGTCGAGGTAGGCCTCCGCCGCCTCCGCCTCGTGCGGCAGGGCGACCGGCAGACCGCCGGAGGCGGCGACGGCGGTGCAGTAGTTCTGCCGGAGGGCGTACCACGGCATCTTGGACCAGCCGCCGGCCTCCTCGCTGTCCAGCGAGAGGCCGATCAGGGGGCGCGTCGACATGGCTAAAGGGGCCTTCGTGCGGCAGGGGAAGGGTGGATGCGGCGTCAGCGCCTTACATCGAGAAGGCGTCGGTGCCGTCGCAGGACAGGCCGAGCTGGCTCAACCCCTCTTCCAGGTAGTCGGCGAGCAGCGGATTGCCCAGCAGGTACTCGGCCGTGTTGATCTCGGCGTGGCGGTTGGCGGCTTCGTCGAGCGCCTCCTGCCACTCGTCGGGGCCGGTGTAGTCGCCGCGGCCGAGCCAGGTCAGCGCGACCAGCTCGATCTGCGCCTCCTCGTTCAGCTCGTCGATCACGCGCTTGGCTTCGGCATAGATCGGGTCCTCCTGGACCCGGCTCTCGTCGGCTTCCGCAAGCTCTTCCTCGGCGTCCTGCGGGTCCGGGGTGACCGTCCGGTCGTCGTCGCCGGCTTCCGCCGGCATGGCGTCCTCTACCTCGAACTCGCGCACCTTGACGATCAGCCAGCAAATCGTTTCGAGGTCGGTGTCCAGCATGGCGCGCGCTCCCTGCCTTTCGCGTGATCCTTCGGCCCGGCCCGCCCGGGCGCAGACGGCGCCGCTCCGGACGGCGAACCGGCCCCGGTTTCCGGGTGCTAGCCGCTTTCGCGTCCGGGATCAACACGCCAGCACGGCCCGCGCATGGCGCCGCCGGGGTCGGGGTGGCGCGGGCGTGCTTGACCGTCGCCGCACTGGCCGCTGAGAGTGCCCGTTCACCCCAGAGCTGGGAACCTGCGGCCCGCCGCGCCAAGAACCCGTGAACCCGTGTTGTCGTCGATGACAGAGTCCCCTGAAGCAGGCCCCCGCGAAGCACGGGCCCCCGAAGCACGGCCCCTCGAAGCACGGCCGGGAGCGCCGATGCGCCGGGCCCTGCGGCTCGCCGAAGCGGCCGCGGCGCTGGGCGAGGTGCCGGTCGGCGCGGTCGTGGTCCAGGGTCGCGACGGCCGGATCGTGGCGGAAGCGCACAACCGGGTGGAGGCCGACGCCGATCCCTGCGCGCACGCGGAACTGCTGGCGATCCGCCAGGCTTGCCGGGCGCTTGGGCACAAGTGGCTGGAGGGGTGCGACCTCTACGTCACGCTGGAGCCGTGTGCGATGTGCGCGGCGGCGCTGGCGCTCGCGCGGGTACGCCGGGTCTACTTCGGCGCGTACGATCCCAAGGGCGGCGGCGTCGAGCACGGCGCCCGGGTGTTCGACCAGCCGCAGTGCAACTGGCGGCCCGAGGTCATCGGCGGCCTGGAGGAGAGCGCCTGCGCCGAACTGCTCGAGAGCTTCTTCCGCGCCAAGCGGTAGCGGGCGTTCGGCTGGTCGGGCTGCGCGCTGTCGGGCCGCGAACGGTCGGGCCGTGCTCTGTCGGGCCTGCGCTCGCGCGTGGCGAAGGAAGCCGCGGCCGGCCGGGGATTGGGGGCCGGCCGCGGCTCAGCGCCGTCGCTAGACGCGTTCGGTCGGCGATCGATGCCGGTAAATCGCCGGGACCGGTCTAAAGCGCCGGCGGTCGCGGAGGTCGTCGGCCGTCAGTTCGAGTTGTCGGAAACGGTCGCGCGGGTCGACCAGGGTGGCCCGGGTGCGCACGCCGCGCGCCCGGTAGATCGCCGCGATCTCCCAATCTTCCACCCGCCGGCCTTCGCGGTCGAGCAGGGCGAAACGTTGGCCTTCGCTCAGCATCTTCTCTTGGCTCCCCTCGGTTGAGCGCCGTGGGCCGCCGGTCCTGCACGCTGCGTCGGACGGACGGTACGGCCGTCGCGGGCCTGCCCACGAACCGGCCGCCAGCGCGCGGCTTAGGTGCCGCAGCGGGACGGGCGATATGTCGGCAAGACCACGACGTTCGACACGGTACAGCCTCAGTCTCGGATAAATCGCCAACACAGGACAAAAAACAGCGTTTTTTGTCGCAGCCTGGAAAATTCGCAGTTAGTAATTTGACTGCCCGTCATGTCGCAGATGGACGTGAAGTCGCGTGACGCTTCCAACTTGTGGCGACTTCTGTCATTGTTGGTTGGCTCGGCGCCGCGGGACACGACCGGCACAGAGCGCCTTGCCGTCGAAATCGGGTGCGTCGCCGTTGCGACGTGGGCCTAGTTTACCAGCTGGTGGACCAACAAGACGCCGCTCGTCGCCCGCGCGACAGGGACCCGCCACAAATCATGCAAAGCAACGGGATGTCGGCGGGTGTGCA
>CAYRCO010000249.1:0-4786 GCA_964422775.1 uncultured Rhodovibrio sp.
GCGAAACGCTCGGCGGCATCATCGGAAGCTAGGGAGCCCTCCGCGTTCTGTGGCCGCACGCCCTGCAGCGGCTGGTGACCGCGCGCCGAGGTTGTCTGCCGACGCCCGACGTGGAGGAGACGCTATGCCCGCTCCCCGACCCTTTACGACGCCCGCACTCCCGGCTACATGATGGCTGCGTCGTCGATGCCCTACGATGGAGAGCATGCAGCAATGATCCGACCCCGCCTCGGAGTGAACGTCGACCACGTCGCGACGGTCCGCGAAGCGCGCGGCACCTCGTATCCCGATCCGGTGCACGCCGCCGTGTTGGCCGAGAACGCCGGCGCCGATCAGATCACCGTGCATCTCCGACTCGACCGCCGCCATGTGAACGAGCGCGACGTGCACGTGCTTCGAGAGACCGTCGAGACTCGGCTCAATCTCGAGATGGCCGCCACCGACGAGATGCGGGAGTTCGCCCGGTCGCTTCAACCCGACATGGTGACCCTCGTTCCCGAACGCCGGGACGAACAGACCACGGAGGGTGGGCTGGCCGTCGCCCAGCACCGCGTTGGGCGCGGACAACCAGACGAACTCCACGCCCTCCTCCTCGGCGTTGGCGACCTCGCGCTGCGAGCCCGGCATGTTCTGGCGGTTGCGCCGATAAAGGCACTTCACGCTTTTGGCGCCCTGGCGCATGGCGGTGCGCACGCAGTCCATCGCGGTGTCGCCGCCGCCGATCACGACAACGTTCTTGCCCTCCGCGTTCAGCTTGCCGCTATCAAACTCCGGCACCTCGTCGCCCAGCCCCTTGCGGTTGGACGCCGTCAGGAAGTCGAGCGCGCGCACCACGCCGTTCAGCCCGACGCCCGGCACCTGGATCTCGCGCGCCTTGTAGACGCCGGTGGCGATCAGCACCGCGTCGTGCTGCTCGCGCATTTCCGGCAGGGTCATGTCGCGGCCGACCTCGAAATTCAGGTGGAAATGCACGCCGCTGTCGTAGAGCAGCCGGGCGCGCCGCTCGACGACGTACTTCTCCAGCTTGAAGTTCGGGATGCCGTAGATCATCAGACCGCCAATCCGGTCGTAGCGATCGTAGACGTGCACCTGATAGCCCTTCCGGCGCAGCTGCTCGGCCGCCGCCAGGCCGCCGGGTCCAGCGCCGATGATGCCGACCGTCTCGCCGCGCTCGCGCATCGGCTTGATCGGCTCGACCCAGCCCTGATCCCAGGCGGTCTCGGTGATGTAGGTCTCGACAGCGCCGATCGTGACCGTGCCGTGGCCGGCCTGCTCGATCACGCAGTTGCCCTCGCACAGGCGGTCCTGCGGGCAGATCCGGCCGCACACCTCGGGCATGTTGTTGGTGGCGCTGGAGACCTCGTAGGCCTCCTGCAGCCGGCCCTCGGCGGTCAGCATCAGCCAGTCGGGGATGTTGTTGTGCAGCGGGCAGTGGATCTGACAGTACGGCACGCCGCACTGCGAGCAGCGCCCGGCCTGGGTCTGCGCCTCCTGCGGCTGGAAGTTCTCGTAGATCTCGTCGAAGTCGCGCCGCCGGGCGTCTGCGTCCCGCTTCTCGGGCATCTGCTTGGCGACGTTCACGAACTTGAGCGTCTGTCGCGGCATGGTGGTGTCAAGCCTCCTGAAAAGCGGTCTGCGCCGGTCGAGTGCCGAGCCGTCGCGCCCCGTTGCGCCGCCGGCGCCCCGTCCAGACGGCGAGGCCGGTGGGCCGGTCTCGGGCAAAGCATTTGTCGCGTCCGGCGTGCGCGCGGGGCCGTATCCCCAGCGGGCGCGCCTTCCGTCCGTCTTTCTTGATGGGCCCCGACGGCACACGTCCGCAGAGACCGAAACGCTCTCTATATAGCGTGCGTGCGCGGCGGAGGCCAGAGTAAAGAAACAGGTTAGGTCAGTATATATGACCTATAAGCGCGGACAATCTCGCGACCGGCCGCCGGCTTAGCGCGCAGAAGGCTCAAGCGCCGCACCGACCGTAAACAAAGCTGAACTATTATGACCGATTGGCGTTGATCCGCCGAACACCGTATAACACCGGCGCGCGCCGGCTCCGGCGCGGCCCCCGCTTGATCGAGGTGGCCCGGCCTTGCCCCTGCTTCACCTGTTCGTCTTGTCCCTGGTCCAGGGGATCACCGAGTTCCTGCCCATCTCCTCCTCCGGCCACCTGGTCCTGACCTGGGAGGTCCTAGGGTCCGACGTGCCGGAACACGACCAACTGATCGTCGACATCGCCGTCCACGTCGGCACGCTCGCGGCCGTCTGCGGCTATTTCTGGCGCGACATCGCCGACATGGCGGCGGGCGTGTTCGCGGGTCTGGCCGGCCGGCCCACGGCGGGCACGCGGCTTGCGGTCTTCGTCGTGCTGGCGACCCTGCCGGTGATCGCCGCCGGCTTCCTGCTCAAGGACGTGGTCGACCAGGTGCTGCGCAGCGCGGAGGTGATCGCCTGGACCACGCTCGGCTTCGGCGTGCTGCTTTACGTCGCGGACAAGGCGGGCGCGCAGCTGCGCCGGGTGTGCGACATGCGCTGGCCGGACGCCGTGATGATCGGTCTGATGCAGATTCTGGCGCTGGTGCCGGGCACCAGCCGGTCCGGCATCACCATGACCGCCGGCCGCCTGCTCGGCTACGACCGGCGGGAGGCGGCGCGCTTTTCCATGCTGCTGGCAATCCCGGCGATCGCGGGCGCGGGCACGCTGGCCGGCTTGGACGTCTACCAGAGCGGCAACCTGGCGCTCGGCCTGGACGCGCTGATCGCCGCGGCGATGGCGTTCGTCGCCGCCTGGCTCGCGATCGCCCTGCTGATGCGCTGGCTGGCGGTCGCCAGCTTCACGCCGTTCGTGGTCTACCGCATCGCGCTCGGCGGCCTGCTGCTTGCACTGATATATACAGGTGTCTTGTAGGGTGGGTTCGCGAAGCAACCCACCATTACGGCGTGCGCGATCCGCACGGCCGCGATGGTGGATTGCCGCGACGCGCGGCGAATCCACCCTACAGGGGCGTTACAGTTGGGGGAGACGCTACCGCGCGTCGCTTGGCAGGTGCTGCTTGGCGAAGCGGCCGCCGGGGCGGTAGCGGACCAGGTAGGTGGGCAAAATCGCCTCGATCGCTTGCGGCTCCATGCCCAGCGTCTTGAACGACAGGGCGCCCTTCTGGACCACGTTGTCCTTCTTCAGCAGGGTCACCTGGTCGCGGGTGAGGAGCGGCTTGGGCAGCAGTTCGGCCACGCGCGCCTGCACCTTGGCGACGTCGAAGGGGATCGGCAGCAGCAGGCGCTTGCGCCGGATCTCCTTCAGCAGCAGCTCCATCAGCTCCTTGAAGGTGTAGACCTTGGGACCGCCCAGTTCGTAGGTCTTGCCCTTGGTCTTGGACTCGTGGACGCAGGTCATCGCCGCATCCGCGACGTCCCCGACGTAGACCGGCTGGAAGCGGGTCTTGCCGCCGCCGATCAGCGGCAGCGCCGGGGAAATCCGCGCCATCTGGGCGAAGAAGTTGAGGAAGCCGTCCTCCGGCCCGATCACGATCGACGGGCGCAGGATCGTGGCCTGCGGGAACTGCTTCAGGATCGCGGCCTCGCCGGCCGCCTTGGTGCGGGCGTAGACCGAATCCGAGTCCTTGTCCGCGCCGATCGCGGAGACGTGGATCAGCCGCTTGACCCCGGCCTCCGCGGACAGGCGCGCGATCCGCTCGGGGCCGTTGACCTGGACCTCGTCGAAGGTCTGCGGGCCGCCCGGCTCGAACAATAGGCCGATCGCATTGAACACCGCGTCGGCGCCCTCGACGGCCTCCTTGACCGACTGCTCGTCCTGGATCGGCACGCGCATCCGCACGATCTGGCCGACGTTGCCGTAGGGCTGCAGGAAGTGCGCCTTCTCGGTGTCGCGCACCGCCACGCGCACCACCCAGCCTTCTTTGGCCAGGCGCTTGACGATGTAGCGCCCGACGAAGCCCGAGCCGCCGAATACCGTCGCAACCTTCGCCATTGTCGTGTTCCCGCTTCGTGGTAGTTGTGTGGCGCCGTCGTCGGTTCGGGCCGCCGGCATGCCGGGGCCGGACGCGGGGACGGGGTATAGCATCCCCGGCGGGGCCGTTGACACCCGGATCTGCGCGGCTATGGTCCGCGCCATTCCGCGCGCCGCGCGAGGCGTGCGGCCACCCGTCACCCACGACATGGGGCGCACCGCCGTGGCGATCCAGCTGCACCGCAACGACCTGCCCGCCGACCTCGACCTGGGCTCCCTCGTCGCCGTCGACAGTGAGACCATGGGTCTCAACCTGGTGCGCGACCGGCTGTGTCTGGTGCAGCTGTCCGCGGGCGACGGCAACGTGCATCTGGTGCAGTTCGCCGAGCGCGACTACAGCGCCCCCAATCTGCGCGCCCTGCTGCGGGATCCCAAGGTCACCAAGATCTTCCACTACGCCCGCTTCGATCTCGCGATGTTCGAGGCGCATTTCGGCGAGCCGACCGGCCCGGTCTCCTGCACCAAAACGGCGAGCAAGCTGGTGCGCACCTACACCGACCGGCACGGCCTGAAGGATCTGTGCAAGGAACTGCTCGGCATCGACATGTCCAAGCAGCAGCAGACCAGCGACTGGGGCGCGGCCGAACTGACGGCGGAGCAGATGAACTACGCCGCTTCGGACGTCCTCTACCTGCACCAGCTGAAGGAAATCCTGGATCAGCGGCTGGCGCGGGAGAACCGCACCCAGATCGCCCAGCAGATCTTCGACTTCCTGCCGGTGCGCGCCCGCCTGGACCTGATGGGCTGGTCCGAGGTCGACATCTTCGCCCA
>CAYRCO010000250.1:0-3406 GCA_964422775.1 uncultured Rhodovibrio sp.
GATTTGTAATCGGTAGGTTGGGAGTTCGAGTCTCTCCGCCGGCACCAGCGCCAGCCGGGCGCGCTGCGCACCGCCCCATCCCCGCTTGACGTCTCAAGGACCCGACCCGTGATGACCGCCGCCACGCTCGCCCCGGCGCCGCAGCGTTCGCGCCTGGATGTGGCCGAGGTGCGCCGGGCGGTGCGGGCGGCCGGCACCTCGTTCTTCTGGGGCATGCGGCTGCTGCCGCGCGACCGGCGCGAGGCGGCCTACGCCGTCTACGCGTTCTGCCGGGCGGTCGACGACGTCGCCGACGGCCCGGAGGGCGAGCGGATCAAGCTGGACCGGCTGGAGCGCTGGCGCACCGAGGTCGACCGGATCTACCGCGGCCAGCCGCAGACCGCCACGACGCGCGTGCTGGCGAGCTACCGCGACCGCTTCCAATTGCCGCGCGAGGAGTTCCACGCCGTGATCGACGGCATGACGGTGGACGCCCGCGGCGGCCTGGTCGCGCCCAGCTTCGCCGAGCTGCAGCAGTACTGCCGGCAGGTCGCGGGCGCGGTCGGGATGCTGACCATGCAGATCTTCGGCGCCGGCGACCCGGAGGCGACCGCCTACCGCAAGCATGAGATCGCGGTCGCGCTGGGCGAGGCGCTGCAGTTCACCAACATCCTGCGCGACCAGGCGGGCGACGGCGCCGACGGACGCCTGTACCTGCCAGCCGAGCTGCTGGCGGAGACCGGCGTCGCGGCGCGCGACCCCGCCGGCGTGCTGGCCGACGCCAACCGTCCGGCCGCCTGCGCGCGCCTCGGCGAGCAGGCCCGCCAGCGCTTCGCCGAGGTGCGCGGGCTGCTGAGCGAGCTGCACCCCAGAAGCGCCCGGCCCTGCCGGATCATGCTGGAAGTCTACGCCCGCCTGCTGACCCAGCTGGAGGCCGAGGGCTTTCCCGGCGACCGGCGTGTGCGCCTGTCCAAGCCGGTCAAGACCTGGACAGCCCTCAGCACCGCGCTTGCCGGGCGATAGACGCCCGCCCGACCCGTTTACCCAATTCGTTACGCAAAACGAGGGCGGGCCTGATCAACCCTGCGTTGACCGGGCCGGGCGCCCGGCTCAAACTGGCCGGCATGCCCACGCGCCGCTTCATCGACCGGTTCCGCCCGGACGTTCGGCTGCCGCAGGTCCGGCTGCCCGAGCTTCGGCACCCGGGCCGCGGTGCCGGCAGGCCGGAGCCGATCCTGAACGCGCACTTCCGGGTCGAGATCGGCCGACAGGAGCTGGGCGTGGCGCGGATCTCCGAGCTGCAGCTGAGCGATACCGAGAGCACGGCCGATGCCGTCGCGCAGACGCTGACACTGGCACGCGCGATCGACGCCGACCGGACTTTCTATCGCTGGCGAATCGATGCCGCGAACGGCAAGGACGACCGGCGGCGCGTGCGCATCCATCACCTGCGCCGGCCGGGCGACGAAACCCCAGCCTGGACGTTCACGCTGATCTCCGCCTGGCCGGTGCGCTGGACCGGGCCGCGGTTCGACGCCGCCGCGCCCAAGATCGCGTGGGAGGAACTGGAACTCAGCTACACCACGATCAGCTGGGTGCTGCCGAAACCGACCGGCGACGCCCGCGACGAGGAAGGAAACCGGACATGACCAACAATCCCGTGCTGAACTTTCACTTCCAGGTCGAGTGGGGCGGCACGCGGGTCGGCTTCACGCGCGTCGAGGGGCTTTCGGCGGAGACCGAGGTCGTCCACTACCGCGAAGGAAGCAATCCGGAGTTCGCGCCGCAAGCGATCCCGACCCTCGTCCGCTATACCGACGTGACCCTTCACCGGGGCATCGTCGCCGGCGAGAACGACATCTACCAATGGTTTCACACGGTCGAGAAACTGCGCACGGAGCGTCGGGACATCACGATTTCCCTGCTCAACGAAGCGCACGAGCCGGTCGTCAGCTGGAAGCTGAAGAACGCTTTCGTGCGCAAGATCGACGGCCCCACCCTATCCGGCACCGGCGAGCACGGCGGCATCGCGATCGAGCGGATGGTGCTCGCCCACGAGGGCTTCACGATCGAGCACGCCTGACCGCGCGGCTTCGGGGCTGGCTTGCCGCGGCGGCGGGCGGTTATACTCTCGGCCCTAAGACACATACCCGGTTTGCCGCGCGCCGTCCGCGCGCGCCGGGGCACGCCAGTTTCGCGCCCGAGCGAAAGGACCCGCCATGACCCCCGCCGATCCCGCGCCCAAGACCGACCCGCAGACCGCGCCCAAGCCGGCGTTCGACTGGGCGGACCCGCTGCGGCTGGAGGCGCAGCTGAGCGACGAGGAGCGGATGATCCGCGACACCGCGCGGGACTACTGCCAGGACAAGCTGATGCCGCGCGTGCTGGAAGCCAACCGGCACGAGCGCACCGACCGCGCGATCATCGGCGAGATGGGCGAACTTGGCCTGCTCGGCGCCACCATCCCGGAAGCCTACGGCGGGGCCGGCGTGAACTACGTCTCCTACGGTCTGATCGCGCGCGAGGTCGAGCGGGTCGACAGCGCCTACCGCTCGGCCGTCAGTGTGCAGTCCTCGCTGGTGATGCACCCGATCCACGCCTACGGCAGCGAAAGCCAGAAGCAAAAGTACCTGCCCAAGCTGGCGCGCGGGGAGTGGCTCGGCTGCTTCGGCCTGACCGAGCCGGACGCCGGCTCCGACCCCGCGTCGATGAAGACGCGGGCGAAGAAGGTCGACGGCGGCTATTCCCTGTCCGGCTCGAAGATCTGGATCACTTCCTCGCCGATCGCCGAGGTGTTCATCGTCTGGGCGAAGTCCGACGCGCACGACGGCCGGATCCGCGGCTTCATCCTGGACCGCGGCATGGACGGCCTGACCACGCCTAAGATCGAGGGCAAGTTCTCCCTTCGCGCCTGGGACACCGGCGAGATCGTGATGGACGAGGTGTTCGTGCCGGAGGACAACCTCCTGCCCAACGTCGCCGGCATCAAGGGGCCGTTCGGCTGCCTCAACAAGGCGCGCTACGGGATCGCCTGGGGCGCGATCGGCGCGGCGGAGTTCTGCTGGCACGCCGCCCGGCAGTACACCCTCGACCGCCAGCAGTTCGGCAAGCCGCTCGCCCAGACCCAGCTGATCCAGAAGAAGCTGGCCGACATGCAGACCGAGATCGCGCTCGGCCTGCAAGGCGCGCTGCAGCTGGGCCGGCTGATGGACGACGGCCGGGAGACCCCGGAGATGATCTCGCTGATGAAGCGCAATTCCTGCGGCAAGGCGCTCGAGATCGCCCGGCAGGCGCGCGACATGCACGGCGGCAACGGGATTAGCGACGAGTACCACGTCATCCGCCACGTGATGAACCTGGAAGCGGTCAACACCTACGAGGGCACCCACGACATCCACGCCCTGATCCTGGGCCGCGCCCAGACCGG
>CAYRCO010000250.1:3506-4776 GCA_964422775.1 uncultured Rhodovibrio sp.
CCTACGAGGGCACCCACGACATCCACGCCCTGATCCTGGGCCGCGCCCAGACCGGCCTGCAGGCGTTCCAGTAGGCGCGTCGTCGGCCGCCCTGTCGTCCCCGTCCTCCATGTGGAGGCCGGGTTGGGCGAAGGTCTGGCGACGTGGGCTTCCGACGCGCCCGAACCCTGCCCGCCGTTCACGCCATCGGCGCGAAAGCGCTCATCCCGACCGCCGGCCCTTGGCTGAACCGCCGTTCCCGCCCTCGGGGTCCGGCTTGTCGATCTTCAACAGCGCCTGCATCGCGGCCGCGACGTCGTCGGCGTCCAGGCCGGCCATCATTTCCTCATGGTCACCCCGGCCGACGCACGATGCGGCTGGCCTTGACCGGGACGCCGGTGTGTGGCGAGACAGCGCACGCCCCGGAGCCGCGCCAGCCGCCATGGCCGGCGCGGGCGCACACAAGCGCGCGGGAACAAGCGCGCGGGGACCAACCGCGTTCAGGGAACAGCGTACAGGGCGCTTCACCAGCCAATGACCAGTATCTCCACCGGCGGCGCCGGCATCGAGCCCGAGCGGCTGCACGAGAACAGCATCCAGACCGTCGGCGTGATCGGCGCCGGCGGCCTCGGCACCGGGATCGCGCAGGTCTGCGCCTTGGCCGGGCTGAAGACGGTCCTGGTGGATCAGGAGCCCGCCGCCGCCGAGCGCGCGCGAGACACCATCCAGGAGGCCCTGCACCGGGCGGTCGACCGGGACCGGCTGAGCGCGGGCGACCGGGACCGCGCGATCGTCAGTCTTGAGGTGGGCACGCTGTCCGACCTGGCCGGGATCGACCTCGCGATCGAGGCGATCGACGAGGACTTCGACGCGAAGACAGCGCTGTTCCGCGAGTTGGCCCGGATCGCGCCCGCCGCTTGGCTGGCCACCAACACCGCCTCCCTGTCGATCGCCGAACTGGGCCGGGCGGCCGGGCGGCCGGACCTGGCCGGGGTGCGCTTCTTCAATCCGGTGCCGCGCGTGCCGTTGGTGGAGGTGATCTGCCCCGACGCGGCGTGGGGCGCGCTGGACGGCTTCGCCAAGCGTTTGGGCAAGGTGGCGATCCGATCCGCCGACAGCCCGGGGTTCATCGTCAACCGCTGCGCCCAGCCCTTCTACCTGGAAGCCGGGCGCATGCTGGAAGCCGGCCTGGCCGCCGCGCCCACGCTGGACGGCTGTCTCAGCACCGCCCTCGGCGCCCCGATGGGCCCGTTCGAATTGATCGACCTGGCCGGCACCGACATCCACGCCG
>CAYRCO010000251.1:0-4752 GCA_964422775.1 uncultured Rhodovibrio sp.
CGATACGGAAGCGCCGCCCCTGCCAGCCGACACGTGTCTGCAGGAAGAAGGCCGGCCCCGGCGTTTCCAGCCGGATCGCCGCGACGGCAATCAGAAGCACCGGCACGGCCGCGATCAGAAAGACCGTCGCGAGCCCGAGGTCGACGGCGCGTTTGCTCCTGCCGCCAGGTTGACGGCACGCAGTGGTCTGATCGCTTCGGCCCCGCAGTTCGGCGGGCCAGACGTGGATCGCCGGCGCCTTGCGCATGCCCTGCCCCACCCTCGCCACCCCTCGCGACCGTCTCCGACGGTCGCACGCAACGGTACCCGGGGAGCGCGCCGGATGTCACGCCTTTTCAGCGGCACAAGCGCCGCGGGCGCAACCACATGGTGTGGCCGGATCGGGAGGTTAGGGCAAGATGCTGGACGGTGAAATCACCTTTCCAGCATCTTGCCCTGTCTTCAATAAGTTAGAGCGACATGCCCGAAGGCCGGTTCAGCCTTCGAGCATGTCGCTCTAGGTGCGGCTCACGGGCGGCGTTTGGCAGGCGCGATCGGGACGCGCGGCGCCGACGCACGCAACTGTCGCCTCAGTGAACCCAGGTGGGCGCCGACGGGGTCATCTCAAACAGCCAAGCCGCCGCGCTCTGGCTGATTAGGCCGGCACTGCGCGCCCGCGCGCCCATCATCCCGAGCACGCGGTACGCGGTCTCCCGGTCCAGGAGCAGCTTGAACGCCGGCTCGCCGTCGTGCGCGATTCCACGCCCGAACGTCTGGCGCGTTCCGGCGAAGGCGAGCAGAAGGTGGCCGTCCTGCTGCTCGACCCTGACGTCGTTGACCAGGACGGTGGGCGCGTCTTCGCAATCGGCATAGTGCGCGAAACGGCCGCGGCCGCCCGCCGCGTCGCCGATCCGGTCGCCCGGCAAGCGGTCCGCCGGGACCGGCAGATCCGCCGCCGAGGGACGAAGGCCGCGCAGGGCGCCGCCCGCGTGCTCGAGCAGTTTCTCAAGCGTACTCTCCGCCAGCAGAACGGCGCGGCGGCCGTGGTCACGGGTGTCGGCCACCGCGAAGACGGTGTGCCCGTCCACGCTCAGCCCGATCGAGAGCGCGGTTGCGACGGGAAAATCGCGGCTGTTGGCGGTGTCGGTCATCTTTTCGTGCCCCCGGTGCAGGCTGCCTGATGCATCGGCCGTATCGATATATATAGCTAGCTTTATATTGCCGAAAGGCAGCCCACCCGCCTTCCCTTTCTGCGACCCCAAATTGTTGGATCACGTCACACAGGCGTCGCAGGCACGACGGTTTTGGGCCGGATGGTCGGCCACCGGGCAGCTGGGTCGGGCGCAGTTCGAGCGTCGACGACACCTACGCTACGGGTTGAATGCGGAGAAAAAGAGTGGCTCCCGGGGAGGGATTCGAACCCCCGACTAATCGGTTAACAGCCGATTGCTCTACCACTGAGCTACCCGGGAACAGATCGCGATGTCAGGCGGGTCGACAGGCCCGCCCGTGCAAGGCGGGTAGACGTATTGCATATCGCCCGCCGCCGGGGCAATCCCTGATTCGGCTCTTTTCCGTCTCGCCTTGCCGCTAAATGGACAACGGGCCGGCCCGGCGCAAGAGCACCGGGAGTACCCCGCCAAGCGCGGATGACGGTCGCGCAAGCCGGTTGCAGATTGACCGGCGAATACGTAGGTTCCCGCAGCCTAAAATCTCGAATGACCCTGATTCCTGAAGGCCGGACCGTTCTTATGTCACACCCCGTGGCCGACGCGCGGCAGCTCTCGTCCGCGCGCATGACTCACCTCCAGCGTCTGGAGGCGGAGAGCATCCAGATCTTCCGGGAAGTCGCGGCGCAGTTCCGCAACCCGGTGCTGATGTACTCGATCGGCAAGGACTCGACGGTCCTGCTGCACCTGGCGATGAAGGCCTTCTACCCATCCAAGCCGCCGATCCCGCTGTTGCACATCGACAGCACCTGGGAGTTCGGCGAGATGGGGGCCTTCCGGGACCGCCGGGTCCAGGAACTGGGTGTGGATCTGATCGTCCACCGCAACGAGGAAGGGGTGCGCCAGGGCATCAACCCGTTCGACCACGGCTCGGCCGTGCACACCGAGGTGATGCGTACCCAGGCGCTCAAGGAAGCGCTCAACCAGCACAAGGTGGACGCCGCGATCGGCGGCGCGCGCCGGGACGAGGAGAAGAGCCGGGCCAAGGAGCGGGTGTTCTCGTTTCGCACGGCCTCCCACCGCTGGGACCCCAAGAACCAGCGTCCGGAGCTCTGGAGCCTGTACAACGGGCGGATCAACAAGGGTGAGAGCATCCGGGTGTTTCCGCTGTCGAACTGGACCGAGCTCGACATCTGGCAGTACATCTACCTGGAGAGCATTCCCGTGGTGCCGCTGTATTTCGCCAAGGAGCGCCCGGTGGTGTGGCGCGACGGCACCTGGATCATGGTCGACGACGACCGGATGCCGCTGGAACCCGGCGAGCAGCCGGAAGACCGCAAGGTGCGCTTCCGCACGCTGGGCTGCTATCCCCTGACCGGCGGGGTCGAGAGCGACGCGGAGACCCTGCCGGAGGTGATCCGGGAGATGCTGCTCGCCAAGACCAGCGAGCGCCAGGGCCGGGTGATCGACCGCGACGCCGGCGCCTCGATGGAAGCCAAGAAGCAGGAGGGCTACTTCTGATGGCCCCCGAGGACCGTTACGAGGGCGATGTGACCCAGGGCGAGACCACGACCGCGGCCGCCGAAAGCTCGGCCGGCAAGGCGACCCCGGCGGAGGTCGCGGAATACCTCAAGAGCCAGCAGGACAAGGACCTGCTGCGCTTCATCACCTGCGGCTCGGTGGACGACGGCAAGTCGACCCTGATCGGCCGGCTCTTGTACGACTGCCAGCTGCTGTTCGAGGACCAGCTGGCCCAGCTTGACGCCGACAGCTCGAAGTTCGGCACCACCGGCCAGGAGCCGGACATGGCGCTCTTGGTCGACGGCCTGCAGGCCGAGCGCGAGCAGGGCATCACGATCGACGTCGCCTACCGGTTCTTCACGACCGACAAGCGCAAGTTCGTGGTCGCCGACACCCCGGGGCACGAGCAGTACACCCGCAACATGGCGACCGGCGCCTCGCACTCCGAGCTCGCGGTGCTGCTGGTCGACGCCCGCCACGGCGTGCTCACCCAGACCCGCCGGCACTCCTACATCGTCTCGCTTCTGGGCATCCGGCAGGTGGTGCTGGCGGTCAACAAGATGGACCTCGTGGACTGGGACGAGGCGACCTTCGAGCGGATCGCGGCTGAGTACCGCACCTTCGCGCACGAGGTCGGGATCGAGCAGGTGACCTGCATCCCGGTCTCGGCGCTCAAGGGCGACAACATCTCCAAGCGCTCTCAGACCATGCCCTGGTTCCAGGGCCCGAGCCTGCTGGAGCAGCTGGAGACGGCGGAGCTCGCCGACGACGCCCACAACCGGCCGTTCCGGCTGCCGGTGCAATGGGTCAACCGGCCGAACCTGGACTTCCGCGGCTATTCGGGCACGGTGCAGGGCGGGCAGGTGCGCGTCGGCGACGAGGTGGCGGTGCTGCCGTCGGGCAAGACCTCCCGGGTCGAGCGCATCGTGACCATGGACGGCGACCTCGAGGCCGCCCATTCGGGTCAGGCGGTGACGCTGACGCTGGAACACGAGATCGACGTCTCCCGCGGCGACGTGATCGCGCCCGCGCAGGACCGCCCGGTCGTGACCGACCAGGTGCACGCGCACATGATCTGGATGGACGAGCGGGAGATGCTGCCCGGCCGGTCCTACCTGATCCATCTCGGCACCGCGTTCGTCGGCGGGCAGATCAACCGGATCAAGCACACGGTCAACGTCAACACGCTGGAGGAGACGGCGGCGAGCCACCTGGAGCTGAACGACGTGGCGGTCTGCGACGTCGCCTTCGACCGGCCGGTGCCGTTCGATCCCTACGCCGAGAACCCGGCGACCGGATCGTTCATCGTGATCGACCGGATGACCAACGCCACCGTCGGCGCGGGCATGATCGACTACGCGCTCCGGCGGGCGACCAACGTGCACTGGCACGACACCAAGATCGACAAGGCCGCCCGCGCGCACGTCAAGGCGCAGCGGCCCTGCGTGCTCTGGTTCACCGGGCTGTCGGGCGCGGGCAAGTCGGTGGTCTCCGATCTCGTGGAGCAGCGCCTGGCGGCGATGGGCAAGCACACCATGATGCTGGACGGCGACAACGTCCGCTACGGGCTGAACCGGGACCTGGGCTTCACCGACGAGGACCGGGTGGAGAACATCCGCCGGGTGGCGGAGGTGTCGCGGCTGATGACCGACGCCGGGCTGATCACGCTGGTCTCCTTCATCTCGCCGTTCCGCAGCGAGCGGCGGATGGCGCGCGAGATGCTGGCGGAAGGCGAGTTCCTGGAGGTGTTCGTCGACGCGCCGTTGGCCGTGTGCGAACAGCGCGACCCCAAGGGCCTGTACAAGAAGGCCCGGGCCGGCGAGATCCCGAACTTCACCGGCATCGGCTCCAGCTACGAACCGCCCGAGGCCCCGGAGCTCCACCTGCGCTCCGACCAGGCCAGCCCGGAAGAGCTCGCCGATCAGGTGATCCGCCTGCTCGAGGCCCGCGGGATGCTGTAGGCGGACGCACGTCTTGAAGAACGGGCAAGCTTCAACTGAAGCGCGATTCTACGTTTCAGCATCTTGCTCTCTCTCCAAGAAGTTAGAGCAAAATTCACGATGAAATCTGGGTCGGTTTTCAT
>CAYRCO010000252.1:0-4751 GCA_964422775.1 uncultured Rhodovibrio sp.
TGCAGAGCCACCTCACCCTGTCCCTCTCCCCCTACAGGCGGAGAGGGGACCCGCCGCTTCGGTCGTCGAAACCCGCGCCGCATGCCCAATTCACCTGGCGCCCTATCACAAATAATCCGCTTCCAGGTCGATCGAGGTGCGTTGGTTCAGGTCGTCGTAATGCGCGGCGAGCCAGCGTTTGCCCTGTTCGCGGCCGAGGTCGCGCAGGTGGGTCAGGAACGACCAGTCGGCGTTCATCTTCGATGCCGCGCCCAATTCGCGCATCTCCTGGGCGACGTCGACGCGGTGCATCAGCACCTGCTTGTAGTCGTTCGGATCGACCTTGTGGTGGGCGAGTAGCTTCCCGACGAAGTGGATCGCCCGCATCTCGCGCATCAGGGTGGAGTTGAAGGTGATCTCGTTCAGCCGGTCGACGATCTCGGGCGTGGTGGTCGGCTCCGCGTGCCGCTCGATCGGGTTGATCTGGACGATCACCACGTCCGCGCTCTCACAGTTGTAGATCAGCGGGTAGATCGCCGGGTTGCCCATGTAGCCGCCGTCCCAGTACGGCTGGCCGTCGATCTCCACCGCCTGGAACAGGTGTGGCAGGCAGGCGGAGGCCATCACCGCCTTAGGCGTCAGCTCGGCGTTGCGGAACACGCGGATCTTGCCGGTGGCGACGTTGGTCGCGGAGATGAACAGCTGCACCTGGTCGCAGCCGCGTACCAGCTCGAAGTCGACCTCGTTCTCCAGGATGTCGAGCAGCGGATTAAAGTTCAGCGGGTTGAACTGATAGGGCGACAGGAAGCGGCTGACCATGTCGAACAGCAGATAGCCCGGCTGGACCTCCATGTTCCAGCGGTCCGCCGCGATATCCATGGGCGTGCGGATCATCGGCGCGAACCGGCCGGCCTCCGAGACCTTGCGCCAGAAGCGCGCCAGCGACTCCAGCGCCCCCTGCCGACCGTTCTGCATCAGCCCCTCGGCCATCACGGCCGCGTTCATCGCCCCCGCGCTGGTGCCGGAGATGCCTTCGATGACGAGCCGCTCGTCGGCGAGCAGCGTCTCCAGCACGCCCCAGGTAAAGGCGCCGTGGCTGCCGCCGCCCTGCAGGGCGAGCGTGACCTTCTTGGTCTCCCGGTCCGGTCCGGCCATTCAGTGGCCTGCCCGGCTTTCGCGCAGCGTTTCCAGGAAGCCGACCGGCTTGCCCTGCGGTTCGCCGATCAGCTCGCCGTCGCGCGCGACCGTATGGCCGCGCACCAGCGTCATCACTGGCCAGCCAGTGCAGGCCATGCCCTCGAACGGCGACCAGCCGGCCTTGCTGGCCAGCCAGTCGCGGGTGATCTCGCGGCGCGCGTGCAGGTCGACGAGCGCCAGGTCCGCGTCGTAGCCGACCGCGATCCGCCCCTTGCCCACGGTGTTGAAGATCCTTGCCGGTCCGGCGGAGGTCAGCTCGACCAAATGCTCGAGCGAGAGGCGTCCCTGGTCGACGTGGTCCAGCATGACCGGCAGCAGCGTCTGCACACCCGGCATGCCGGATGGGGATGTCGGGTAGGGCTTACCCTTCTCCTCCGCGGTGTGCGGCGCGTGGTCGGAGCCCAGCACGTCGACGATCCGCTGGCTCACCCCGGACCAGATGCCGGCGCGGTGGCGGGCGTCGCGCACCGGCGGGTTCATCTGCGCGAAGGTCCCCAGTTCGCGGTAGCAGTCCGGCGCGGCCAGGGTCAGGTGCTGCGGCGTGGTCTCGACCGTGGCGATGTCCTTATAGTCTGCGAGCACGGCCATCTCCTCGGCGGTGGAGATGTGCAGCACGTGCACGCGCGCGCCATTCGCCCGGGCGAGGCGGCAGATCTGCTGGGTCGCCTGGATCGCCGCCTGGGCATCGCGCCATTCCGGGTGCATCTCCGGTTCCGCCCCGTCGGCGACCAGATGGCGGCGTTCGCGCAGGCGCTCCTCGTCCTCGGCGTGGACGGAGAAGCGGCGGGTCAGGCGCTTGGTGATCTGATCCAGCACCTCTTCCTCGTCGACCAGCAGGCTGCCGGTGCTGGCCCCCATGAAGATCTTGACGCCGGGCACGCCCGGCAGGCGCTCCAGCTCGGTCAACTGATCGACGTTGTCGGCCGTCGCGCCGACGAAAAAGGCGTGGTCGACCCAGGCCCGACCGCGCGCGCGGTCGAACTTGTCGTTGAGCGCGGCGGCGTCGACCGTCGGCGGCTTGGTGTTGGGCATCTCGAAGATCGAGGTGACGCCGCCCAGCGCCGCGGCGGCGGTGCCGGTCTTGAGGTCTTCCTTGTGCTCCATCCCGGGCTCGCGGAAGTGGACCTGACTGTCGATCACCCCCGGCAGCACGGTGAGGCCGGTCGCGTCGATCACCTCGCCGGCGGCGCGCTCGCTGATCTCGCCCAACTCGGCGATCCGCCCGTCCTTGACCGCGACGTCGCAGGTCATGGTGCCGCCGGGCAGCACCGCGCGGCCGCCCTTGATCAATAGGTCGTAGGTCTCGGCCATCTGGTTGCCTTTCCTGGTCAAGCGGTTGGCACGGCTCAGCCCGTGGCGGCCCGCCGTGCCGTGCCGACGCCGAGCGGATCGGTGCCGGACAGGCGGCTCAGCGTCTCAAGGTAGCGGCGGACGCAGGCGTCTTCAGTATAGTCGCGCAGGTAGCGGGCGTGACCCTGCTCGACCAGCCTTCGGGCGAACGCGGGGTCGTCGATCAAGCGCCCGACCGCGGCCGCCAGCGCGGCATCGTCCTCGCGCGGGACCAGCAGCGCGTCCCGCCCGTCGCGCACCAGCCCGGCAGGACCGGAGGCGTCGGCGGCGATGAGCGGGCGCTGGTAGGCCCAGGCCTCCAGGCTGACGGTGCCGAACGGCTCGTGGCGGGACGGGAAGACCACAATGTCCGCCGCCCGGAACAGGGCCCCGCGGTCCGTGCGCCAGCCGAGGAATCGCACCCGATCCTGCACGCCCAGCTGCCGCGCCAGCTCCTCCAGGCGCGCGTGCTCCGGCCCCGACCCGGCGAGCCAGAGGTAGGCGCGCGGCTCGCGCGCCAGCGCGCGCAGCATCACGTCCAGCCCCTTGTTGACATGCAGGCGGCTGGGGACCAGCAGCAGCGGCGCCTCCGCCGGGGTGTCGTGGGCGGCGCGTTCCGCCGCCGGCAGGTCGTCGACCGTGGCGAAGTTCTCCAGCAGGTGGGCGCGGTGTTCGGGCCAGCCTTGGCTGATCATGTGCTGGCGGATGTGCTCGGTGATGCACAGCAGATGGTCGCAGCGCCGGTAGTACTTGATGTCGTAATAGCCGCCCAGGCGCGCGCACTTCAGGAAATCGCCCGCGGGCATCCAGGAAGCCGCGCGGTTCATGTAGGCGAGCACCACGTCGGGCTGAAAATCCGCGAGCTCGCGCTTCAGTCCGTGCCGGGTGGCGAGGTCGAGGGCGCCGCCGAAACCGAGTTCGCGCACCTCGACGCCGCCTGCGCGCAGGGCCTCGGCGCGCGCGGGGTTACGGCGGATCAGCGCGCGCTGCGCCAGGTCGGCCGTGCCCGCGGCCCGCGCCCGCTCGAACGCGGTCGCGAGCGAGACGAAAAAGGTCTCCGCCCCGCCCTGGGGCGCGCCGGAAAGGAGCTGGAGCAGGCGCATGGACGAAACCGACCGTGGTTCGGGGCGCGCCGGGCGGCGCTGGCGCTAGGAGCGGAAAGCCGCTGCCCCCACTTGCATAGCCGATCGCGTCGGTCTTGTGTAGGACGGGCACGCGGTCGTGCGACCGCGGACCCGCCCGCTCTCCTCCGCCAGCCGCAGGCATTCATGGCCGAGCCCGCCCACATTCTGGTGATCAAGCATTCCGCGTTGGGCGACTTCGTCCTGGCGACCGCGAGCTTCCAGGCGATCCGGCGCCGCCATCCAGACGCCCGGATTGTGCTTTTGACCACCAAGCCGTTCGTGGCGATGGCCGAGGCGAGCGGCCTGTTCGACGATATCTGGGTCGATCCGCGCGCCGGCCTGACGCGTCCAGCGGCCTTGCTGAGCGTGATCGCGCGCCTGCGGCAGGGGCGGTTCGACCGGGTGTACGACCTGCAGCGCAGCCAGCGCACTGCGACTTACTTCCGGCTGCTGCGGCTCAGCCTGCTGGGCCGGCGGCCGCCGGAATGGGTGGGCCCGGCGCCGGGCGCCAGCCACCGCACCACCGGCCATACCGAGCGCCGTCACATCGCCGAGCGGGAGGCCGACCAGCTGCGCGCCGCCGGCATCGAGGTGGGCGCGCCGGACCTCGGCTTTCTGGATAGCGACCTGTCGGCCTTCGATCTGCCCGAGCGCATCGCCCTGTTGGTGCCGGGCGGCGCCCCGCACCGCCCGGCCAAGCGCTGGCCGGCGGCCAACTTCGCCGAGCTCGGCCGCTATCTGGCGGGGCAGGGGATCACGCCGGTGCTGATCGGCACGCAGGCGGAGGCGAAGGAGATCGGCCAGATCCGGGAGGCCTGTCCGGCGGCGCGCGACCTGCACGGGCGCACCGGGTTCGCCGATCTGGCCGCGCTCGGCCGGCGGGCCCTGGTGGCGGTGGGCAACGATACCGGGCCGATGCACCTGATCGCCGCGGCCGGCGGGCCCAGTGTGGTGCTGTTCAGCCACGAGAGCGATCCGGCGCGGATCAGCCCGCGCGGGCCGTGGGTGGCGATCCGGCGCAAGCCGTCGCTAAAGGACCTGCCGGTGGAGGAGGTGATCGCGGCCCTGCCGGCGCTGACCCCGCGTGCGGTCGGCGGCTAGAGCGACATGCTCGAAGGCCGA
>CAYRCO010000253.1:0-4616 GCA_964422775.1 uncultured Rhodovibrio sp.
TGACCCCCAGATGTCGTAGATTAGCCGCTTGACTCCGCCGCTGCAACGCTGCGCGGGCCGCGCAGCCGCCAGGTGAAGTAGACCGCGAGCGTGACCAGCACGATCCCGCCGCCGGTGAGCGACAGCGCGCTCGCCCGCTCGCCCAGCGCCAGCCAGACCCAGAGCGGCCCCAGCACCGTCTCCACCAGCATCAGCAAGCCCACCTCGGGCGCGGTGATGTAGCGCGGGCCGATCGTGATCAGCCCGAAGGCGACCGGCACCACGAACAGTCCCAGCACCGCCAGCACCAGCCAGTCCCGCCCGTCGGGGGCGAGCGGCGACGCCGCGCCGATCACCAGCAGGAACCCGGCCGCGATGAACCCGCCGAGCGCGGTCGCCGGCACCATGTCGATGTGCTTGCGGTGGCGCAGGATGGTGAAGTTGCCGGCCAGGCACAGCGCGGTGACGAGGGCCGCGAGGTCGCCGTCCCAGGTGCCCTGGGCGAGGCCGTCCCAGAACACGATCGCGATCCCGGCGAGCACCACCAGGGTCGCCGCCCAGGTCTCCAGGCGCACGCCCTCGCCCAGGAACAGCCGGCTCAGGATCGCGGCGAACAGCGGGGCGGCGGCGATGATCACCAGCGTGTTGGCGACGGCCGTGTGGTGGATCGAGTAGACGAAGCTGATCATGTTGAGCGCGTAGACGTGCGCGGAGACGAGCCCCCAGCGGCCGACCGCGCGCAGCGCCCGGTCCGCCCGCCCGCGGTAGACGACCGCGAGCACGCCTGCCAGCGTCAGCCCCATCAAGAGCGCGCGCCAGAACACCGTGGTGAACGGGTCGAGGGTCAGCAGGCGCAGCAGCAGGGCGTCCGGCGACAGCACCAGGACCCCCAGGCCGGTGATCGCCAAGCCCTTGGCATGGTCAGATAGCGCGGGCACGTCGGGCAGCTCCTTGTCTCATCAGGCGGTTGCGCGGGTCACGCGGACGACGGTCAGGGGCGCGCGGGGTTGCGCTGAGGCCGGCGCACAGTCTAAGCGCCCTGGTCCCCTGACCGAACGGCGCCTAGATGTCGGGGGCGGCAAGCCACGGACGCCAGGCGCGCCCCAGGGTTCACGCAAGGCAAGCGAAGAGCGGGCATGAGCGAGCAGCAGGCGAAATTCAGCGTGGGCCAGGTGATCCACCACAAGAAATTCGGCTACCGCGGGGTGATCGTCGACGTCGATCCCGAGTTCCGCGGCAGCGAGCAGTGGTACCAGGTGATGGCCCGCAGCCAGCCGCCCAAGGACAAGCCCTGGTACCACGTCCTGGTCCACGACGCCACGCACCGCACCTACGTCGCCGAACGCCACCTGGAACCCGACGACACCGGCCAGCAGATCAACCACCCGGAACTGGGCGAATTCTTCGACACCTTCGTGAACGGGCGGTACGGGCGGAGCGGGACGGTCAACTAATCCGACCGGTTCGTGGGCGCCGGCCGTTCCCGGCAGGTCAGGCTCGGCCGCGGACCGCCCGAAGATTCGACAGGGAAGGGTCGGTGCGCGGGCGCGTGCGTCTCGGCCGACACGGCCTCCAAAACCCGACGGAGCGCCAGCCACCGCTCGCCCGGCGACGCGGCGCTCGGCAGGCGGTAACATTCGACCCCGTGCGTGCGCGCGCGCCGTTCGGTCGCGTGGGATGCGGTTCGCCAGGCCGCGGCCATATCCTGATGGAACAGGGCGCCGCGGCACTGGTTCTGCCGGGCGACCCGTTCGAGCCGGACCTCCTCGGGACAGTCGACCAGAAGCACGGCCTCGTAGGTCGGCAGGTAATCGAGGGGCCTCTCCGGATGATCGGGTTCGATCCCGATCTCGGCCAACTGCCAGATCCGGTTGAGCGGCGCTTCGTCGGATAGGATGATACCGGTCAGTCTGCGATCTTCCCGGACGCTCTCGGTCAACAGATTGCGCTCGATCATCCGGGCCAGCGTCAGCTTCTCCCGCGTCCGGGCGGAAGTTTGACATATGGCGTCGTGCAGCAGCCGTCCCGCCCAATCCGCCTGCGGACCGCCGGTCCCCGCCTGCGGGTGCAGGCGCGCGGCGCGTGCCTTGTCGAACAGGGTCTTGAAGACTTTCCGACTCACCGGTCCGCCCAGGAACAACCCGCGCGACAGGCGGTAGGACAGGCTCGGCGCCATCCCGTAGCGTTCAACCAGAAACCAGGAAACGGCGAACATCGAGTCGCTGAACACGCGATACCGGCCACCGTAGACCCGGACGGCATCACGAGCGAGCCGGGTCTTCCCGCTTCCGGGGAGGCCGAACAGCGTGACGATCCTTGCGCCGTTATCCATCGGGCGGAGCTTCAATCCGGGGCGCCAGCGCCCCGTAGACCTGGGCGGCCGAAACCTGTGTCAGACACGGCGGCAATGCGCCGTAGCGACAGCTCGTGGCAAGACAGGGCTGGCAAGGCAGCTTCGTGGTTACGTGCACAAGCCGGTTCGGTTCGTAGCCCGCGATCTCGGGATCGCTAGCTCCGAAGACGGCGACCGCCGGCGTCCCGACCGCGACCGCCACATGCATCAAGGACGAGTCGTTCGAGACCAAGGCCGACGCCCGTTCGACGATCGCCGCGGACACCTCGATCGAATGTTCGCCGATCGCGACCACGCTTGGTGACCCGGCGAAGTCCGGGCGCAACTCCAGTTCGTCGCGACCGCCGAGCACGACCGTCCTGAGGCCGGTGCGCGCCTCGATCAGCTCCGCAAGCTCAACGAACGTGGATGCGGGCCACCGCCGCGTCACTGCGGTCGCCCCCGGCGCGAGCACCACGTAGCGCGCGCCCGCCAACTGGTCGGCTAGCCAGCGCGCGGCCTTGCTCTGCGCCGTCGACGAAAGGCTCAAGCTCGGCAAGGCGGTGGGCGAACGGGTTCCGTCCACCAGAGACAACAGGCGCTGATAGTGCAGAAACCTGAACGTCTTCAGCGGATGCGCGCGCTCGTTGGGGATCTTCCGATCCAAGAAAAACGCGTTTGGCTGGAAGGACTTGCCAAAGCCGATGACAGTGCGCGCGGGGAACAATGCCGCGAGCATGCGCGCCGGCCCTTCGAGCATTAACGCAACGTCGAATCGCCCGGCAATCTGTCGGCGCAGACGCCAGCCTTCGAACAGTAGCGTGAAGAACTTCTGCCGGATGGTCCGGTCGCCGCCCCTGCGATCGCAGTCGAACACGATGATGCGGTCGATGTTGGGATGATGTTTCACCAGCTCCGCCGCAACGGTGTTCGTCACCAGCGTAATTTCGGAATAGGGGTGCTTCTGGCGAACCGCGTTGATCAACGCCGTTGCAGAGACGGCGTCCCCGATGTTGGATACGCGCACCACCGCTACGCGCCAAGGTTTGGCGCGAATATACTTAACGCGGTCACGGTCGGATGTTAACGGTTTCATGGTTCCCGAAACCCGCAATACCATTTATTGGCCTGAGATAGGCGGAAACTGTTAAAATAACGTTTAGACTTTATCTGTCGATCAATATCTTGAAAATTGAGGTGAACGATACTGTTCGGCGTCTATATGAGCGGGATCACAGCGGCGACCTGTCGTCGTCCGGCGGATCGACGGGAGGTCCCGTCGTCCCGACAGGCGAACGGACTTGTGACGGGAGCAACCGCTTGGCCTCACACGACGAACACTGCCCATCTGCCCGGTCACGTGGATAGGGTTCGGGCCGCGCGGCGTTGGTCCCGGTGCGCGCCTTGCCACCGGCGCGCGCGCCCGCACCCGTTTTCCGCGTCCGAGAGGAGCCCATGACCGGTCTTACCCGCCGCACGATGCTGCAGTTCTCCGCCGCCGCCGGGGTGGCCGGGCTGTTCGCCGGCAGCGCCCGGGCGGACGCGCCCGAGGGGCTGAAGCTCGCCGAGCCGGAACCGTTCTCCTGGGACTGGCTGCAGCGCCAGGCGCGGGCGCTGGCCGGAGAGGCCTACCAGGCGCCGCCCAAGCCCGACCCGGAGGTCGTGCAGCGGATCGACTACGACGCGCATGGCGAGCTCGATTACCGGATGGACTACGCGCTGTTCCCGGAAAGCGCCTACCCGATCTCCTTCCAGCACGTCGGTATGTACTTCCCCAAGACGGTGCGGATGCACAAGCTGACCGGCGACGGCGCCGCGCGGGAGGTGCTGTACGACCCTGGGTACTTCGACATCGGCCCCGAGCACGTGGCCTCCGAACTGCCCGAGAAACCCTCGGCGTTCGCCGGCTTCTGGGTGCATCAGCCGCCAAGCAAGGGCCCGCTATCGGAGGTCGAGCCGTGGGCGACCTTCCTGGGCGCCTCCTACTTCCGGGGCATCGGCGAGGAAGGCCAGGTTGGCCTGTCCGCGCGCGGGATCGCGCTCGACCCGGGCGGATCGGGGCCGGAGGAGTTTCCGGACTTCCGCGCCTTCTGGTTCGAGCCGGCGGCAGGCACGGCGGACCCGGTGACGGTCTACGCCCTGCTCGACGGGCCGTCGGTGACGGGCGCTTACAAGTTCCTGCTGCACCGGCGCGACGGGGTGGTGATGGACATCGAGGCGCACCTCCACCTGCGCAAACACGTTAAGCGCCTCGGCCTCGCGCCGCTCACCTCGATGTACTGGTTCTCCGAGACGCGTAAGGAGA
>CAYRCO010000254.1:0-4601 GCA_964422775.1 uncultured Rhodovibrio sp.
TGCTGCCGGACCCGAACCACGGCCTGAACGCGCGCGAGGTCCTGGTCCGCGGCGTGGTCAAGCTGCTGGCCCCGATCGGCGTCTTGATCCTGCTGCTGTTCCAGGGGTTCACGCCGACCTATGCCGCGGGCCTGGCGATCGTTGCAGTGATCGTGGGCTCCTGGTTCACCTCGGAGAAGATGGGGCCGCGGGCGATCGCCGAGGCGCTGGCGAGCGGGGTGCGCAACGTCACCATGATCGCCGTGCTGCTGGTGGCGATCGGCATCTTCGTCAACGTCATCCCGACCACCGGCCTGGGCAACCTGCTGTCGCTGATGATCAGCCAGTGGGCCGACGGCAACCTGCTGATCGCCTTCGTGCTGGTGGCGCTGGCCTCGCTCGTGCTCGGCATGGGGCTGCCGGTGACGGCCGCCTACGTGGTGCTCGCGGTGCTGTCCGCGCCGGCGCTGCGCGACCTGATCGTGCAGGGCCAGATCCTGGAAATGTTGCAGAACGGCACCCTGCCGGAGGCCGCGCGCAGCTCGTTCATGCTGGTCGATCCGGGCGCGCTCACCAAGCTGGCCCAGCCGATGAGCGCGGAGGCCGCACGCGCGCTTCTGGACAGCGCGCCGCCCGAAGTCCTCAACATCGTCCGCGACCAGGCGCTCAGCGACGAGGCGGCGATGTTCGCGCTGCTCTCCGCGCACATGATCATCTTCTGGCTGAGCCAGGATTCCAACGTCACCCCGCCGGTCTGCCTGACCGCTTTCACCGGCGCCGCGATTGCCGGCACCGACCCGATGAAGACCGGCGTGCAGGCTTGGAAGGTGGCCAAGGGGCTTTACCTCGTGCCGCTGCTGTTCGCCTACACCCCGCTATTGGGCGGGGCGTGGCACGAGGTGTTGGAGATTTTCGTGTTCGCCACGCTCGGTCTCTACTGCGTGGCGGCGGCGCTGCAGGGCTACTTGGTCGGTGGGCTCGGCTGGCCGGAACGCGGCGGTCTGCTGGTCGCCGGCGCACTCTCGTTCTGGCCCGGGATCTGGTGGACCCACGTCGCAGGCGTGCTGCTGTTCGCCGGCATCTGGGCGGCCAACCGGTGGCGGACAGGCCGGCTGGCCGCGCAGACCTGAGCGCACAGGTTCCGGTTATAGGCGCCCGCCGTTCGCGCCGGACGGGACAAACCGCTCGACCCCTATCCTTCCGGTCAGGTCCGGCATACCCCCGCGCATGTGAGCCCTACCCGTTTATGATCTAGGTTCGCGTTAAGGCGGGAACATCCATCCCGAAACTACCCGATCACGCGAGGACAAAACGGCCATGCCCGAAGCGCGAACGGCGCCGCCGCTGCCGAAAAACGAACCGCACCGATTGGCCGCCCTGCGCCGTCTCCGACTCTTGGACACGCCGCGCGAACTGGCTTTCGACCGCCTCACCCGTCTCGCCGCGCGCGTCGGCGGTATGCCGATGGCCGCGATCGCGCTGCTCGATCGCGACCGCAACTGGTTCAAGTCCGCAATCGGCGTACCGGTAAGCGAGGTCCCCCGTGACCAAGCCTTTTGCACCTTCACCGTCGCCGAAGGCTGCACGCTGATCGTCCCAGATGTGACCGCCGACCGCCGGTTCGACGGCCTGCAGCTGGCCGGGTGCAACCGCAGTGTCCGCTTCTACGCCGGCGCCCCGGTCCATAGCCCCGATGGGGCCTGCGTGGGCACGCTGTGCCTGATGGATACCGTGCCGCGGCCCGGCTTCGGCGGCGACGACCGCGCCAACCTGCGGGACATCGCCCGCTTGGTGGAGGACGAGATCGGCCGCCACGCTGAAGCCGAGTTGCCGCTGGCCGAGGACAGCACTGAGATCGACTGGAACAACTGGCTGTAAGCCACCCGCGGTCCGCGTCAATTGCCGGCCTTGGTCTTGCGCGCGGGGTCCGGCCCAGCGACCGGCGGATCGACGGGGACATCCTGGGGCTGGGTGTTCCGCACGTCCCAGGAAATGCCCAAGATGTTATTCCGGTCCAGCCAAGACAGGCCGTAGACCGGCCCGATCTCCCGGATCAGGCCGCCGTCCGAGCGGTAGACGGTGGCCGCGAATTTGGCCACGCCGGTCCGGTCCAGTTCCTTCCAAAGCGCGATCTCGGGCGTTTCCAGCGCGGTCGTGGTCGGGATCGGCAGCTCGATCGCAGGCAGGCCGAACAGGAAGTCCCGACGCGTCGTGGACAGCGCGCCCGAGCGCACCTCCACGATCACCTCCGCGTCTGTCTGATTGCTGACCAGAAAGGCCCCTTCGGCCAGCAGCGCCGACCGGAACGCGCCTACGACGTAAGCGCGGTCGTAGGCATCGAAGTAGCGCCCATCCAGGTAGACGCGCTGGCCGTCACGGATGCCGAAGTCCATGCGCGCGATCGCCTCGTCCGCGGCTTTCGACAGCAGCAGCTGCTCGTTGGCGCCGCGTTCCGGTTCGGTCCGTCGGATCTCCGTACAGCCGGCGACGACGAGGGCCAGCAGGGCGAGCACGGCGGCGCGGGCCGCGGTCCCGGTCATGGGCGGGCTCCTTTCGGGCTGTGTGCGTCATTGGGGAGGCGCCCGCAGCGTCCGCACGGGCCGTCCGGCGTTCAGCGCGGCATCGCTCGGGCGCTCACTGATCGCTCTGCAACTGGTCCAGGACGCCGCGGATGATCTCCTCGGCACGCTTGGGCTGGCCGGTTCCGGACCCGTTTGCGGACGTGCCACCATCATCCGGCTGCTGGGCCTTATCGCTTTCGGGGCCGTTTGGCGACGGTGTGTCCTCGCTTCCGCCGTTGGCGTCTGCGTCATCCGCGTCCGCCGCGTCGGAGCCCGGCGCGGCGTCCTGAGTCTCTTGCTGAATCTTCTCGGGCGTCAGCTGCTGCTGAAACGCGCCGCCGGTGATCGCGACGTCTGGGGCGTCCAGCTGTCCGGTCTGACGGGTGACGACGAAGGGATCGTCGGGTGCGTCCTTGGCCCGGAACAGCTCGGTGGTCAGATCCAACCGCCAGGTTGGCAGGTCCACCTGTCCGCGCGTCTCCGCCCGCCCTTCGAGCCCGTCCAGCGTCAGATCGGACGTGGTCACGACCCCCTCGGCGGCCGCGAAGCTGCCGGTCAGGCGGGCGCGCTGCTGAGTGAACGCCGTGCCGACGAAGTCGAGGGCTTGCGTCAAGCCGCCAATCTTGACGTCGGCCCCGAAGGCGTCGCCCAGCATGTTGGACAGCTGCTGGCCCAGCCGGCCGTCGCCCGCGCCGTTCCGGTCCAAAAGCCGGCCGGCCTGCGGGCCCAGGAACAGCTCCGGCGCCACGGTGACGCGGCCGGAGACCTCGCCCTCGCCGGCTAGGCTTTCGATCATGGCGTTCGGGCTCGCGCCCGTCGCGTTGAGATCGGCCTTGAGATCGATCGGGCCGTCCAGCGCCTGCAGGCCGAAGGTGCGCGCCAGCAAGGGCGCGCTCGAGACCTGCTGCGCGTCGATCAGCAGCGAGGCCGCGGGCGTGTCGCGGGCGTCCAGCGTGCCGCTGGCGCTGACTTCACCGCCGAACAGCGTCCCGGTCAGGCGGTCCAGGTCGAGCACGCCGTCGCTCAGGGTCGCGCCCATCTCCGCGCCTTCCAGGCGACTGCCGTCGGACAGCACGAGCGCCTCGGAGGTGACGGCGAGGTCCAGATCGAACGTCGTGAGCGCGTCAATCGGCAGCGGCTGCGCCGACCACCGCGTGCCGGCGCCGTCACCGTCCTCGGCCGTCTCCGCCCCACGGTCGCCCGTGTCCGTCTGGCTTCCGGACGCGCCCCCAGACGCGCCGCCAGACGCCCCACCGGACGCCGCGGCAAAGGCGGCGAGCGGCAGCTCGCCGGTCTCGAGGGTGGCGGTCACCTTCGGCCGCGCGTCCGCCAGATCGACGGACACGGGGCCGCTCAGCTGCACCGGCCCGATCCGGCCCTTCAAGTTCTCGGTGCCGAAGCTGCGGCTGGTCCCGGCGATCCGTGCTGTCAGGTCGATCGGTCCGGTGTCCGAGGGCAGCGCCGCTAACCCCGGCGCTTGCTCGCTCACCGTGCGCAGGCTGTCGTGCTGCAGCGCCAGGACGAGGTCGAAAGCCGCCGGGGCGGCGAGCGGTTCCACCGTGCCCTGGAAGGTCGCGGTGCCGCCGAGCGCGGTCAGCGTGCCGTCGACCTTGGCGTCGGCGACGCCGCCCTGGACCGTACCGACCAGCGCGACCGGGCCGAGCCCGGCCGGCATGCCGTCGCCGACGCCGAACACGCCGGCGAAGCGCGGCAGGTTCTGGACGTCCAGATCGACGTTGAGGTCGATCTGCGGGTCCAGCCCGATCAGTTCGCTCAGCTTGCCGTCGACGCGCATGGCCGCGCCGGCCAGGTTGCCGACCGACGCTTCGCGCACGGTCAGCGCCTGATTGTGCAGGGTCGCGTCCAGCTTGACGTCCTGGGCAGTCGTCCCGGCGTAGGTCAGCTGACCCGCGCGCAGGTCGAAATTGGCGTCGAAGCCGCCCAGCCAGCCGAGCGGCGGGCCGCCGGCGTCGCCGGCGTCGCCGCTGCCGCCCGACCCGCCGGCCACCGCGCGATCGGCGGGCAGATAGGCGTCCAGGTTCAGCCGATCCGCGGTCAGGC
>CAYRCO010000255.1:0-4579 GCA_964422775.1 uncultured Rhodovibrio sp.
TCGCAATCTCCTTGCGGCCCCACTGCGCAAGCGAAATGTCCGCGACCTTGTAATCTTGCTGGTCAGCCATGGTTCTCGGCGACTCCTTCGAGGGTTCGTTCGTGTAACTTCGATTGTCCAAAGACGGCCATCGGCGGACGGGCGCGGCCGGGTCCCCGCGCGCCGAAGCCAGCCAGTATTGCGAAGCTGAAATAGCAGCCGCCAGGCAAGCCGGCAAGCGACCGTCGGGATAGCGGCAAGCGCCCGCCGCCAGCCGGTCAGCGCACGGGCTTACCCCGCGAAGTCGTCCAGCAAGGCGGCGATCCGGCCGCTGTCGTGCTGCTCCATGATCGCCATCGCGCGGTGGCTGGCTGCGCGCATCTCCAATTTGCGGATCCGCTGCTTGACCCGCGGCAGGGAGGCCGAGGACATCGACAGATCGCTCACGCCCAGGCCTAGGAACAGCGGGGTGTAGCGCGGGTCGCCCGCCATCTCGCCGCACACCGAGATCGGGATCTTCGCGCGCAGCGCGGCCTCGACGGCGAACTGGATCAGGCGCAGCACGGCGGGATGCAGCGGATTATAGAGGTGCGCGACCCGCTCCTCGCCGCGGTCGATCGCCAGCGTGTACATCGTGAGATCGTTGGTGCCGATGGCGAAGAAGTCGGAGACGGCCGCGAGCGCGTCAGCCGACAAAGCCGCGCCCGGCACCTCGATCATCGCGCCCAAGGGCGGCAGTGGGTCCGGCACCTGCTCGCCGCGGCGGCCCAGTTCGCCGGCGACCTCGTGCAGCGCCTTGCGCGCCTCGCGCATCTCGTAGGTGCTGGAGACCATCGGCAGCAGGATGCGCACCGGGCCGTGCCGGGCGGCGCGCAGGATCGCGGCCAGCTGGGTGTCCAGGAGGTCGCGCTGCTTCAGACTGAGGCGGATCGCGCGCAAGCCGAGCGCCGGGTTCACCGAATCGCCCAGATGGTCGCCCAGCGACCAGGCCAGCTTCTCGCCGCCGACGTCGAGCGTGCGCACCGTGACCGGCCGGCCCTTCATGGTCTCCAGGATCTGGCGGACCGCCTGGTACTGCTCCTCCTCGCCCGGCAGGTCGTCGCGGTTCATGTAGAGGAACTCGGTGCGCAGCAGGCCCACGCCCTCGGCGCCCGCCGCGACCGCCTGCTCGCCTTCGCGCGGCAGCTCGATGTTCGCCTGCAGGGTGATCCGGTGGTGGTCGCGGGTCAGCGCGGGCAAGTCGCGCAGCTTGGCGAGCTGGCGGGCCTCGCGCTTCATCTCCGCAAGACGCTCGTGGTAGCGCGACAGGCGGGCCTCGGTGGGGTTGACGATCACCCGCCCGCGCGAGCCGTCGACGATGATCTGCTCGCCCGGCAACACCTGGCCCAACAGGTCGGCGACGCCCAGCACGGCCGGTAGGCCGAGCGAGCGCGCCATGATCGCGGTGTGTCCCTCCGCGCCGCCAAGCACAGTGGCGAAGCCGGCGATCCGCTGGGGATCCATCAGCGCCGTGTCGGCCGGGGTGACCTCCTCGGCGATCACGATGGAATTGGTCTCCAGCGCGTCGAAGGTGGTGAAGGGGGCGTCCAGCAGGTTGCGCACGATCCGCGCCCCGACCTCGCGGAATTCCTCGGCCCGGGCCTTCAGATAGGGATCGTCCATTTCGGCGAAATTGTGGGCGATCCGCTCGATCTCGCCCGTGACGGCGGATTCGGCGTTGACCTGCCGGTCGCGGATGCGCCGCTCGACCCCGCCGATCAGCGATTGCGAGCGCAGCATCTGCAGGTGAGCGTCGAGCAGATAGCCGAGCTCCTCCGCGGCCGAGCCGTGCAGGCTCTCGGCCTTGGCGCGGACCTTGCCGAGCTGCTTGCGCGCCTTGCGCACGGCGGTGTCGAAGCGCTCGACCTCGGCCTCGACTTGGTCGTCCGTGACGCAATACTCGACCACCTTGAGGTCGCCGGTGTCGCGCACGTGCGCCGGCCCGATCGCCACCCCGGGCGACACGGGCAGACCGGTAAAGACCCGTTCACCGCGGTCCTGGATGCCGCGCGCGTCGCCGCCGCGCCCCGACCCGGTGTGACCGGACGCGGGACCGTTGCCGTCCGGGCGCGACGGTGCGTGGCGGGAGCGCTCGGCCATCAATCCTCGTCGAACTTGCGGTCGATCAATTGGGCCAACGCGTCCAGCGCGGCCTCCGCGTCCGCGCCGGTGGCGCGCAGGTCGATCTCGGTGCCGGGGCCGGCGGCCAGCATCATCAGCCCCATGATCGAGGTCCCGAGCACCTCGGTCTCGTCCTTCAAGACGCGGATCTCGGCGTCATAAGCTTCCGCCGTCTTGACGAACTTGGCGGCGGCGCGGGCGTGCAGCCCCCGCTGGTTGCGGATGGTGACCCGCCGCGCCGGGGTCGCGGCCTCGGTCATTTCTTGGCCGCTCCCGCGCGGCCCTGGGCGCGATCGGTACCCTTGGGCGCAGCTCTGCCCTGGCCGCCGGTCGGCCCGGCGCGGCTCGGCTCGACGCCGCCGTGCAGCAGCTGGGAGGCGACGTTGATGTATTTCCGGCCGGCCTCCTGGGCGTTGGCGACGACCACGTCCAGCGGCTCGGTCTTGCGCAGGGTGGCGAGCTTGATCAGCATCGGCAGGTTGACCCCGGCGATCACCTCGACCTTGCCCTGGCTGAGCACGGAGATCGCCAAGTTGGAGGGCGTGCCGCCGAACATGTCGGTCAGGATGACCACCCCGTCGCCGTCGTCGACCTCGCCGACGTGGCTCAGGATTTCCTGGCGCCGGCGCTCCATGTCGTCGTCCGGGCCGATGCAGACCGCCTGGATCTGCTGCTGCCGACCCACAACGTGCTCGAGCGCGGAGATGAACTCCGAGGCGAGCTGCCCGTGGGTTACCAGGACCATCCCGATCATCCGTCCTCCTGCACGCGCTTCGCGCCCGTCATGGCCGCCGCACCCGGCCGCCGCGCCCGGGAACCGTTCGGCCGGCGGCGGGCCGTAACCGCGATCTGTCGCGTGAATCGCGCGGGTGTGCAAGCGGCGCGTTATGCCCGGCGGGCGCATCCGGCCGGGGCGGGGGCGGGAACAACAGGATGCACGGCAGGGCCGACCACGATCCGACGTCGGGCCGGACGCTAGCCGGTCTTGCGGGTGGGCGGATCCGAGGACTCGATTTCCGCATCGCCGCCCACGCCCAGTTCGCGGTGGTTCAGCGTGACGTTGCGGCCGGCCGCGCGCAGGGCCGCGGCCAGCTTCTCCGCCAGCGCCACCGAGCGGTGCCGGCCGCCGGTGCAGCCGATCGCGATCGTCAGGTAGCTCTTGCCCTCCCGCTCGTAGCGCGGCAGCAGGCGCTTCAGGAGCCGCGTCAACCCGCCGAAGAAGGGGGCGAAGTCGGGATCGCCGGCGACGTAGTCGGCCACGGCCGCATCGCGGCCGGTCAGCGGCTTCAGCTCCGGATCATAGTGCGGGTTGCGCAGGAAGCGGACGTCGAACACCAGGTCCGCCTCGCGCGGCAGCCCGTTCTTGTAGGAGAAGGAGGTGACGAACACCGCCATCCCCTGCGCCTGCTCGAGCCCGAGCTGGGCCGAGATCACCCGGCGCAAGTCCTGCGGCGCGAGCGTGGAGGTGTCGATCGTCATGTCCGCGCGCTTGCGAAGCGGCGCCACCAGCCGGCGCTCCGCGGCGATGCCGTCGGTCAGCGGCCGGCCCTGGGCCAGCGGGTGACGGCGGCGCGTCTCCGTGAAGCGCCGGCGCAGGACCTCCTCCTCGCAATCGACGAATAACAGCGTGACCGCCAGCTTGGGGTCGCTTTCCAGGCGCTGCAGGGCGTCCAGGAACGGCTGCACGGCGAAATTGCGGGTGCGGATGTCGACGCCGATCGCAACCGGCGAGTCGAGCCCGCCCTCGTGCACGATCGTCGCGACCAGGTGCAGCGGCAAATTGTCGATCGCCTCGTAACCAACGTCTTCCAGCGCCTTCAGCGTGGTCGACCGGCCGGCCCCGGACATGCCAGTCACCAGAACGACCCGCTGGCGCGTCGGCGCCCCGGACGCCTGCCCGGAGGCGCCGTCCGGTTCGGCGTCGGAGGGCGCCTGCGCGGCGTCCTGCGATGCCGGAACCTCCGACGTCATGCCGTCGGGCGCCGCGTCGTGCGGCTGATCGCAATGCTCGCTGATTCGGCTCGGATCGCGATGCTCGCTCATTTGTTCTGGATCGCGATGCTCGCTCATTTGTTCTGGATCGCGATGCTCGCTCATGGCGCTAGCGCGTGTCCTCGTCGCCGCCGCCGCCCGCACCGGCCGGCGCGGTCGGGTGCCAATCGGCCGGAAGTATAGTGGCACCCATGCCACCTAGGGCAAGTTGCAGCTTTGCGACAGCCGACGCCGCGGCCGGGTCGATCTCCACCCGCGGCAGCCGGCAGCCGAGCAGCGTCTCCGCCGCCGGATCGGGTTGGCGCTGCGGGCGCGGCGTCAGGTCGGCCAGCAGCGCGACCGGCGCCGGACCGGCCGGCGGCAGGCGGAGGAGGCCGACACCGCGCGCTTCCACGACGCCGCGCAGGGTCTCCGGGGCACGGGCGATCACGCCGTCGTCCCCGCATGA
>CAYRCO010000256.1:0-4576 GCA_964422775.1 uncultured Rhodovibrio sp.
GCGGTCGCGACTACCGGCAGGCCGCGCGCTACCGCCTCCGTCAGCACCATGCCGTAGCCCTCGTAGTGGGAGGCGAGCACGAACAGATCGCACGTATGGTAAGCGGCATCGAGCGCCCGGCCCGACAGCTCGCCGCGAAAGATGACGCGCGAGTCGAGGCCGAGTTCGCTCACCAACCGCCGGATCTGCTGGGCGTGGCGGGTGTCCATCGTTTCGCTGCCGACGATGTCGAGCGTCCAGGGCCGCGAGGTCAGCAGCGACAGCGCGTTCAGCAATACGTCGTGACCCTTGCGCGGGGTCAGCGAGCCGACGCACAGCAGCGCCGGGGCAGCCCGCCCGCTGCCTTCGGCAAGTTCGTGGCTCTCCACGCCGGGCGGGACCACGCTCATCCGCTCCTGGGTGACGTCGTAGTCGACCAGGCCCTGGGCGGTGAAGGCGCTGGTCGCGATCACGTGCTGCACGTGGCTAAGCGCGTCGCGCTCGCTTTCGAACAGGCGCGCGCGCTCGCCGTCGTCCAGGCCGGTTTCCTCGGCCAGCGGGTGGTGCACCAGCGCGATCAGCTTCAGCCGCTGGCCCTCGCGTTCGGCCAAGCGCGGCAGCACGCCAAGCGCCAACCCGTCGACGATCACCCGCGCCCCGTCGGGCAAGCGGCCCAGCGTGCGGTCGGCGGCGTCGACCGCTTGGTAGCCGGGGTAGGGCCAGCCGTCCGGCAGGGCGTGAACCTCGACCGTGAGGCCCAGCTTGCGCAACTCCTCCATCATCCGGCGGTCGTAGATGAACCCGCCGGTGTTGGTGTCGGGGTCGCCGGGGACGACGACGTGGAGATCGGCCATTGCGGGATACCCTATCTTCCGCTCAGCCGACGTCGGCCGGTAGCGGGCCCTCGTAGCTGGCCCAGGCCACGTCGGACTCGCCCAGCGTCACCTTGAGGGCAACAAGCCCGCCCTGCTCGGGCCCGAGCGCGCCGTCGTTGATCCGCGCGGCCAGCCGGTCGTAGATCGTCTTGGCCATGAACTCGGTGGTGGTGTTCTGGCCCTCGAAGGCGGGCTCCTCGTCCAGGTTACGCATGTGCAGCCCGCCCACGACCTCGGTCAGCAGGTCGCTGGCCGCGGCGATGTCCACGGCGAGGCCGTCGCGGTCCAGGCTCGGGCGGCGGAACTCGCAGTCGACCACGTAGGTGGCGCCGTGCAGGTTCTGCGCCGGCCCGAAGGTTTCTCCCTTGAACGAGTGGGCGATCATGAAACGGTCGCGCACGGTTACGGAAAACATGGCTGATCTTGGTCCCGTCTCGTCGGCCTCTTGGCCGTCGTGTGGCTTCTGGGCGGAGTGCGCCGGTTGCGGGCGCGCGGTCACTCGGGATAGGCGATCCGGTGGCACAGCGTGCCCGCAGGCGGGTCGCCCGCCAAGGTTCGCATGGTTTGCGGCAGTTCGTCGAACCGGCTTTCGCCGCTGACCAGATGGCCGAACATGGGATCGCGCAGCAGTTCAAGCGCTTTCGCCAGGCGCCGCTTGTGCGACCAGCGGGCCCGGCGGGCCGGCGACACCGCGCCGACCTGGGAGGACTGCAGCGTCAGGCGCTGGGAATGGAACGCGCCGCCCAGCGGGGCCGGTACGTCGCCGCTGCCGTACCAGGAAAGTTCCAGCACCGTGGCCTCGAACCCGGCGAGCCCGATCGCGGTGCCGAGCCCGGCGCCCTTGCCGGTCGCGTGCACCACGATGTCGCAGCCGCCGTCGGCGTCGTCCGGGTGGGCGAACGGCACGTCCAGAACGCGGGCGGTCGTCTCCTTCTTCGGGTCGACATCGACCAACTGCACCTGCGTGCCCGGAATCCGTGACGCGAGGGCGGCGACCAGGAAGCCGACCACCCCGCCGCCGACGACCGCGATCCGGTCGCCGACACGCGGGGCTGCGTCCCACAGCGCGTTCAGCGCGGTCTCCGCGTTCGCGCCCAGGACGGCGCGCTTGGCGCTTAGATCGCGGGGCAGCGGAACGACCGCATCCGCCGGCACGACGTAGCGGTCCTGGTGCGGGTAGAGGCAGAACACGACCTGACCGCGCAGCTCCGCCGGGCCCGCCTCGACCAGCCCGACGCTGGCGTAGCCGTACTTGACCGGGAAAGGGAAGTCGCCGTCCTGGAACGGGCAGCGCATCCGCTGCTGCTCGCTCTCCGGCACCTGGCCGGCGAACACCAGCGCCTCGCTGCCCCGGCTGACGCCGCTATAGAGCGCACGCACGCGGACCTCGTCCGGGCCCGGCTCCGGGAGTGTCTCCGAGCGGAGTTCGCCGGTCATGCGGTCGGTGGTCCAGAAAGCGTGCGCCTCGGTCATGCTGGGCTTTCGCTCATGGGGGTAGGGAGGTGATGGCCGTAAAACGGGCCGCGCGGGAGACGCGGTTGCGTTCGGCCGGGCCTGCGCGAACGTAAGTCCGGTCACGACCTTGTCAATCGACGCGGGGTGAGCGAGCTATGTAGCGTTGAGCGGGCGGGTGCGTCCATCGGCCACAGGAAGTGGTCCGAGGGGACACCCGCGCGCGACAGGGAAGCTTCACGTCGAAAAGGATCGTAACAGATGATCTTCCGCCGTATCGCCGCCGTCCTGGCAGTCGCCGCGATCGCCGGCGTAGCCGCGTTGCAGCCCGCCAAGGCGGAGCCGCGGCAATACAAGATGGACCCGGACCACTTCGCGATCGTGTTCATGGTCCACCACCTGGGTCTCGCCGACACCGTCGGTATGTTCCGCGAAGCAAGCGGGTCCTTCACCTACGATGCGGAGGCGCAGACCATCTCCGACGTCGAGATCACGGTGCAGACCGACAGCGTGTTCACCAACCACGACGCGCGCGACGGCCACCTGCGCGGCACCGACTTCCTGAACGTCCAGGAGTTCCCGACCATGACCTTCACCGCCGACGAGGCGGAAGTCACCGGCGAGAACACCGGCAAGATCCACGGCGAACTCACGCTGCTCGGCCAGACCAAGCCGCTGACCCTCGACGTCACCTACGAGGGCGGGCGCACCTATCCCTTCGGCGACGGCCACTACGCGATCGGCATCTCCGCCCGCGGCACGGTCAAGCGCAGCGAGTACGGCATGACCTACGCGGTGCAGAACGACATCGTCGGCGACGAGATCGACCTGATCATCGAGTTCGAGGGCATCCGCCAGCCCAAGGAGGGGTAGGGCCCTTTTCAAGCCTCCTTCCACCGACTTGCTAGGAGAGCAGGAGCCACGCGCTTATGCCGCGCGCAATCTCCTCATCCTTGGCCCTCTCCTCCCAATGGAGGAGAGGGAATGAGCAGAGCCGTAGGGTGGGTTCGCCGCTTAAGCGGCAACCCACCAACCGGCGTGTCGGGCGCGACGGGCGCACGGTGGGGTGCTTGCGCGAACCCACCCTACGAATGACCTTCCCACTCGGAAGAAACCGCTTCGAGCGGGCGTCCTGCGGCAATCCGCGGGCGGGGCGGGCGCGTACACACGGGCATGACCGATCCAATTCTGATTTTCGGCGCCACGGGCGGCGTGGGCAGCGCGCTCGCCCGGCGCCTCGCCGGCGAGGGACGCGCCCTGCACCTCGCCGGTCGCGACGTCGACGCGCTCGCCGCCCTGGGGCGCGAGCTGAACGCCCCCACCAGCCAGGTCGACGTGATGGACCCGGAGCAGGTCCAGGCCACGGTCGACGCCGCCGCGGCCGACGGCCGGCTGGGCGGGGTCGCCTACTGCGTCGGCTCGATCGTCTTGAAGACGCTGAAGCGCGCCAGCGCCCAGGACTTCGAGGAGACCTACCGGCTGAACGTGGTCGGTGCGGCGGTGGCCCTGCAGCGCGCGGAAAGCGCGCTCAAGGCAGCCGGTGGCTCGGCGGTGCTGTTCTCCACCGTCGCCGCCCAGCACGGCTTTCCCAGCCACAGCGTGATCTCCAGCGCCAAAGCCGGTGTCGAGGGTCTGACCCGTGCGCTGTCGGCGGAGTGGGCGCCCAAGGCGCGGGTCAACTGCATCGCGCCGTCGATCACCCAGACCAAGATGGCCCAGCCGCTGACCCAGAACGAAACGATGGCGAGTGGCCTTGCCAAGGCGCACCCGATGCAGCGTCTGGGCGACCCGGACGACATCGCGGCGGCCGCGCAGTTCCTGCTGGACCCCGAGAAGGCCGGCTGGATCACCGGGCAGATCCTGGGCGTCGACGGTGGCCGCGGCCCGCTGCACGTGAAGAGCTGAGCCATGGGCGGAACGCTGCGCGTCGTCCTGGGCGACCAGCTTTCGCGCGGGCTGGCGAACCTGCAGGACATCGACCCGGACGCCGATACGGTGCTGATGGCCGAGGTCATGGCGGAGGCGACCTACGTCCGCCATCACCCCAAGAAGATCGCCCTGATCTTCTCCGCCATGCGCCACTTCGCCCAGAGCCTGGAGGGCGCGGGGATCGCGGTCGCTTACAGCAAGCTCGACGATCCCGAGAACGCGGGCGACCTGACCGGCGAGGTCGCGCGCACGGTCCGGCGCGTGCAGCCGGACAAGGTCGTCGCGGTGTCGGCGCAGGAATACCGGCTTGCCCAGGAAATGCAGGGCTGGCAGCAGGCCTG
>CAYRCO010000257.1:0-4576 GCA_964422775.1 uncultured Rhodovibrio sp.
TGATCCTCGGCGCTGCCGTCGCCCGCCTGACCGTCGGCCTGCGGCTGGCCGTCGGCGCTCGCCGCCTCGGACTCGTCGGCCGCGTCGACCGCCTGCTGCGCGGCCTCACGCACCTCGCCGCCGCCGTCCTGGCGCTTGTCGCCGCCGGCGCGCTTGCGCCCGCCGCGCTTGCTGCGCTTGCCGCCGCGATCGGTTTGCTCGGCAGCCTCCGCCGGGGTTTCCTGTTCGACCTCCACGTCCGCGTCGGCGCTGACGTCGTCCATCAGCTCCTCGTCCGCCGGGACGTCGATCGCTTCCGCGGTGACGCCGGGCTGGCGGTCCTCGACCGGCGTGGAGGACAGGCGGTCCAGCCGGTGGGCCGGCGGCACGAGGCGGTCGTCGGTCTCGATCCGGACACGGAAACCGTAGCGCTGCTCGACGTCGACCAGCCGGTCGCGCTTGTCGTTCAAGACGTAGAGCGCGACCTGGGTCGGCACGGTGAGCTGCACCTCGCCGCCGCCGCGCTTGATACCCTCTTCCTCAAGCGCGCGCATGACGTGCAGCGCGGTCGAGTCCGGCGAGCGGACGAAGCCGCTGCCCCCGCAGGTCTTGCAGACCTCGGTCGACATCTCGTGCAACGACGGACGCAGGCGCTGGCGCGACAGTTCCAAGAGGCCGAACGGCGAGATCCGGCCGAGCTGGATGCGCGCGCGGTCCTGGCGCATCGCCTCCTTCAGGCGCTGCTCGACCTCGCGGTTGTTCTTCGCCGCGTCCATGTCGATGAAGTCGATCACGATCAGCCCGGCGAGGTCGCGCAGCTTGAGCTGGCGGGCGATCTCCTCGGCGGCTTCCATGTTGGTCTTGAGCGCCGTCTCCTCGATGTGGCGCTCCTTGGTCGCCTTACCCGAGTTGACGTCGATCGCGACCAGCGCCTCGGTCTGGTTCAGGACGATGTAGCCGCCCGACTTCAGCTGGACGATCGGGTTGTGGATGTTGTCCAGTTGCCCCTCGACCTGGAAGCGGTGCAGGATCGGGACCTTCGGATCGTCGTACTTCTTCACCTTCTTGGCGTGCGAGGGCATCAGCGAGCGCATGAAGGCCTTCGCCGCCTTGTAGCCCTCCTCGCCTTCGACCAGGATCTCGTCCATCTCCCGGGTATAAAGGTCCCGGATCGCCCGCTTGATCAGGTTGGCTTCCTCGTAGATCAGCGAGGGCGCGGTGGACTCCAGCGTAGTCGAGCGGATCTGGTCCCACAGCCGCAGCAGGTATTCGTAGTCCCGCTTGATTTCGAGCTTGGAGCGGTTGGAGCCGGCGGTGCGCACGATCACCGCCATGCCGCCTGGAATGTGCAGTTCCGACAGCACGCCCTTGAGTCGCTTGCGGTCGGCCACGCTCGCGATCTTGCGGGAAATGCCGCCGCCCTTGGCGGTGTTCGGCATCAACACGCAGTAGCGCCCGGCGAGCGACAGGTAGGTGGTGAGCGCCGCGCCCTTGTTGCCGCGCTCTTCCTTGACGACCTGCACCAGCATCACCTGCCGGCGCTTGATCACCTCCTGGATCTTGTAGCGACCCAGGCTCGCCGCGCGCCGGCGGGCGGCGTCCTCGATGTCGTCGCCGGCCAGCGTCTCGACCGACTGGGTGGTCTCGACCTGCTCGACCTCGGGATCGGTGTTGTCCTCGCTTTCGCCGGCGCCGACCGTCTCGTCCTGGTCGTTGCGCTTGGACCGGCGGCGCTTGCGGGTGGCGCTCGCAGCGGCCTCGGAAGCGGCGTCCGGCTCGTCGGAATCCTCGTCGTCGGCGTCCGGGTTTGCGTTGTCGTCCTCGGACTGGCGCTTCTGGGCGGCCTCCTCCTCGGCGATCAACGCTTCCCGGTCGGCGATCGGCAGGCGGTAGTAGTCCGGATGAATTTCCGAGAACGGCAGGAAGCCGTGCCGGTTGCCGCCGTAGTCGACGAACGCGGCCTGCAGCGAGGGCTCTACCCGAGTGACCTTGGCCAGGTAGATGTTGCCCTTGAGTTGCTTCTTGTCCTTCGTCTCGTAGTCGAATTCATCCAGCCGGTTGCCGGACATGACGACCACCCGGGTCTCTTCCGGGTGGCTGGCGTCCAGGAGCATGCGTCGGGTCATGAATCTGAATCCTCAATCCGCGTCCTGCTGGGACCGCGTGCACGGCGGTCAGCGGCGCGAACGTGGTGATCGCGGGGCCGCGCGCCCGGCGATGGCCGGGTCGGGCGCGACGTGGTGTGGGTGCGGGGGCGCCGATCGGACCGTGATCGGGCCGGCGCGTGGCAAGCCGGCGTCGGTCTGCCGGCGTCAAGCGGGGCCGTGACCAGGTGCGCGGAGACTCTGTGCGCGGAACCGGGGCCGCCCGGCTGGATGCGGCCAGCGCCGCCACGGAAGTCCACGCGCCGGCGCGCGGGCGCCGGGCGCTGGGGCTTTTCCGTCTGGCGGTGCGGGTCGGCTGCAAGGCGGCCTCGTCGGCGTGTGGCCCGTTAACGTTCAGGTGCCGACCGGACGCCATCGTACGGTGATGGGCCGGCCGGCCAGGTTGCCGCGCTGGGTCACGGGAACACCCGACAACTGCGCGGACCATGGCATCGGCGATACGCGGCACCGGTCATTCCGAATGCCCGCGAGGGGGCGCGCCGCCCTGAATGCCTGCAACCGCTCGCGCGGCCGGACCACGACAAAACGACGGGTTCGGCCGGTTAAGAACGGCCGGCGGGGCGAACCTGTCCCGCGCGGACGATCCACGGGCGAGCGCACCGGCGTTCGGCAGGGACGCCGCGCCATTGACCGCGGCCGCCCTCTCAACTCCTCCACGCCGGCGCGGTCACCAGGACCGCGTATCGACGTCTAACATAGGACTTATAGGTCCAAGTCCACAATGGTTAATCGGCCAATCGAACGGGACCCCCGCCTGGCGTGCGTTCGCCAAGCCTGGATCGCGGCGGTGCAGATGGCGGTTGAGCCGGCCCCTTACGCCGGCCCCGAGGGCCGCGCAAGGCCAACGCGGCTTTTTCACGGTAGTTTGCGGGTTTATCATTCAAAGTTAACGTTCGATTCGCTATACCGTGAGACCGTCTCACCCTGTTCCGGCGTGCACGTCGGGCAGACATGATGGATTGTTTGGATTTGCGGACAATGGCCGAACGGCGCGCACACTCTCCGCCCGGTCTGAAACCGGGAGGCCGGCCGAGGCAGCGGCTCCGGCGGCTCCTGACGGGCCTGTTCGCCCTGCTGCTGCTGGCCGGACCGGGGTCGCCGGTCCCCGCCCAGGCTGCCGAGCCGACGGTGTCCGCCGTGCGCCTAGGTCAGCATCCGGACAAGACCCGCTTCGTGATGGAGTTGTCGGCCAAGACGCCGTACGAAGTGTTCACCCTGTCCAATCCCTACCGGGTGGTGATCGACCTGCCGCAGGTCGACTGGCGGATTCCGGAGGAGAAGATGGGCGAGACCGACGTCGGCCTGGTGCGGGCGCTGCGCTTTGGCCTGTTCTCGCCCACCACCAGCCGGGTGGTGCTCGACGCCGAGGGGCCGGTGGCGATCGACAAGGTTTTCCGGCTGAGTCCGCGCGAAGACTATCCCCACCGCCTGGTGATCGACCTGAAGCAGATCAGCCAGACCCAGTTCGCCAGCCTGAGCGACCGCCGGATCACCTCCGAGGAGCCGCTGCCCAAGCCCAACCGGCAGGACCGCAGCCCCGGGCCGGACGCCGGCGATTCCAGGCCGACGATCGTGATCGACGCGGGTCACGGCGGCGTCGATCCGGGGGCGATCGGCGTTTCGGGCACTTACGAGAAGGACCTCGCCCTCGACTACGCGCGCCATCTGGCCGAGATGCTGGAAGCCACCGGACGCTACCGGGTGGTGATGACCCGGCGGCAGGACATCTTCCTGCCGCTGCGCAAGCGCGTCGACCTTGCGCGCAAGGCCGAAGGCGACCTGTTCATCTCGCTGCACGCCAACACCCACCCCTCCGGCAAGATCCGGGGCGCCAGCGTCTACACCCTGTCGGAGACCTCCTCCGACAAGGAAGCCGCCCAGCTCGCGGCGAAGGAAAACAAGTCGGACGTGATCGCGGGCGTTGACCTCGCGGCGACCACGGGCACGGTCAGCAAGATCCTGATCGACCTCGCCCAGCGCGAGACGATGAACGAATCCAAGCATTTCGCGAACACGCTGGTGAACGAGCTTGGCCAGTCGGTGAAGCTGCTCAACAACACCCACCGCTTCGCCGGCTTCGCCGTGCTCAAGGCGCCCGACGTGCCCAGCGTGCTGTTCGAGATCGGCTACATGTCGAACCGCCAGGAAGAACAGCAGCTGCTGACATCCAGCCACCGCCAGAAGGTCAACCGCGAGATGGTCGACGCGGTCGACCAGTTCTTCGAATGGCGGGAAGCAGGGCGGCGCTAACGAACCGTTTCCCCAGTGCGCTCACGGAAAGTGCGCTTACGGAGAGTGCGCTCAGGGATGCCCGATGAACGGGCGCTGGTGGCGGTACGCGCCGCGTGCGAGCGTGTCGACAACGAAGGCCGCGACTTCGTCGCGGGTGATCCGTCGTAGCTTGGTCTCCGGCCGGACGTCGGTCACCACCT
>CAYRCO010000258.1:0-4571 GCA_964422775.1 uncultured Rhodovibrio sp.
TCCCACCCTCACCCTCCCACGACCCTGCGGGTCGCGGGCCCCTCCCTCTCCCCTCAAGGGCGAGGGGATGAAACCTCAGCCCGGCGGCAGGTCGAACAGGGAGGACACCGAGCGCTCGTCGGAGATGCGGGCCATCGCCTCGCCCAGCAGCGGGGCGATCGAGAGCTGGCGGATGTTCTGGGCGACGCGCACCGCCTCGGTCGCGGGGATCGAGTCGGTGATCACCAGTTCCTCGAGCGGCGAGGAGGAGACGCGCGCAACCGCGCCGCCGGACAGCACACCGTGGGTGACGTAGGCGCTGACCGCCTTGGCGCCGTTGTCCTTAAGCGCTTGCGCCGCGTTGCACAGCGTGCCGGCGCTGTCGACGATGTCGTCGACCAGGATGCAGCGCTTGCCCTTCACGTCGCCGATGATGTGCATGACCTCGGACACGCCGGCGCGCTCGCGGCGCTTGTCGATGATCGCCAGGTCCGCGTCCAGGCGCTTGGCGATCGCCCGGGCGCGCACCACACCGCCGACGTCGGGCGAGACCACGGTCAGCGGGTCGCCGTCGAACTTCTCCTCGATGTCCTGGGTGAACACCGGGGCGGCGAACAGGTTGTCGGTCGGGATGTCGAAGAAGCCCTGGATCTGGCCGGCGTGCAGGTCGAGGGTGAGCACCCGGTCGGCGCCGGCGCTGGTGATCAGGTTGGCGACCAGCTTGGCGGAGATCGGCGTGCGCGGGCCCGACTTCCGGTCCTGCCGGGCGTAGCCGTAGTACGGGATCACCGCCGTGACCCGGCGGGCGGAGGCGCGCTTCAGGGCGTCCAGCGCGACCAGCAGTTCCATCAGGTTGTCGTTGGCCGGGTAGCAGGTCGACTGGATCAGGAACACGTCCTCGCCGCGCATGTTCTCGTTGATCTCGACGAACACCTCCATGTCGGAGAACCGCCGGACGCTGGCCTTGGTCAACGGCAGGTTCAGGAAGGCCGAGATGGCTTCGGCGAGCGGCCGATTGCTGTTCCCGGTGAGAATTTTCATCTGGCGCAGGTCCCGAGATCGGCGCGCGCGTCTGAAGCGGCGTGACGCGCGCGGGCAGGTGCGGAGGACGGCGGCCTTTCCAGCGCCACCCCCGGTTCAGGCTCGGCTGCGGCGGCCCGCGGCGCGCCTGCGTGCCGGCGGGCGGCCCCCGGGGGGTCGGAAAGCGCGCGGAATGTATCAACGCCCTCCCGACCTGTAAACGCTGGCTTCGCGGCGCACAACGGCCCCTCACGGGCCGCGCCGCGGACCAGTCGACCGCCGTTCGCGAACCTCAGCGCTCGGCCTCGCGCAGGACCTGCAGGACCCCGGGGACGGCGGCGCCGGCGATCGTGCGGGCCAGGCGGTCGGGGGCGTCGAGCTCGGCCTGCGGCACCGTGTTGGCTTGGTTCAGATCGCCCAACGGTTCCGACTCGCCCGCGCGGGTCACGGTCCAGCTGACCTGCAGGCGCCGTCCGGTGGCGCCGGTCCTCTCTTGCGTCAGCACCTGGCCGCTTAGGACCACGTCGCCGGGGGCGGGCCGGTCGGTCAGCGGCAGGCCGCGTTCGCGCAGCTGGGCGGCCATCGCGCCCGTGAGCGCGCGCGCCAGCTCGCGCGGCTGGCCGGTCACCTCGCCAATCGCGATCTCAGTGCCGTCGGGAAAGCCGGGCAGGCCGCCCGTCTCCGGGGCCGGGCCCTGCAGGGCCGCGGCCAGTTCCGGGGCGGCCTCGGCGGCGGCGCGCTGCAGCGTCTCGGCATCCCGCCAGCCGCCGGGCGGCAAGGTGACGCTGCGGGTCACCGTGGTGACCGGCGCGCCTTGGGGATCGTACAGTTCCCAGACCAACCGTCGGGTGACCCGGCCCTGCCCGCGGGCCGTGACCTCCGCCGCGCCCAGCAGCCAATGCGCCTGCCGGTTGCCGGTGGCGACCGTGGCCGGCACGTTTTCCTGCCGCAGGGCTTCGGCCATCGCCTCCGCCATGGCCTGCCCGTCGGGCAGATCGCCAGTCACCGACCCCACGGCCAGCCCGGTGCGGTCGGGCAGGATCAACAGCGCGTTGTCGCCCTTGGTCTCCGGCTTGAACGGTCGGGGCAGCTGGCCGCAGCCGGTGAGCGCCAGCGCCAGCAGCCCCGCGGCAAGCCAGGCAAGCGGCCGACTCAGACGATCACGCAGGTGGCCAGCATGCCAAGCAGGCAGATGAAGACGAAGATGATCAGGTGCGGCATTGCGAACCATCCGGGATTGGCGGCGGCGGTCGTGCGATTGGGGCGGATCAGGCGTTGGGCGCGGGCTTAAGGCAAGCTACTGACACGTGGCTTCAAACTGTAGCTGTCGTGCGCTCTACCCGGCCACGGTGAGCTCGAGCGGCAACCGGGACAGCGGCTCCGCCCCGTGCGCGCCGATTAAGCTGGTGCGCCCGGGGCACATCGCCAAGCCCGCATCGCTGTCGACCACGATGATGTGGACGAAAATAACCATGCCGGGCGCGATCTCGACCGGATTGCCGTGGTAAAGCATCGGCCAGTCCATCCAGTTGGGCGCAAACACCGCGCCCAGCGAATAGCCGCAGGCGTTCAGGCGGTGCGGCTTCAAGCCAGCGGCGTCCAGCACCCCGGCATGCGCGTCGAAGCCGGCGCCGAAGGTGTTGCCGGGTTGAAGCGTCTCCTCCACCGCCAGCAGCGCGTCGTGCGCGGCCTTGGCCATGTCGCGCTGACGGTCGTTCGCGTCTCCGACCGCCACGGTGCGCATGCACGCGGCGTGGTAGCGCTTGTAGACGCCCGCCCACTCCAGGGTCAGCTGATCCGTCCGGTCCAGGTGGCGCCGGCCGGTCTGGTAGCGGCACAAGAGCGCGTGGTCGCCGGAGCCGACGATGAACTCGTTGCCGGCGTAGTCGCCACCGCCGCGGAACACCGCGCCCTGCATCGCCGCCAGCACGTCGCCCTCGAACGCGCCCGGGCGGATCTCCGCCAAGCCCGCCTCGAACGCCTGGTCGCCCAGTTCCGCCGCCTTACGCACGTAGGCGATCTCGGCCGACGACTTGACCGCGCGCAGGCGGCTCACCGTCTCGTTCGCCTCGACGAGCGTGCAGAAGCCGTCCAGTGCGGCCTCCAGCCTGCGGCCGTTGCGCGCGGTCAGGCCGTAGGTCTCCGTCTCCACGCCCAGACGCGCGCCGTTCAGGCCGAACTCCGCCAGCACCTCGCGCAACTGGTCGGCGGGGCTGGCATCCTCCAGGTCCACCCAGACGCGCACGTCTTCGATGTCGCTGGTGAGCTGCGCCTGGCGCAGGTCGGGCGACCGGGTCAGCAGCATGGTGCGCCCGTCGACCCCGAAGTAGAGGCACTGGAAGAAGACGTAGCCGAAGCTGTCGAAGCCGGTCAGCCAGTACTGCGTCTCCGGCTTGAAGGCGAGCAGGCCGTCCAGCCCAGCCTCGATCAGCGCCTGCTGCGTGCGCCGCTTGCGCGCGTCGAACTCGCCAGCGTCGAAGTGCAGCACGATGCGCGCCCTAACCGGTGAGCGCGATGGCGGAGAGAAGGCGGCCGTAGTCGCCCTCCCCCCGGTGCGTGGCGCGGCGGTAGGAGAAGAAGCGCGCTTCGTCCGGGACGGTATCTTCGCCGATCCACTCGGCGTGCCCGACGCCGGCGCGTTCCAGCCGCGCGCGGACGTAGCCCGGCAGGTCGAACAGGAAGTGCCCGTCGCGGTCGGCCGGCTGGAAGAAATCCTCAGCGGCCAACGGGCCGGCGGCGACCCGGTCCGGGAACTCCGGCCCGACCTCATAGGATTGCGGCCCGATGGTGGGGCCGATCCCGGCCACGATCCGCGCGCGGTCGGCGCCCAGGCCTTCCATCGCCTGGACCGTGCTGTCGAGCACGCCGTCGACCGCCCCGCGCCAGCCGGCGTGCGCGGCGCCGATCACCCGGGCCTTGGGATCGACGAACAGCACCGGCGCGCAGTCCGCCGTCAGCACGCCGAGCGCGACGTTCGCCCGGTCGGTCGCCATGCCGTCCGCGCGCGGCCGCTCGCCGTCCGGCCAGGGCCGGGTGACGGTCACGGCTTGGGCCGTGTGCGCCTGATGCAGGCTGACCAGATCGCCCGCTTCCAGGCCGAGCGCCGCCTTCGCCCGCCGGCGGTTCTGGCGGACGTGTTCCCGGTCGTCGCCGGAGCCGGGGCCGCAGTTGAGCCCGGCGTAGATGCCCTGGCTCACCCCGCCCGCGCGGGTGAAGAACCCGTGCACCACGCCGTCCGTCTGCAGGGCGGGCAGCGTCAGCGGCTCGGGCGTCTCGGTGTCGCGCTTGGCGAGGCCGGGGATCATAGGCCCGTTGTACCCCGCGACGGGCGGGCTGTTAAGCGGGTGCGTCATCGGTGCGCAAACGCCCCTCTCCCGCGACGGGAGAGGGACCCGCCGCGACACGCGTCATACCAAGTCCCCTCTCCTGCACGCGGGAGGGGTAAGGGCTGGGGAGAGGATCTGAGCGCGCCGAACGCCTTCATACGCCCATACGCCGTGCCACAACGCGGGCGGGCTGCGCCCTATTCCGGGAACCCCGCCGGCACGCCGTAGCCCGGCGGCACGAAGGCC
>CAYRCO010000259.1:0-4529 GCA_964422775.1 uncultured Rhodovibrio sp.
GTGCCGGCCGGGGGGCCGCCCGCCTCGACGCACATCACGCCGTTGTAGCCCTCGTAGACGAAGTCCTCGAGGCGCAGCTCCTCCGGGTGGAAGTCGACCGACTGCAGCACGTCGATCACCGTCGGCATTAGCTTACGGGTCAACGTGAAGGTGCTGTCGTGCTTCGGGTCGCAGCCGATCTGCAGCACCCGCTTGCCCAGGTGCGAGAACGCCGCCGACAGGTTCGACGAGGTGGTCGACTTGCCGATGCCGCCCTTGCCGTAGACCGCGAACACCTGCGTGCCCTGGATCTGGTCGCGCGGATCCAGCTTGACCTGGACGCTGCCTTCGCCGTCGCCCCCGTTCGGGCCGCCGCGTCGCGCGGTAAGTGTGCTCATCCAAACTCTCCCTTGTTGCCCAGCCGTGCCATCCCACAAGGGCGGCGTGTTGAAAGTCCTGGCGGCTTACCAGGATCTCCGCGGCGCCGGTTACGCCGCGGCCTCGTCGATCCCCTCGAGCCGGTCCTCGAGCTCCTCGCCGAAGCGCCGCAGCGCCTCCAGCGTCTCGTCGTCCGGGGTCCAGTAGTTGCGCTCGTGCGCTTCGATCAGGCGGTTCGCCATCCGCGCCGAGGCCGCCGGGTTCAGCTGCGCCAGGCGCTCGCGCATCTCGTCGTCGAGCACGAACGTCTGGGTCAGGCGGTCGTAAACCCAGGGCTGCACCTGACCGGTCGTCGCCGACCAGCCCATGGTGTTGGTGATCTGCTGCTCGATCTGGCGCACGCCCTCGTAGCCGCTCTCCAGCATGCCCTCGTACCACTTCGGGTTCAGGCTGCGGGTGCGGGTCTCCAGGCCGACCTGCTCGCCGATCGTGCGCACCTTGCCTTTGCCGGTGGTGTGATCGCCGATGTAGACGGGCACCTCGCCGTTCTTGCCGGCGTGCGCGCCCGCGGCGCCGCCCTTCTCGCGCTGCGCCTTGCCGGCGGCGCGGCTGATCGAGCCCAGCGTGTCGAAGTAGTAGCCGATCGAGGTCACGCCGACCTCGGTCGAGTCCAGGTTCTGGTAGGCCATCTGGACGTCGCCCAGCATGCGGTTGAGCAGCTCGGGCCGCTTCACCGGGCCGCCGGAGACGCCGTAGGCGAAGCACTTGCGCTTGGTGTAGGCCTCGGCGAGCTCGTCCTCGTCGTTCCAGCGGCCGTTCTCGACCAGCTGGTTGACGTTGGAGCCGTAGGCGCCTTCGGCGTTGGAGAACACCCGCAGGGAGGCGGTCTCCAGGTCGACGCCCTCCTGCTCCATGTAGGCGAGCGCGTGCTTGCGCACGTAGTTCCACTCTGGGTCTTCCTCGGCCTGCGCGGCCAGGTAGGCGGCCTCCGCCAGCAGCTTGGTCTGCATCGGCAAGAGGTCGCGGAAGATCCCCGAGAGGGTCATCACCACGTCGATCCGGGGCCGGCCCAGCGTCTCCAGGTCGCTCAGCTTGGCGCCGGCCAGCCGGCCGTAGCTGTCGAACCGCGGCTCCGCGCCCATCAGGCTCAACGCCTGGGCGATCGGCGCGCCCTCGGTCTTCAGGTTGTCGGTGCCCCAGAGCACCAGCGCGATCGACTCCGGGTAGCCGTTGCCGTCGGCGCGGTAGCGCTCGACCAGCTGCTCGCCCTGGCGCCGGCCGTCGTGCATGGCGAAGGCGCTGGGCAGGCGGAACGGATCGAAGCCGTGGATGTTGCGCCCGGTCGGCAGGACGGACGGCTTGCGCAGGAAGTCGCCGCCCGGGGCCGGCGGGATGAAGCCGCCGTCGAGGGCGTGCAGGATCGCCTGCGTCTCCGTCTGGGTCTTCAGCTGCCGGTCGATCTCCTGCAGCTCGCGGGCCCGCTCCAGCGCGGCTTCGTCACGCTTGCGCCCGCCGGCCTGCAGCGCGGTCTCCGGATCGTGGCCTTCGACCAGCGCCTCGATGGTGGCGTAGGGCAGGGAGGTCTTGCCGTCCGCTTCGGCGTCGCTTTCCACCATCGCGGTGAGCATCTCCACGCGCTGCGCCGGCGTCGGCGCCGCGCCCACGGTGTGCAGGCCGTAGGGGATCAGCGTGTTCTCCAGTTCGCGCACGTCCTCGTGCAGCTGGTAGATCTGCTGCTCGGCCGCGTCCGCGGTCCAGGCCGCCTCGGTCTCGTCAGCCATGTCCAGTTTGACCGCCTGCGCCTGGATCAACTCGACCAGTTGGTCGCGCTCGCCTTGCTGCTCGGGCGGCAGCGACCGGTAGCGCTCGATTGAGTGCTTGAGGTCGAGCAGGTCCTTGTACAGCCCGGCGCGGGCCAGCGGCGGGGTCATGTAGCTGATCAGCGTGGCCGCCGAGCGGCGCTTGGCCAGCATGCCCTCGGAGGGGTTGTTGGCGGCGTAGAGGTAGAAGTTCGGCAGGTCGCCGATCAGCCGGTCCGGCCAGCAGTCGTTCGACAGGCCGGTCTGCTTGCCGGGCATGAACTCCAGCGCGCCGTGAGTACCGAAGTGCAGCACCGCGTGCGCGCCGAAGTCCTGCTTGATGTAGCGGTAGAAGTTCGAGAAGTCGTGGGTCGGCGCGAAGCCCTTCTCGAACAGCAGACGCATCGGGTCGCCCTCGTAGCCGAAGCCCGGCTGCACGCCGACGAAGACGTTGCCGAACTGCGCGCCCATGACGAACAGGTGCCGGCCGTCGGCGTTCTGCCTGCCCGGCGCCGGGCCCCATGCGGCTTCGATGTCCTTTAGCCAGGTCTCGCGCCGGACGTGCTGGTCGACCGGCGTGCGGTGATGGACGTTGGCGAGCGCCCCGAAGCGATCGGCGTTGCCGTTGATGATCGCCTCGCGCAGCGCGTCGACCGTCTCCGGCACCTCGACGCTGTAGCCGGCGTCGCGCAGCTCGCGCAGCGTACGGTGCAGGCTCTCGAACACCGACAGGAAGGCCGCGGTGCCGGTCGCGCCCGCGTTCGGCGGGAAGTTGAACAGCGCGATCGCCAGCTTGCGGTCCTTGCGCGCGGATTTGCGCAGCTGGATCTGCTTGTCCACGCGCCGCGCCAGCATGTTGGCGCGCTCCGGGTGGACGTGCATGTCGCGGACCTGGCCGTCTTCGGCGTGGATCGACCGACCGCCGAACACCATCGAGCCGGTGGCGCCGTCCAGCTCCGGGATCGCCACCATCATCGTGGCCTCGACCGGCAGCAGGCCGTTGTCCGACTGCTTCCAGGACTCCATCGTCTGGAACTCGACCGCGTGCGCGGCGATGTAGGGAACGTCGAGCTGCTTCAGCATCCCCTCGGCCGCGTCGGCGTCGTTGTACGCCGGGCCGCCGACCAGGGAGAAGCCGGTCAGGGAGACCACCGCGTCGACGGTCGCCTCGCCGTCCTTCATGAAGAAGTTCTCGATCGCCGGCCGGTTGTCGAGGCCGCTCGCGAAAGCGGGCACGACTTCCAGGCCGCGCGCCTCCAGCGCCTGGATCACGCCGTCGTAGTGCTGGGCGTTGTTTGCCAGGACGTAGGAGCGCATCAAAAGCACGCCGACCCGCGCCTTGGCGCCCGACAGGCGCGGCAGATGCGCTGGATCGCCGGCGATCTTGTCCTTCATCCGCGGATGGTAGACGCCCACGTCCGGGTATTCGCGCGGGGCCGGGGCCGACAGGCTGCCCGCCAGGTGCGCGCGCGGACCCGAGGCGTAGCGGTTGACCAGGAAGCGCACCATGTTGGCGACGTTCTCGGTCGAACCCGCCAGCATGTACTGCAGGGTCAGGAAGTAGGCGCGCACGTCCTGCGCGGTGCCGGGGATGTAGCGCAGCATCTTCGGCACCCGGCGCAGCATCGCCATCTGCTTGCTGCCGGAACTGCTGCCGCCCGACTTCTTGGAGCCCTTGAGCCGCTTCAGGAGCTTGATCGGCCCGGACTGCTCGCCGCTCATGTCGAACTGGCCGATCCGGGTCAGCTTGATGATCTCGCCCGCGCTCATCGCGCAGATCATCGCGTCGCAATTATCCCGGCGGGCCTGCAGGTCGGGCAGGACGGCCTGGATGTGGTCCTCCATGAACAGCATGGAGGCGATGATGATGTCGCCCTGCGCGATGTCTTCGCGGCAGCGCTCCAGCGCGTCCGGGTCGCGGTTCCACTCGGTGGCCGCGTGCAGGTTCAGTTCCAGTCCCGGCAGCTCGCGCTGCTGCAGCTGGCGGGCTGCCTGCTCGGCCGCGCTCGCCAGGTGGGTATCCAGCGTGACGATAACCACGCGCAGGGGCGTGTGGTTATGAGCCGAAGTGCGCTTTGGCATCATACAAGGCCTCGACCGTTATCTGGCTGATCCCGCGTTCGCGGGCGTACTTCTCCGTGTTCCGGCGGGCTTTGCCGCGCACGAAAAACGGAATCTTCTTCAGCTCGCTCTCTGCGTCGTGCGTCCACTGCGGGGCGTCGCCCGCATCTGCAGCAGCGAGCGTGGGACCCGCTGCCGGCTCCGCGCCCGCCGTCTCCAACTCGCGCGCGCTCTGGGCCGGCGCGCTCTGGGCCGCTGCCGGCTGCGCGGTGGGTTCGGGGGCCTCGATGCGGGCACCGGGGCCGTGGTGGG
>CAYRCO010000260.1:0-4517 GCA_964422775.1 uncultured Rhodovibrio sp.
CCCTCTCGCCTCGCGGGAGAGGGCGAGGGGGAGGGGGACTCCCCGGCGAGCGGCGAGGAGTCCCACCCTCACCCTCCCACGCGGCTGCGCCGCGCGGGCCCCTCCCTCTCCCCTCAATGGAGAGGGGAGTCGGTGCGTCGCCAGCGTTCCGCGCTTTTAGAAACCAACCGTCAGCGCCCGAGCGAAGGAAGGAGAACGCCGCCGTGATCCGGTCCAACCTGCCGGCCCGGTCCATCCTGGCCGCCGTCGTCCTGCTCGCCGCCGCCACCGCGGCGCAGGCGCAGAGCGGCCCCCCGCTCGCCTATCCCTTTCCGGAAGGCAACCTGCGCACCAGTCCGGAGATCACCTTCTGCCTGGACAAGCGCAACCCGACCTGGAAGGTGCAGAAGGCAATCGCCCAGGAGATCGCCTGGCAGACGGGCCGGCCGGCCAAGTTCCACATCCACAAGGAAAAGCCCGACGACCCCACGCGCTTCCACCCGGCCTCCACCCGCCAGGAGTTTCTGGTGCTGCTCGCCAAATACTGCGACGCCTATATGGGTCTGCCGGGCAGCACGACGGCCGCGTTCGACTACCCGGCGGACGAGGAGATGCTGGCGAGCCGGCCGTACTACCGCGCGAGCTTCGTGCTGGTGAGCCGCGATCCCGCCGTGGACACGCTGGCCGACTTCGGGGCGAACGACACCGTGGGCTTCCAGGGCCGCGGCGTGCCCTACATGCTGGCGGTCAAGATGCGCCCCGACCAGTTCGCCATCGACCGCTTCCAATCCAGCGCCGCGCTCGCCGACGCGCTGAAAACCGGCGCGGTGGACCACGGCGTGGTCTACGCCCCTGCGTTCTTTGACCGCGTGCCGAAGCCGGCGGAGCACGGCCTGCACGTCCAGCCGGTGACCAGCCTGCCGAACATGGACTGGTTCGTCTTCGCCGGCATCCGCAGCGACCGCCCCACCCTACGCCAGAAGATGGACGCGGCGATCGTGGCCCTGCTGCAGCGCGGCCGGATCGGCCAGATCCTGGAAGAGCACGGCTGGCCTTCGAACGTCTTCCGGCCGGCAGAGATCGATGCCGAGCTGCCCGAGGACGAATTCGGCGCCGATTCACGGGACGAGGGCGGCGGCCAATGACAGACGCGGCGATCGACGTCGCCGGCCTCAGCCACGCCTACGGCAGCGTCCAAGCGCTCGACGGCATCGACCTCGAGGTCCCCCGGGGCAGCTTCACCGCCCTGCTCGGCCCCAACGGCGCCGGCAAGACCACGCTGGTGCACATCCTCTGCACCCTGCTGCGGCCGAGCGGCGGCCAGGCGCGGGTGGCCGGGCACGACGTGCGCAAGGTCCCGCGCGACGTCCGCCGCGCCCTGGGCTTGGTGTTCCAGGAACCCAGCCTGGACGACCGCCTGACGGTGTTCGAGAACCTGATCTTCCACGCCCGACTCTACGGCGTGCGCCGGCGCGACCGCCGGCCGCGCGCCTGGGCCGCGCTGGAGCTCGTGGAACTGACCGACTGGGCGAACGCCACGGTCGCCACCCTGTCGCGCGGCATGAAGCGCCGGCTGGAGATCGCCCGGGCGATGCTGCACCAGCCCAGCCTGCTGGTGCTGGACGAGCCCACGACCGGCCTGGACGTCCAGAGCCGGCGGCGGATCTGGGACTACCTTGAGCGGCTGCGCCGAGACCACGGCGTGACCCTGCTGCTGACCACCCACCAGATCGGCGAGGCGGAAGGCGCGGACACGGTCGCGATCATCGACCACGGCCGGCTGCAAGCGGTCGACACGCCCGCCAACCTGCGCCGGACCCTGGGCCAGCAGCTGGTCAGCCTGCAGGTCTCGGACCGCGCGCTCGCCCAGCGCATGACGGCGCGCTTCGGCCGTCGGGCCTGGCAGCAGGGCGGCGCGCTGTGGATCGACACAGAGCGCCCGCGCGAGCTGATGCAGGAGCTGCTCGGCGATCAAGACGCCTGGGGCAAGATCGACGGCCTGCAGCTGGTCGATCCCAGCCTGGAGGAGGTGTTCGTCGCCCTGACCGGCCACGGCCTGCGCGACCAGGGCGCCGACCCGCAGGAGCGCCTGCTGGGCTTCGCCAAGGCGGGCGGGGAGCACACCCGCTGATGATCGGCCGGGCGCTCCAGGCGGCGATCGACTACCTGGGCGCGGTCCACGCGGTGTGGCTGCGCGAGGTGTTGCGCATGCTGCGCGACAGCGGGCAGATCGTGGGCGCATTCAGCCGACCGGTCTTGTGGGTGATGATCTTCGGGATCGGCCTGACGCCTTATTTCCGTACCGGCCTGCGGGAGACCACCTTCATGGTCCCCTTCACCTACGTGCAGTTCATCCTGCCCGCGGTGGTCGTGCTGAACGTGATCTATCCGGCCGTGCAGTCGGCCGTCTCGCTGATCTGGGACCGGGAGTTCGGCTTCGTCCGGGAGGTCTTCGCCTCCCCGACCCCGCGTAGCGCGGTCTTCCTCGGCAAGCTGTTCGGCGGCGCGACGATCGCGCTCGCCCAGGGGCTGCTGGTGCTGGTCCTGGCCCCCGCGGCCAACGTGCCGGTCGCGTACTCGACTGTCCTGACCGCGCTCATCCCAATGGCGGCGGTGGCGCTGGCGTTCACCGCGATCGGCCTGTTCCTGGCCGCCCGAATGTCCAGCTTCCAGGGCTTTGGCGTGTTTGCCAACACGCTGATCCTGCCCGCCTTTTTCCTGGCGAGCTCGATTTTTCCGCTGGACCCTTCGCTCACTATGGAACAGGCGCTGCAGACCTTCCCGGCGTGGCTGGTGTTCCTGGTCCACGCCAACCCCGTCACCTACGCGGTCGACGAGTTGCGCTGGGTGATGATCGAGTACCGCCAGTTCGACGCGACGACCGCCCGGCTGGTGCTGGTCGGCTTCGTCCTGGTCCCGGTGGCCGCGGCGTATCATGCCTTCCGTCGCTGAACGCCTGCGCACGCCCGTCCGGCGGCTCGGCCGGTCCGGCATCCTGATCGTCTGCGGGCTGGCCGCGCTGGTAGGCGTGCGCCAGCTGCCGCCCGACGCGTCGCTCAGTCAGGTCCGCGAGGCGGAGGTGCTTCTGGTCTGCGCGCCCACCGGCCTGCCGCCGCTTTTGACCCCACGGGAAGACGGCGGGTTCGCCGGGCGGGAGGCCGAACTCGTGCGCGCGGTCGCCGCGGAGATCGGCGTGCCGGCGCAGTGGAACACCCAGCCCGGCTGGGGCCGCGGCGCCGATCCCAGCGACTGGGGCGTGCGGCCGTCCGCCTGCAACTTGGTCGCCGGCGGCCTCGTCGCGAGCGAACGTACGCGCGCACTGATGGACCTGGTGGTTTACGACCGCGCGCCCTGGGCGCTGGCGGGCGATCCCGGGGCCGGGACGATCGGCCTATACGTGCCGTTCTGGGGAATTGACCGCGGCACCGGCGCGCGCGCGATCCGGGAGATGGGCGCGCGCCCGCGTTTTCTGTTCGAGGCCGCGCAAGCGCGCCAAGCGCTGCGGAATGGCGAGGTCGGCGCGGTCCTGACCCTGCGGCCGGTCGCCCAGTGGCTGGCCGGCGGCGAGCGCCGGGTCGACCGGGTCGAGGCGCTGCCGGTGGAATCCCTCGCGATCGCGACCTGGAAGGGCCGCACCAGCCTTAACCGGGCGGTCCGGCGAGCCGTGACGCACCCCGGATCAGCGGCGCCGCGCTGAGCCGGGCAAGACCCGCCGCGCCCCCGAGGAGGACCAGGGTGAGCGCGCCGTAGAGCAGCAGGTGCGCCGGGCTCCAGTACAGCACGTAGAAGCGCACTTGCGTGCACAACCCCTGGCTCAGGGCCAGCAGCTCGGCGGCCAGCAGCATCAGAAGCACGGTGCGTACGGCGCGTCGGATGCGCTCCGCCCGTGCGCCCCGCGTTTGCTGACGCGGCGCGAGGGCACCCAACAGCCACGCGCTTCCGCCCGCGGCGGCAAGCCAGGTCGCGCCCTCCGCGCCGAAGCGCAGATGCACCATCATGTTGAGCGCGACCGCGATCAGCACCCACGGCACGGAAAGGGCGACCAATAGCCAGGGCGTGAGGGCCGTCTCCACCCGCTGCCAGCGGCGCGTCGCGCCCGCGAGCGGCAGGGCGACGACCAGCATGACCGTCAGCGCCCAAACCAGCCGGCGCCCGCTCGCCGCCAGGTGCCCCAAGGCGGTCGTCCACTCCGCCGATATCCAGCCGCGCGCGCTTGCAGGCAGCCCGGCGGCAAGCACCGCCGCCACCAGCAACCCGGTCGCCACGCCGAGCGCGACGCGGCTTTGCATCCGAAGGCCGATCCATCCGGCCGACATACCCGCACCCTCGTCGTAATGGTCGGCGCGTGTTTCGTACCGCCGTCGCACGCCGAGCGCCGTTTGCGCCCCACCCCCCAGCCTGTGCCCGGCACCGGTTGGCAAGCAAGCGTGGGACGGCGCGGACCGGCGGCGGGTTCCGATGGCACGCCGGAGCTAGCCCATGGTCCTGAGAATGGCGGGCTTGGACCCGGAGGGGACGAGTTGGAACCGGTTGCCCCG
>CAYRCO010000261.1:0-4514 GCA_964422775.1 uncultured Rhodovibrio sp.
CTGCCGACCGGTTCGTTCAAGGCGCGCGGCCTCGCGCTGGCGGTCTCGCGGGCCCGGGACCTGGGGATCGAGCACCTGGCCATGCCGACCAACGGCAACGCCGGAGCGGCCCTGGCGGGCTACGCCGCGCAGGCCGGCCTGAAGGCGACCGTCTTCTGCCCGGCCGATACGCCGGAGATCAATATCCGCGAAACCGCGGCCATGGGCGGCACGGTCTACCGGGTCAACGGGCTGATCAACGACTGCGGCAAGCACGTCCAGCAGGGCAAGGAGAGTCACGGTTGGTTCGATACCTCGACCCTGAAAGAGCCCTACCGGATCGAGGGCAAGAAGACGATGGGCCTGGAACTCGCCGAACAGCTCGGCTGGCGCCTGCCGGAGGCGATCTTCTACCCCACCGGCGGCGGCACCGGCCTGATCGGGATGTGGAAAGCTTTTCACGAACTGCGCGAGATCGGCTGGCTGGAAGGGCCGCTGCCCAAGATGATCGCGGTGCAGGCCGCGGGCTGCGCGCCGATCGTGCGGGCCTGGCAGAACGGCGCGCGCCACGCCGAGCTCTGGCAGGACGCGCACACGCTCGCCACCGGCATCCGCGTTCCGGCCGCGGTGGGCGACTTCCTGATCCTGGACGCCGTGCGTCAATCCGGGGGCTGGGCGACGGCGATCGACGACGAGGTGATCACCGAGGCACGCGACCGCGTCGCAGCGCGTACGGGGAACTTGCTTTGTCCGGAAGGGGCCGCCACGTTCGCGGCCTGGGAGCAGGCCGTCGCCCGGGGGGACCTGGCGGCCGATGCCGAGGCCGTGCTGTTCAACTGCGCGACCGGCCTGAAATACCCGCTCCCCGACCGGGCGTACGAGGCTGGCGAGCTCGATGCCGGCTGACGCCGATTAGGCGCATACGTCCTCGGGGGAGGAATAACAAACTTGGGGAGGCCAAATGTTTATCCGATCCGTCACCGCCGGCGCAGCCGTAGTCGCGCTCGCCGTGGGCGCGCTGGGCACGCTGACGGCGCAGCCGGCCCAGGCGCAGAGCCGGGTCACCTTGAAGTCGGCTTCGGCCGAGTCGTCGTACTACGTGATGACCGTCCAACTGGCCGAGATGATCCGCCAGCAGAGCGACGGCGAGATCATTCCGACGGTCGAGGAAAGCCAGGGCTCCGTCCAGAACGTCCGCGAGGCCGCGCGCCGGCCTGGCGCGTTCTTCTTCACCACCCCGCCCGGCCTGTTGCAGAAGGCCGAACAGGGTGCCGCGCCGTTCGACGACGGGGCCGACTATTCGGGCATTCACACGCTGTTCCCGATGCCGTTCGTGACCATTCACTTTGTGGTCCGCGCGGACACCGGAATCGACGATGTGCGCGAGCTCAAGGGCGAGACGTTCATCGCCGGCGGCACCGGCACCTTCTGCCATCAGCGCTCGACGGCGATCCTGGAGGCGCTCGGTCTGTCCGACGCGGTCGACACCCCGGACATGGAGTTGAGCGGTGCGCCCGCGGCGTTGCGCAACGAACAGGCCGCGGGCTACGTCACCTGCAGCTCGCACCCCACCCCGCAGTTGCAGGAACTGGGCACCACGGTCGACCTGAAGCTGATCAGTTTCACGCCCGAACAGCGCGAGACGCTGCTCGCCATGGGGCCGGGAACCGGCCCGGTCACGATCGGCCCGGACACCTACGAATGGCTCGACGAGCCGGTCGAAACGGTGGGCGTCCCGGTGGGCGGCTACGCCGTCAACATGGACGATGAGTCCGCCCGGCTGATCGTCGAGCAGTTCTGGCAGCAGCGTGCGGACCTGGCGAAGGAGAACCCCTGGTGGGCCGGCGTGGACACTGGCCAGGTGCAGTCGCTGCTGGCCCCGCTTCACCCCGGCGTGGTGAATTACTATCGCGCGCAGGGTGTCGAGATCCCCGAGGAGATGCTGCCCGAAAGCCAGTAAGCCGGGCGATCCAACGTGCAGCAAACCGACCGGCAGGCCCACGGCTGGGTCGCCCTCGCCTTGGCGGCCCTGGCCGTGGGCTTTCACCTCTACGTCGCCTTTTCCGGACTGATCCCGAACCTGGTCACCCGGCCGCTGCATCTGGCGGTGGCGATCCCGTTCGTGTTTTTCGTCGGCCTCGCCCACGGCCGGCCGCGCGGGAGCCGATGGTCCGGCTACGCGGTCGGCACGGCGGGGCTGCTGGCGTGCCTCTACATCGTCCTCAACCGGACGGCGCTGATCCATCAGTACGGCACGCTCGAGGGGCCGCTGCAGCACCTGGTCGCCGGGGTGTTGATCCTGACCGTCCTGGAGATCGCCCGACGGGCGATCAAGGTCGTGCTGCCGGCCGTCGCCTTCTTGGTGCTCGCCTACGGCTGGCTGGGCGGCTGGATCCCGGGCTATTTCGGCCACGGCGGGCTCGGATCGGCCTACCTGCTCGGCAGCCTGACGATCACCGAAGGCGGCCTGTGGGGCAAGCTGACCGGCGCGTCGGTCAACACGATCGCGCTGTTCGTCATCCTGGGCGGATTCATCTCCGCCGGGCAGGCGGGTGCCGGGTTCATGACCTTCGCCACCCAGCTCGCCGGACGCATGCGGGCGGGGGCGGCGCAGGTCTCGGTGCTGTCCTCGGCGTTTTACGGCACGATCTCCGGCGTCGCCGCCGCCAACACGGCGACCACGGGGATGGTCACGATCCCGGCGATGAAGCGGCTGGGGTATCCGCGGTCGATCGCGGCCGCGGTCGAGGCGGTGGCCAGCACCGGCGGGCAGATCCTGCCGCCGGTGATGGGGGCGGGCGTGTTCGTGATGGCCGAGCTGCTGCGTATGCCCTACACCGAGATCATGGTGGCGGCGATCCTGCCGGCGGTGTTGTTCTTCGTCGCCACCTGGGGCGGGTTGTACTACTTCGCCGTGCGCTACGATCTACCCGCCCTGCCGGCGGACCAGCTGCCGGGCTGGCCGGCGGTCGCGCGGTCGCTACCGTTCTTTCTGGTGCCCTTCTCGATCCTGGCGGGCACGCTCGCGTTCACCGACTACACCCTGGCCTACGCGGCCGTGTACGCCACCGGGGCGACCTGGCTGACGCTCGCCTTCGGGCCGGACGGGCAGCCCTCGCTTGCGGGGTGGGCCGCGCGCACCGCCGATGCGCTCATGATCGCGGCCCGGCAGGTCGCGACCATCGCCGCCGTGATCATCTGCGCCGGGATCGTGATCGGCGTCTTCAACCTGACGGGCCTTGGGGTCAAACTGACCACGCTGATCGTGGGCGCCTCCGGCGGCGAGCTGTGGATCGCGCTGCTGTTGACCGCGCTCGCCAGCCTGGTGCTCGGCATGGAGCTGCCGACCACGGCCGCCTACGTCATCTGTGCGGCGGTCGCCGCGCCCGCCTTGACCGGCATGGGCGTGCCGGACCTCTACGCCCACCTTTTCGTGTTCTGGTACGCGCTCTTGTGCACGATCACCCCGCCGGTGTGCGGCAACGTCTTCATCGCCGCGTCGATCGCGGAAACGCCCTGGCTGCCCGTGGCGGGCAACGCGCTGCGCCTGGGCATCGGGCTGTTCGTCGTGCCGCTCGCCTTCATCGCCAACCCGGCCCTGCTGCAGCTGGCGCAAACGCCGCTCCTGGCGCTGGCGGCGGCGGGTAAGATCGGGCTCGGCCTGCTGGCGATCAGCTACGCCGTTGTCGGCTGGCGACGGGCGTGGCTCCCCGACGCCCTGCGGCCGATCGCTCTGGCCGGCGGCCTTGGCGTCGTGTTCGCGTTCGGCTTTTAGCGGCCGGGTCTCACCCGCCCAATCCCCTCGACAGATCTCGCACAGAGCCAGAAGGCAATCGGCCGGCGTATCTGCAGGACGGGCCGACGCCGGCCGAGGCTGAAATCGGAACGGAATCAAGCGCCCCGGCACCTGCTGGCAGATGCCGGGGCGCGGTCACCTCCGGGCGATGCCGTCACATGGCCTGGAACGCCAAGCCGTAGTTGGTACCCCGCCATTCCGTCGTTCCGGAGATGAAGCCGGTGTCCCAGGTGTGCAGATAGAGCCGCTCGACCGTCTTCTTGCCGCTCGGCCCGGCCAGCGGACGCTGGAAATACATCACGTGCGCCGGCCGGCCGCTGCCCTGCTTGAAGTCGACGTAGCCGTTGCCCTGGAACGCTTCCCCGCGGTCCCGGGCGCGCAGGATCACGGAATAGCTCATGGTGTCTTGGTCGATCCGCCCGGTCGGCTTGATCTCCAGCACGGCGTCCCGGCCGTCGTTGCTGCCGGCGTACTGGCCGCGCCAGTGGACGTCCGGCTGGTCGCGGTCGAATTTGCCCCCGCCGGCCTTGGCCTGCTGGGTTTGCTGGGGCTTGCTGTGGGAGACGCCGCCGGACTGGCCCTGCTGGCCGGAGCGCCCCTGCTGTCCCCGGCCGCCGTTGCCGCCGGCGCCTTTCAGGAGGGCCTCGACCGCGTCACCGGCGGCGGCGGTGTTGTTGTCGAGTTGATCGGCCGATGCCGCCGGCGCGAGGCCGAGCGCGCCGGCCAGGCTCACGGTGGC
>CAYRCO010000262.1:0-4501 GCA_964422775.1 uncultured Rhodovibrio sp.
TCCAGCGCCGCCCCGCCGCGGAAGGCGAGTTTGACCGACAGGATCGGGTTGGAGTCGTCCTCTACCAGCCAGGCCGTGATGCCCTGGTCGGAGACCACCTTCTGCACGTCGGCCGCACGCGCCTGGGTAGGCTGCACGGCGATCAGCGCGGCCAGTGCCAGCGCCGCGAGGGCCGCGCGCGCCGGCTGCAAAACGTTGAGTGTCGTGAACATCGGGGAAGCGTCCTGTTGCGCGCGGCGGATCAACTGGTTGGCTCGGGCTTGAGCACGGCGGTGACCGAGGAGGCGGGCTTCAGCACCTGCTTGGCCGCGGCTTCCACCTCAGCCGGCGTGACCTCTGAAACCCGGTTCGGCCAGGCCTCGACGTCCGCCACGCTGCGGCCAGTGGCGAGCGCCCGCCCGATCACCCGCGGGGCGGTGTTGATGTCGTCCTGGGCGTAGACGGCATCCGCGCGAAGCCGGTCGATCGCGTTTTCGACCTCCTGCTCGCTGACGCCGTCGCTCAGCAGTTCCTCGATCTCCGCACGGAGCGCGCTTTCCGCCTTCGACAGATCGACGTCCGGGCGCGGCGAGATGTAGAAGCCGAAGTCGGTGGTATCGACCGCGCTCGGCGAGTACCAGCTGCCGGCGGAAACCGCGAGCCCGTCCTCGACCACCAGGCGCTCGTAGAGGCGACTGGTCGGGCCGCCGCCCAGCACCTCGCTTAGCACCTGCAGGGCGTAGGGCGTGGCCTCCTCCTCCGCGGTGTTGTAGCTGGGCGCCAGGTAGCGGATGGAGAGCGAGGGCTGGCGCACCCGCGGGCTTTCCAGCTCGACCCGACGGGGGGCGTTCTGCTGCGGCTCGTCCAGCCGGTCGCGCGCGGCGATGTCGGCCTTCGGGATCGGGCCGTAGTACTTCTCGGCGAGCGGCCGGACCTCGTCGGCGGTGACGTCGCCCGCGATAATCAGCACCGCGTTGTTGGGCGCGTACCAACGCTCGTAGAACGCCTGCATATCGTCCACAGAGATCGAGCTTACGGTCTGTTCCCAGCCGATGATCGGCGTGCCGTAGGGGTGGTGCAGGAACAAAGAGGCGTTGGCCATCTCCGAGAGCTTGCCCTGCGGGTTGGTCTCGACCCGCTGGGCGCGCTCCTCGATCACCACCTGACGCTCGGTCTTCACCTCCGCCGGATCCAGCACGAGGTTGGTCATCCGGTCGGCCTCGAGCTTCATGATCAGCTCGAGGCGGTCCTTGGCGACCGTCTGGAAGTAGCCGGTGTAGTCGTAGCTGGTGAACGCGTTCTCCCGGCCGCCGTTGCGCGCGACGATGTCGGAGAACTCGCCGTCCGGGTACTTCTCCGTGCCCTTGAACATCATGTGTTCGAGCACGTGGGCGATCCCGGCCTTCTGGATCGGCTCGTCGGCGCTGCCGACCTTGTACCAGAGCATCTGGGTGACGATCGGCGCCCGGCGGTTGGTGACCACCACGACCTGCAGGCCGTTGTCGAGCGTGAAGGTCTCGGGATCGAAGATCTGCGCGCGGCTCGAACCGGGGGCGGCGAGCGCCGTGACGGCGAGCGCGAGCGCCGCGCACGCGGCGGTTAGCAGACGGGGAAAACGGGTCATCGGGTCCAGGCACCTCGATCGGGTGGACGACAGCGGGCGCATTGCCGGTCGCGCGGCGGCGCGGCCGCCCGGTAAATGAACCTTCTATATGGAGACACAACCGCCCGCGGGCAACGCGCCCGGCGATGACGATCTTAAGGCAGGCGCGTTTGCACGGGCGAAAACTGACGGACGCGCGCGGAAACGGCTTTTACAGGTCGCCCAGAATACCGCGGTCCTCGCGCTCCTGGATCGGGACCTCGCCCTCGGTGAGCGGTCTGCCCTGGGCCCGGTTGTCGCGCAGGCGTTTGGCTTCCGCGTCGGCGTCGACGACCTCGCCCGGCAGTTCCGGATCGCGCCAGAAAATGTAGTCGTCGAACAGGCCGCGCAGGGCTTCCGCCTGCGCCTCGGCCTCGCGCGCCACGACCTGGCGGATGTTTTCCGGCGCCGCGCCAGCGTTCGCGCGGGAGAGCAGGCGTTGCTCGCCATCGCTCAGCCGGCCGCCTGAAGCGGCGCCGCTGCCGCCGGACAGGCCGCCCGAGGCGGTCGCCGCGACGGTGCCCTGCTGCCCGGATGTGGCGCCGGCGAACAGTGCCTGCTGGGCCTGCATGCGCGGGCTGGTGGCCTGCGGGCGCCCGGCGCCCGGCCGCGGGGTCGGCAGGTCGTTCAGGCTGGGCGGTATGCTGAGCGGCTCGCGCTTGGCCACCTTGAACTCGTCGGGCGCGGTCTGCTTTAGCCCCAGGGTCTTGCGCAAGCCGTCGCTGCAACCAGCAAGCAGCGGCGCGGCCAGCAGCAGGGCGAGTGCCAGGCGGATCGGGCGGCGGTGTGTCATGGCGCGGCGGTGCGCTCCCGTTTGGTAAGGCGTGCTGGCCGAACGGTGCTTTGGCCCGCGGGTGAGAGTTACGCGCTTTCCCCGTCCCGGCGCAAGAAGGCGTCGAGCAGCAGCAGGCCGACCCCGACCACGATCGCGCTGTCGGCGACGTTGAACGCGGGCCAGTGCCAGCCGCCGGCGTGCAGATCGACGAAATCGACCACCGCGCCGAAACGCAGCCGGTCGATCACGTTGCCGATCGCCCCGCCCACGATCAGGCCGATTCCCAGCGCCGGGACGCGGCCGTGCTGGCCGGTATAGAGCCAGTACACCAGCCCGCCGGCGACGATCGTGGCGAACGCCGACAGCAGCCAGGGCTGCCAGGCGCCGGCGCCGCTGCCGAACAGACCGAAGGAGACGCCGGGGTTCCAGACCAGGACCAGATTGAAGAACCCGGTGACCTCGATCCGCCGGGGCGGCTGCATCAGGTCGAGAATCCACAGCTTGGTCGCCTGGTCGGCGACCAGGATCACCGCGGCGACGACAAGGCCGAGCCGCACCATGGCGGTGCCTTCCCGCTTGAGGCTTGGGCTGGCGATGGCAGTTACTCCGCGGCCGCGCCCAGGGCGTGGACGGCGTCGGCGCAGCGCCCGCAGGTCTCCGGCGCCTGCGGATCGCGGTCGACCTCCGGCAGCACCTGCCAGCAGCGCTGGCACTTCTGCCCGTCGGCCAGGCCCGACGTGACGGCGACACCCGGCACCTCGTCCAGGCGGTAGGCGTCGGCGGGCCCATCGCCGCGCTCGACCGTGATCTGCGAGGTGATGCACACCAGCGCGAGGTCGACGTCGGCGACCGCGTCCATCAGCGCCTCGTCGGCGATGTAGACGGTCGGGTGCGCCTGCAGGCTGGCGCCGATGTGCTTGGCCTCGCGCTCGCGCTCCAGCGCGCCGGTGACCACGCGGCGGACCTTGCGGACCTTGGCCCACTTGTCGGCCAGCGCCTTGTCGGCCCAGGCGTCGGTCACTTGCGGGAACAGGCGCTCGTGCACGCTCTTCTCCGGGCCGATGCCGCGCGCCCACCAGGCCTCCTCCGCGGTGAACGCCAGGATCGGTGCCAGCCAGGCGGTCAGGTGGTGGAACAGTTGGTCCAGGACGCTCCGGCACGCCTTGCGCCGGGTGCTGTCGGGCCGGTCGCAGTACAGCACGTCCTTGCGGACGTCGAAGTAGAAAGCCGACAGGTCGATCTCGCAGAAGCGATAGAGTTCGCGGTAGACGCTCATCAGGTCGTAGCGCCGGATCGCCGGCATGATCGCCCGGTCGATCTCCCACAGCCGGTGCAGCACCCAGCGCTCCAGCTCCGGCATGTCGGCCGGCTGGACGCGCTCGCTCTCGCTGAAGCCGTCCAGGTTGCCGATCAGGTAGCGCAGGGTGTTGCGCATCCGCCGGTAGGCGTCAGCCTGGTAGCGCAGGATCTCCTCGCCGATCCGCAAGTCCTCGCTGTAGTCGCTCGCGACCACCCACAGGCGCAGGATGTCCGCGCCCTTTTCCGCCATGATGTCCTGCGGGGCGATCACGTTGCCCAGTGATTTCGACATCTTGCGCCCGTGCGGATCGAGCACGAAGCCGTGGGTCAGCACGCCCTCGTAGGGGGCGTGGCCGCGGGTGCCCGCGCTTTCCAGCATCGAGGTATGGAACCAGCCGCGGTGCTGGTCGGAGCCCTCGAGATACAGGCTGGCCGGCCACTTCAGTTCATCTCGCGCCTCCAGCACGAAGGCGTGGGTGGAGCCGCTGTCGAACCAGACCTCAACGACGTCGGTGACCTGCTCGTAGTCCTTGGCGTCGTAGGCCTCGCCCAGGAAGCGCTGCGGGTCGCTGTTGAACCAGGCGTCGCCGCCTTCCTGTTCGAACACGCTCGCGATGCGCTCGATCACGTCCGGATCGCGCAGCGCCTCCCCGGTCTGCTTGTGGACGAAGATCGGCAGCGGCACGCCCCACTTGCGCTGGCGCGAGACGCACCAGTCCGGGCGGTTCTCGATCATCGAGTAGAGCCGGGTCTTGCCCGAAGCCGGGTAGAAGTCGGTCTCCTCGATCGCCGCCAGCGCCTTCTTC
>CAYRCO010000263.1:0-4495 GCA_964422775.1 uncultured Rhodovibrio sp.
AGGTGCCGGACGTCGCGCAGGCGTTCGCGACCGGGCGCGTCGACGCGATGATGACGTCGCCGTCGACCGGCGTGAACACCAAGGCCTGGGACTTCACCAACCACTTTTATCACCTGCAGGCTTGGCTGCCGAAGAACATCGTCGTGGTGAACGAACGCGAGCTTGCGAGCCTGGACGAAGAGACCCGTCAGGCCGTGCTGGACGCCGCGGCCGAAGCGATGGACCGCGGCTGGCAGATGTCCAAGGAGGAAACCAACACTCAGATGGACAAGCTCGAGGCGAACGGCATGACCGTACACCGCGAGCCGCCGAAGGCTTTGACCCAGGGCTTCAAGGACATCGGCCAGACCATGGCCGAGGAATGGCAGGAGGACGCCGGCAAGGCCGGCGCCGAGATCCTGGAGCGCTACCGCAAGATGAACTAACGTCGGCGACCGGCTTTTAGCCGACGAGGGACGGCCCCGTGTCCGATCCGGCACGGGGCCGTCTTGGTTTGTCGTCATGCCCTACCGGATGGCGCCCGCGCAGGCGCGTACGAACAAGACTTGGCGGATCAGGTTTTGCGTCATATCTTGGTAATACGTATTACGAAGGGTGTTCTATTATGGCTGACCACGAACAGCACATCGCCCGCCTGACCAGCAAAGGGCAGGCCACCATACCGAGCGCGGTTCGCAAGCACCTAGGTGTACGCCCTGGCGACCGTGTGGTTTATGAAATCGATGGAGATCAGGTGGTTGTCCGGAAAGCTGACGCCAATGATCTACCGTTTCTCAGGTTGCAGGACGAGACCTTTAGTGAATGGCTAAGCGAGGCGGACGAGGAGGCCTATGGAAGTCTATAGGCCAGGTGCGATTGTGATCGTGCCCTTCCCATTCGCCGATTTTCCGGATACGACGAAGCGACGGCCCGCGGCGGTTATATCGGATGAGACGCTCGTTGAAGTCACTGACTTGTACTGGATCGCCATGATTACAAGCGCGCGCAACCCGGCGTGGCCGGGCGATATCGCGATCGAAGATAGTCCTGCTACGGGCTTGCCGGTCCGCTCAGTGATACGGCCAGCCAAGATTGCCACACTGGACCGACAGCGACTGGAGCGATGTCTCGGGACATTGCCCGAGACCGCTAAATCCGCCCTGTTCGATTACGTCAGGCACCGCATCCCGGCCGTTTAGAAACGCGCCCTCACCCCAGCCCATAGCCGATGAACGGCGGGTTCTCGAAGCCGGGCTTGCCGTAGGTAAGGGGGGTGCCCTCGGCGTCGGTCACGCGGCCGCCGGCGGCGGCGAGCACGGCGTGGCCGGCGGCGGTGTCCCATTCCATCGTCCGGCCGAACCGGGGGTAGAGGTCGGCCTGGCCGCTTGCGACCAGGCAGAACTTGATCGAACTGCCCGCGTCGCGCTGCTCGGCGATCGTGTAGTTGCCGAGGAAGCGCTTCATCTCCTCCGGATCGCCGTGGCGGCGGCTGGCGACCACGGTGGCGCCGGCCTCCGGGATCTGCCGGCAGGCGATCTGCTTGCCGGTCTGGTTGACCTCGGCGAAGGTCGCCTTGGCCGTGCCGTCGCTCTCGATCGCGCCGACCCAGGTCATGCCCAGCGCTGGTGCATGAACCACGCCCGCGACCGGCTGGCCATGCTCGATCAGCGCGATGTTGACCGTGAACTCGCCGTTGCCGGAGATGAACTCCTTGGTCCCGTCGAGCGGATCGACCAGCCAGAAGCGCCCGGCCACCTCCGGGACGTCGCCCTGGTCGACGCCCTCCTCGGAGATGATCGGGATGTCCGGCACCCGCTCTTCCAGCGCCTGCCGGATCACCCGGTCGGACGCCAGGTCGGCCTGGGTCAGCGGGCTGTCGTCGTCCTTGGCCGTGACCTCCAGGCCGCCCTCCTGCTGGTAGAACATCAGGGTCGCCTGGCCGGCGCGCTCGGCGATGCCGCGCAGCACCACCAGGAGGTCGTCCAGGGTGTCGCCGCCGTTGCCGCCGGTGTCGCCGCTGTCGCGGTCCAGGGTCATCGCGGGCGTCGCCTTCTCGTGTGCTGGCGCCGAGCCGCGGCTATTCCGCCGCCGCTTTGGGCGCGTTGGCCTGCATCACCTGCCAGACCCGCTCGGTCGTCGCGGGCATGTCGACGTGCAGGATGCCATAGGGCTCCAGCGCGTCGACCAGGGCGTTGATCACCGCCGGCGGGGCGCCGATCGCGCCGGCCTCGCCCGCGCCCTTGATGCCGAACGGATTGGTCTTGCAGGGGACGTTGATGAACTCGATGTCGATGTCGGGCAGGTCGTCCGCCCGCGGCATCGTGTAATCCTGATAGGTGGCGGTGACAAGCTGCCCCGAATCGGCTTCGTAGACCGTGTGCTCGAGCAGCGCCTGACCGATTCCTTGGGCGACGCCGCCGTGGATCTGACCCATCACCAGCATCGGGTTCAGCACCATACCGAAGTCGTCGACGACGACGTAGCGGGTGATCTCCAACGCCGCCGTGTCGCGGTCGATCTCGATCTCGCAGACGTGGACGCCGTTGGGGAAGGTTTCCTGGTCCGGGGAATCGTAGTGCCCGGTCTCCTCTAGCGGGCCCTTGAGATTGGCCGGCAGATCGTCGCGCTCGACCGCGGCGCGGGCCACCTCGGCGAGCGTGGTCTGCCGGTCGGTTCCGGCGATCGTGAAGGTGCCGGCCTCGAACTCCAGGTCGTCCGGCGAGACCTCCATGGTGTGGCCGGCGATCTTCTTCGCCCGCTCGATCACTTGGTCGGCTGCCTGGTCGGTCGCTCCGCCGCCGACCAAGAGCGAGCGGGAGCCCATGGTGCCGCCGCCGGTCGCCGCGATATCGGTATCGCCCTGGTGGAAGCGCACCTGTTCCGGGTCCAGCCCCAGCTTGTCCGCCAGCAACTGGGCGTAGGCGGTGTGGTGGCCCTGGCCGTTGGTCTGGGTGCCGACTACCAGGTTGGCGCCGCCGTCGGGATCGATCGTCAGACGCGCGTCCTCGCTGCCGACCGAGCCGCAGGCCTCGACGTAGGTGGCGAGCCCGAAGCCCAGCAGCTTGCCGCGGCGCGCGGCCGCCTGCTTGCGCTCCGCGAGGTTCGCGTAGTCCGACTTGTCCAGCGCGCGGTCCATCAGCCGTTCGAACTCGCCGCTGTCGTAGGTGGCTCCGGCGGGCGTGGTCCAGGGCATCTCGTCGGGCTGGATGAAGTTTTTCCGCCGCAGCTCGGCCGGGTCCAGGCCGAGCTCGCGCGCGGCGGCGTCGACCGTGCGCTCGACGAAGTAGGCCGCCTCCGGCCGGCCGGCGCCGCGGTAGGCGTCGACCGGCACGGTGTTGGTGAAGACGCACTTCACGTTCGCCGACATCGCCGGGATGCGGTAGAGGCCGCACAGCATTTTGCCCATCGACTGGGTCGGCACGTAGGTCGACGCGTTCGACAGGTAGCCGCCGACGTTGGCGAGCGTGGTGAGCCGGATCGCCGTCATCCGGTGCTCGGAATCGAGCGCCAGTTCCATCGTCGCGGTGTGGTCGCGGCCCTGCGCGTCTGACTGGAAGGATTCGCGCCGCTCGCCGATCCACTTGACCGGCCGGCCGAGCGCTTGGGCGGCGTGCAGCACCAGCACCTGCTCGCCGTAAAGGAAGATCTTGGTGCCGAAGCCCCCGCCCACGTCGGGCGTGACCACCCGCAGGCGCTCCGGGTCGACGTTCAAGACCTTCTCCGCGATCTGCCGGCGCAAGCCGTGGGAACCTTGCGAGGAGGTGTAGAGCTCGAACCGGTCCTTCTTGGGGTCGAAGTTGCCGATCGCCCCGCGCGGCTCCATCGAGTTCGCGACCACGCGGTTGTTGACCATCTCGACCCGAGTAACGTGCGCGGCGTCTTGAAACGCCTGCTCCACCGCCGCGTCGTCGCCCGTGCCCCATTCCAGCGCGACGTTGTCGGGCGCGACCTCGTGCAGGGTCGGGGCGTCCGGCTGCACGGCCGCTTCGGCGTCGACCACGTGATCCAGCGTGGCGTAGTCGACGTCGACCAGCTCGGCGGCGTCCTTCGCCTGCTGCGCCGTCTCCGCGACCACCGCGGCGACCGGATCGCCGACGTGCCGCACGCGGCCGCGCGCTAGGACCGGATGGCCCGGCATGCGCGGCGGCTTGCCGTCGACGCCCGGGATCGGCGCCATGCAGGGGATGTCCTGGATGCCCGCGGCATCCAGATCGTCGATCGTGTAGACGGCGTGGACGCCCTCGGCCTGGCGGGCCTCGTCCGCGTCGATGCTCTTGATCTCAGCGTGCGCGTGCGGGCTGCGCACCAGCGCCATGTAGAGCTGGCCGTCCAGCTGGATGTCGTCGGTGTAGCGGCCCTGGCCGGTCAGCAGTCGGGCGTCCTCGACGCGGCGAACGGCTTGACCCACTCCGAACTGACCCATGATCGGCGGCTCCCTGTGTCGCGTGAAAATATGCGTGCGGCGTGAAATCTGCGTGTGGCGTGAGATCTGGGCCACGCGCATCTGGGCGGCGCG
>CAYRCO010000264.1:0-3303 GCA_964422775.1 uncultured Rhodovibrio sp.
GATCGCCGACAAGCTGACCATCGAGACGCCCACCATCGACACCGTGCTCGGCCTCCTGATCCAGCGCGCCAAACTCGCCGGCTGCTACGGCGGCTAGGCGGCGCATGGCCGCACGTGCGGCAAGGCGCAAGTCGCTTCAAGCTGCGGTCGTCGCTTCCAGCTTCCGTAGGGTGGGTTCGCGAAGCAACCCACCGCATAGCGCGCCGCGGCAATGACGGTGGATTGCCGCTGGCGCGGCGAATCCACCCTACGGCGGCCCGCGAGCGGCACGGTGCACGCCCTCTCTCCCCTCAAAGGCAGAAGGGACCCGCGGACCATTAGGTCCGTGGGAGGGTGAGGGTGGGACCCCCGGGCGTATGCCGAGTCCCACCCTCACCCTGACCCTCTTCCCTCAAGTAAGAGGGAACCCGCCGATGCATGCGTCACTCCCGTCCGGCGCCCGTATCACACAAATCTGATGCGCTTTGGCGAACCGAATTATTTCTTAATTGCCATTTAGGTTCGCTTAAAGTAACAATCTGTCTCCCGACGCGCGGGCGGTGCAACGCCGTCTGGCGGTCGGGGATAAAAACGTGTGGTCGGCGCCGACCAACCGGCGGGTGCGACGCAATTCGGGGTGATCCCATGCGCGCGAACAAGACCGGGGACTCGGCCACCTGGGCTTAGGTAAACGTCATGGGAGGACACCGGATGACCGGATTTACGGCAGTGCGTCGCGTCGTCGGCTGGGCGGGCAGCGGCAAGCGGATGGGCAAGTGGCTGGGCGCGGTTGCGCTTTGCGCCGGCCTGGCGGTCACGGCAGCGCCGGATGCCGCGCGCGCGGACTGGCAGCCCAAGCGGCCGATCGAGTTCGTGATCATGGCCGGCACCGGCGGCGGCGCCGACCAGATCGCCCGGCTGTTCCAGTCGATCATCGAGGAGGAGGACTTCTCGCGGGTGCCCGTCATCCCGATCAACAAGCCGGGCGGCTCGGGCGCGGAGGCGCTGCGCTATCTGCAGGACGAGGCGGGCAACGAGCACGTGATGATGATCACGCTCAACAGCCTGTTCACCACCCCGCAGCTCAATCCGAACCTCGGCGTCGACATCGAGACCTACACCCCGATCGCCCGGATGGCGCTGGACACCTTCCAGCTGTGGGTACACGCGGATTCCGGGATCGAGAGCCTGGACGACTACATCGCCGCAGTGAAGGAAGCCGACGGCAGCTGGAAGATGGGCGGCACCGGCAAGGGCCAGGAGGATTCCCTGGTCACCGCGATGCTGGAGCAGGAGTTCGGGTTGAAGATGACCTACATTCCCTTCCCGGGCGGCGGCACGGTGGCCAAGAACCTGGTCGGCAAGCACATCGACAGCACGGTCAACAACCCGGCCGAGCAGATCGCCTTCTACGAGGCCGGCCGCACCCGTCCGCTGATGACCATGACCCCGGAGCGCCTGGACATGCTCCCGGACGTCCCGACCTCGGGCGAGCTGGGCCACCCGGACCTGGTCTACTACATGCAGCGCTCGATCGTGGCCGCCCCGGAGATCTCCGAGGAGGCGCGCCAGTGGTACACCGACCTGATGCGCAAGGTGTACGAGAGCGACCAGTGGAAGGATTACACTGCGAGCGAGGGCCTGTTCCGCGAGTGGCTGTCGGGTGACGAGCTCGCCGCCTACTTCGCCGAGGAAGTCAAGAAGCACAAGAAGCTGCTGGCCTCCACGGGCGAAATGTAGGGGCGGGTGAGATGTAAGCTTTCTCCGTTCGCCTTTCCTGCAGGATGTATCGGCGGGTTCCCTCTCCTCCACGTGGGAGGAGAGGGCTAGGGTGAGGTGGTCTGCAGGGCGCATACCCGTGGCACCACCTTCCCTATCCCCTCCTCCCACGTGGAGGAGGGGGACCTGATCCGATGATTGATAAAACAACGACACAGGTGTTTCCCGCATGACGGTCCGCACCGCGGAGCTCGCGATGACGCTGCTGCTGGCGGCGTTTTCGGTCTATCTGATGGTCAAGAGCGCCGAGCTCGAGATCGGCTGGATCAAAGGCGAGGGGCCGGGCGGCGGCGCCTGGCCGTTCTGGCTGGCGGCCGGCATGCTGATCTGCTGCGCGGTCACGTTTGTGCGCTGGTGGCGCGGCCTGACCCCGGAATCGCGGAACCTGGAGGCCTTCATCGGCCCGGCGACGGCCAAGATCCTGGTGCCGACCGTGCTGTCGATCGCGGTCATGCTGGCCCTGACCCATGTGATCGGCGTCTACTTCGCGATGCTGGTCTTCCTGTTGTTCTACCTGCGCTTCATGGGCCGGCACGGCTGGACGCTGACCGTGTCGCTGTCCCTGATCGCGCCGGTGGCGACCTTCTTCTTCTTCGAGGCGGCGCTGCGCATCCTCCTGCCCAAGGGCTACAGCGAGCCGCTGTTCTACCCGCTCTACAGCCTGATCTACTGATCCCCGCTCACCGTCGCCCGCGTGTGCCGCGAACGCCGGCCCGCGCGGGCGCTGCCTGACGTGACAACAGGAAAGCCCGACCCATGGAGCTGATCCAGCCGCTGATCGACGGCATTTTCATCGCGCTCGAGCCGATCAACCTGGCGATGGTGGTGCTGGGCGTCGTGATCGGCCTGTTCGTGGGCGCGATGCCCGGGCTGGGCTCGGTCAACGGGGTGGCGATCCTGCTGCCGGTGACCTTCCTGGTGCCGCCGACGGCCGCGATCATCTTCCTGGCGGCGATCTACTACGGCGCCATGTACGGCGGCGCGATCTCCTCGATCATGCTGGGGATTCCGGGCGCCTCGACGGCCGTCGCGACCACTTTCGACGGCCGGCCGATGGCGATGAAGGGGGAGGCGGACCGGGCCCTGGTCGCCGCCGCGGTCGCCTCGTTCGTGGGCGGCACGATCTCGGTCGTGCTGTTCACGCTGTTCGCCCCGCCGCTCGCCGAATTCGCACTCAAGTTCGGCCCGCCGGAGGAGTTCGCACTGATGATGCTCGCCTTCGCCACCTTCGTCGGGCTGGGCGGCAGCGACATCGCCAAGACGATCTTCTCCACCCTCTTGGGATTGGTGCTGGCGACGATCGGACTCGACATCGTCTCCGGCCAGCCCCGGCTGATCTTCTTCGATCTGCCGGGCTTCTACCACGGCATCAACTTCCTGGTGCTGGCGATCGGGATCTACGGCATCGGCGAGATCCTCTGGACGCTGGAGATCAGCCAGGGCCGGGTGATGGTCTCCAAGGTGGAGATGTCGCTCAAACGCATGGTGGACGCCTTCCGCCAGCTGAAGGTGACGGTGAAGTCGACGCTCGCGGGCTCGTTCATC
>CAYRCO010000264.1:3313-4480 GCA_964422775.1 uncultured Rhodovibrio sp.
TCATGGGCATCCTGCCGGCCGCGGGCGCGACGCCGGGCTCGCTCGTCGCCTACGGCATGGCGAAGTCCTTCTCCAAGGACCCGGAGAGCTTCGGGAAGGGCAACGTCAACGGCGTGACCGCGCCCGAGGCCGCCAACAACGCCGCTTCCACCGGCTCGCTCCTGCCCATGCTGACGCTGGGCATCCCGGGCTCGCCGACCACCGCGATCCTGCTGGGCGGGATGATCATCTGGGGCCTGCGCCCGGGGCCGCTGTTGTTCGAGAACAACCCCGAGTTCGTCTGGGGCCTGATCGGCAGCCTCTACATCGCCAACGTCGTCGCCATGCTGATCAACCTGGCGTTCGTGCCGGTGTTCATCGCGATGCTGAAGTTGCCCTTCACCATCCTGGCCCCAGTTATTTTCGTGCTCTGCATCACCGGCGGCTACGCGCCCGAGCAGTCGATGCACGACGTCTGGCTGATCCTGTTGTTCGGAGTGATGGGATACCTACTGCGCAAGCTGAACTACCCGGTCGCCCCGATGGTACTCGCGATCGTGCTGGGCCCGCTCGCCGAGCAGTCCCTGAGGCAGAGCCTGCTGTCCAGCCAGGGCGACATGCTGATCTTCGTCGAACGCCCGCTGTCGGCCGCCTTCCTGGTGCTCGGGCTGGCGCTGTTCGTCTACCCGATTCTGCAGATGGCCCGGCACAAGAAGCGCCAAGGCGCGCCCTCGGGCGAGGGGTAGGGGGCCGCTTGGCGCGGAGGCTTGCGCCCGCCGGGATCGCCGCGGCCCTGCTCGCCGCCTGCGCCCCGGTGGAGCCGCCGGAAGTCGCCCTGTGCAAGTTCGCGCTGGAGCGCACCCTCGAGGGGCCGCCGCCCGAGGCCAACGCCATCGTGACCGACGGTCTCGATGCCACCACCGTCGAGCTGATCTTTACCGACGCCGGCCGACAGACGACCGCCACCTGCGACGTTCGTGTCACCCGCTATGCCGTCCGCCTGCGGTCGCTCACCATCGGCGGTACCCCTGTCCCCGACCCGGCGCTCGACCCGATCCGCGCCGATTGGGCGTCGAAAGAGGATGCGGGGAAGCTGTATCAGTTGTGAGATGTTCGAATCTGGTCAAAGTCTCAGCTCGACTTTGCCCAAAATTGATCGGCGCTGAGACCATTCGGACGAGCCGGTCA
>CAYRCO010000265.1:0-4475 GCA_964422775.1 uncultured Rhodovibrio sp.
TGGAAGGCATCCGGGCTCACGCCATCGAGCATCGTGCGAATGTGATTGTCGGTTGGGATGCCGTTGATGGCGAACAGCGTCTCGCAGTTCGACCGGCTGCAGCCCTCGGCGAGTTGACGCTGGTGGGCCAGGAACGACGGGCTCTGCATAAAGAAGGCTGAGAACCCGGAGAGCGCGATGTCGCGCATGCTGTACCACGCGTTGCCGCCCACCCGTTTGTCGGGCAGACCACCGCACGTCCGGCTTAGGACATCGATCAGCCGCGCCAGCACCTGCATACGCGCAGAGAATCTGAGTTGTCCGGCGCCGCCAAGGCCTCATGAGATGGTCGATTCAACATGTCGCACTCCAACCCAAACGCGCAGTTGCGACTCACCTGCATTTAGATTTGCTGCCGGACCGCGCGGCCCCTTGCTTCACCCGGCAGATTGGCTAGGTTGCGCGCGCACGCTCGCGCGCGGCCCGTTTGGCGTTTCCGGGGCCCGCCCGCGCGCGCTCACGTTTCATGCTAGCGCGAAGGCTTCAAGGCACGTCCATGCTCGACAAGACATTCAACCCGGCCGAGGTGGAGCGGAAATTCTACGACGTCTGGCGCAAGTCCGGGGCGTTCCGCTGCGATCCGGACAGCCCGGCCAAGCCGTTCACGATCATGATGCCGCCACCCAACGTGACCGGCAGCCTGCACATGGGTCACGCGCTCACCTTCACGCTGCAGGACGTGCTGATCCGGCACAAGCGCATGGCGGGCTTTGATGCGCTGTGGCAGCCGGGCATGGACCACGCCGGCATCGCCACCCAGTCGGTGGTCGAGCGCACGCTGGCGCAGGAGGGCAAGAGCGCCGCGGACCTCGGCCGGCACGCCTTCCTGGAGCGGGTCTGGGACTGGAAGGAGAAATCCGGCGGCACGATCTCCCGCCAGCTGACCCACCTGGGCGCCTCCCCGGACTGGGAGCGCGAGCGCTTCACCATGGACGCCGGTCTGTCGCAGGCCGTGCGCAAGGTGTTCGTCGAGCTGCACCGCCAGGGGCTGCTGTACCGCGACCAGCGCCTGGTGAACTGGGACCCCAAGCTGCACACCGCGATCTCCGACCTGGAAGTCAATCAGGTCGAGGTCGACGGCAAGCTCTGGCACTTCAAGTACCCGGTCGAGGGCGAGCCCGACACCTACATCGTGGTCGCCACCACCCGGCCCGAGACGATGCTGGGCGATACCGGTGTCGCCGTGCATCCGGAGGACGAGCGTTACCAGCACCTGGTCGGCAAGCACGTCATCCTGCCGCTGGTCGGCCGGCGGATTCCGATCGTGGCGGACGAGTGGGCGGACCCCGAGACCGGCTCCGGCGCGGTCAAGATCACCCCCGCCCACGACTTCAACGACTTCGAGGTCGGCCGGCGTTGCGGGCTCGAGGTGGTCAACGTGCTCGACCGCGACGCGGCGATCAACGAGAACGCGCCCGAAGACTACCAGGGCATGGACCGCTTCAAGGCGCGCAAGCAGATCGTCGCCGACCTGGAGGCTCAGGGCCTGGTCGCGGAGGTCGAGGAGCACCGCCACAGCGTGCCGCACGGCGACCGGTCCGATGTGCCGATCGAGCCGTGGCTGACCAACCAGTGGTACGTCGACGCCGCCACGCTCGCCAAGCCGGCGATGCAGGCGGTGCAGGACGGCCGCACCCGGTTCGTGCCGTCGAACTGGGAGAACGTCTACTTCGAGTGGATGCGCAACATCCAGCCCTGGTGCGTCTCCCGGCAGATCTGGTGGGGCCACCAGATCCCCGCCTGGTACCCGCTGGACGCCGAGGGCGAGGCGACCGGCGAGCCGTTCGTCGCGATGACGGAAGACGAGGCCAAGGCCGACGCCGAGCGCCGCCTGGGCAAGCCGGTGCGGATCCTGCAGGCCGAGGAGGAAACCCCGGCCGACAACCGCGGCCCTGAAGGCGAGACCGTCTACCTGCGCCGCGATCCGGACGTGCTCGACACCTGGTTCTCGAGCGCGCTCTGGCCGTTCTCCACGCTCGGCTGGCCGGAGGAGACGCCGGAACTGGCGAAATACTACCCGACGGACGTGCTGGTGACCGGCTTCGACATCATCTTCTTCTGGGTCGCCCGGATGATGATGGCGGGCCTGCACTTCATGGGCGACGTGCCGTTCCACACGGTCTACATCCACGCCCTGGTGCGCGACGCCCACGGGCAGAAGATGTCGAAGTCGAAGGGCAACGTCATCGACCCGCTCGACATCTGCCAGCGCTACGGCGCGGACAGCCTGCGCTTCACCCTGATCGCGCTGTCGGCCCAGGGCCGCGACGTCAAGCTGTCGGAGGACCGGGTCGAGGGCTACCGCAACTTCGCGACCAAGCTGTGGAACGCCGCCCGCTTCTGCCTGATGAACGGGGTCGCCCCCGACCCGGCCTTCGATCCGGCGAAGGTCGAGCAGACGGTCAACAAGTGGGCGATCGCCAAGACGGTGCGCGCCGCCCACGGGGTCGACGAGGCGCTCGGCGCCTACCGCTTCAACGACGCGGCAAGCGCGCTCTACCAGTTCACCTGGCACCAGTTCTGCGACTGGTACGTCGAGTTCGCCAAGCCGATCCTCCAGGGCGACGACGAAGCCGCCAAGGCGGAGACCAGCGCCACCATCGCCTGGGCGATGCAGCGGCTGTTGCACCTGCTGCACCCGTTCATGCCGTTCATCACCGAGGAGCTGTGGGAGCAGTTCGGCGGCGGCGAGGGCAACCGCCTGATCACCGGCCACTGGCCGCGCCTCGGCGATCAGCTGATCGACGCGGACGCGGAGGCGGAGATCGACTGGGTCACCCGCACGATCGGCGAGATCCGTACCGTGCGCGGCGAGATGAACGTGCCCAACAAGGCGGAGGTGCCGCTGCACCTCGAGGGCGCGGGCGCGACCACCAAGGCCCGCCTCAACCGGCACGCCACCCTGATCCAGCGCCTGGCCAAGCTCTCGGAGATCCGCACCCTCGATCAGGTCGACACCCGCGGGGCCGCGCAGCTCTTGATCGACGAGGCGACGGCCGTGCTGCCGCTCGCCGACATCATCGACCTCGCCCAGGAGCGCCAGCGCCTGCAGAAGGAGCTGGAGAAGCTCGACCAGGAGATCGCCAAGTACGACCGGAAGCTCGGCAACGACGATTTCCTGAACAAGGCCCCGCAGGCGGTGGTCGAGGAACAGCGCGACCGCCGCGCCGACGCCGCCGCGTCCCGCCAGAAGCTGGCGAACGCCCTGGAGCGGCTCGCGGGGTAGGCGGCTCTTCGCGGGTTTCTATACCCGTCAGCCATCCTTCGACACGGGTGCTGACGCACCCTGCTCAGGATGAAGGTATGCGAGTAACTTGTTGTAATGCCGATAACTTCATCCTGAGCAGGCCGGCGCAGCCGGCCGTGTCGAAGGATGCCTGACGGCGGTACCCCTGCGCCTGATCGCCGCTCCGTCGCCAGACACGAAAACCGTTGGCCGCCTCGGAAGGCCGCGGCTATCCTCGCAGCCAGCCGTACATGAGATGAGGGGAGAGAAGGCGCCATGCCGCTCGACGAGAACCAGAAGCGCCGTTTCGACAAGTCCAAGCTGCCCAGCCGGCACGTGACGGTCGGCCCGAACCGGGCACCGCATCGCTCGATGTACTACGCGATGGGCCTCACCGAGGAGGAGATCAATCAGCCGTTCGTCGGGGTCGCGACCTGCTGGAACGAGGCCGCGCCCTGCAACATCGCGCTGTCCCGGCAGGCCCAGGCGACCAAGTCCGGCTGCAAGGAAGGCGGCGGCACCCCGCGCGAGTTCACCACGATCACCGTCACCGACGGCCTGGCGATGGGCCACCAGGGGATGAAGTCCTCGCTGGTCAGCCGCGAGGTGATCGCGGATTCCACCGAGCTCACCATGCGCGGGCACTGCTACGACGCGATCGTCGGGATCGCCGGCTGCGACAAGTCGCTGCCGGGGATGATGATGGCGATGATCCGGCTCAACGTGCCGGGCGTGTTCATGTACGGCGGCACCATCCTGCCCGGGCGCTACCAGGACCGCGACGTCACCATCCAGGACGTGTTCGAGGGCGTGGGCGCGCATGCGGCCGGCAAGATGAGCGAGGAGGACCTGCACGAGCTGGAGTGTCAGGCCTGCCCGTCGGCCGGCTCCTGCGGCGGCCAGTTCACCGCCAACACGATGGCCTGCGTGTCCGAGGCGATCGGGCTCGCGCTGCCGGGCTCGGCCGGCGCGCCGGCACCCTACGAGTCGCGCGACGAGTATGCGCGCGCCTCCGGCGTCGCGGTGATGGACCTGTTGGAGAAGAACATCCGCCCGCGCGACATCGTCACCCGCAAGGCGCTGGAGAACGCGGCCACCATCGTCGCGGCCTCCGGCGGGTCGACCAACGCCGCCCTGCACCTGCCCGCGATGGCACACGAGGCCGGGATCGACTTCGACCTGCACGAGGTCGCGCGGATCTTCCGCAATA
>CAYRCO010000266.1:0-4453 GCA_964422775.1 uncultured Rhodovibrio sp.
CGGCGTCGGCTACCGCGACCCGGACTATTACGCGAGCGCGGTGCTGGCGACACTGCTGGGCGGGGGCATGTCCTCGCGCCTGTTCCAGAAGCTGCGCGAGGAACGCGGCCTGGTCTACACCGTGTTCTCCTTTCACAACGCCGCCAGCGACAGCGGTCTGTTCGGCGTCTACGCCGGCACCGGCCAGGACGAGGTCGCCGAGCTGATGCCGGTGGTCTGCGCGGAGATCGCCGACGTGGCGCACAACGTGAGCGACGCCGAACTGGAACGTGCCCGCGCCCAGCTGAAGGCGTCGATCCTGATGAGCCGGGAGAGCACCAGCGGGCGCTGCGAGCAGCTCGCCAGCAACCTGCTGATCTACGGCCGGCCGCTGACCACCCAGGAGATCGTCGACGCGGTCGAGACGGTCGACGCGGCCCAGGTGCGCCGGCTGGCCCAGCGCCTGGCGGCCAGCCGGCCGACCCTGACCAGCCTGGGGCCGGTCGGCCAGGTCGAATCGTTCGATACGGTGGCCAAACGGTTCGCGGCCTAAAGCGGGCGCGGTCAACGAGGAGGCGACGCAGCACCGTGGCGATGGTGGCCTGATGCTGTCCCTGTTGAGGCCGGGCACGCCGGAGGAGCCGCTGCTGCGCCACGGGCGTGTCTACTTGCGGCCGGCCCGCCACGGCGACTGGCGCGCCTGGGCGGCGCTGCGCCGGGACAGCCGGGATTTCCTGGAGCCCTGGGAGCCCACCTGGCCGTACGACGCGCTGTCGCGCGCCGCCTTCCGGCGCCGGCTGCAGCAGTACCGCAGCGAAATGCGCAACGACACCGGCTACGCGTTCCTGATCTTCCGCAAGCAGGACGACCAGCTCCTCGGCGGGGTGTCGATGTCGAACATCCGCCGCGGCGTCGCGCAATCGGCCAGCCTCGGCTACTGGATCGGCCAGCCGTTCGCCCGGCACGGCTACATGAGCGAGGCCCTGCAGGCCGTGCTGGCGTTCAGTTTCGACACCCTGGGACTTCACCGCATCGAGGCCGCCTGCCTGCCGGGCAACACCGCCTCGCGCGGGCTGCTCGACAAGGCGGGCTTTACCGAGGAGGGCTACGCCCGCGAGTACCTGCGGATCAACGGCATTTGGCAGGACCACGTGCTGTTCGCGATCCTGCGCCACGATCCCCGCGGTGCGCGCTGAGGGCCGCAATCGCCGCGACGTTCGTCGAACCCCCTTTCACGGCTAATCCTTTCGCGTATCTATCCGTTCCGAGCCCTGACCCTCCTCGAAATCGCCTGAATGGCAATTACGGAGACGAGGTTTTTTTTGACTCGGCTGGCGCTCCGCCTTTCGTGCTACGCACCGATAATTGGCACCCCAGCGAGCCTTACACAGACCCATGGGTATGACCCCGACCTTCGAGTCCAAGATGTGTGACGAGACCAATCCAGAAGATCCGAGCCGAGGCGAGGTCGCTGCGACGCCGACGATCGCCGATACGCCGGCCTGCGGCCGGATTCAGGATCTAGCCGGCGATGTCATGGGCGAAGTGACGCGTGCCTGTCCGCGTTGCACAGGCGGCGGCACGGCCTGTCTGATCGACTTGATGTACGCCGAGGCCTTCCCCAACCACCACCGGCACTAATCGCCGGCACCATCAGCTCAACAAAGCTGCCCTGGACTCCGGCCAGCGACGGTGGGCGCGCCGAGCTTCTCGAGCGCGTGCGCGCTACCCTGGCGGCCCCGATATCCGGGCTTCGCCGGACTCAGGCGTGGCCGAAGTGACCGGTCAGGCTGAACGGATCGAAGCCGAGCTTCCCGATCGCCCGCTGCCACTTGTCGTCCAGGTCGGTGTCGAAGACCAGCTGCTCGTCCGGATGCACATGCAGCCAGGCATTGGCCTGGATCTCCTGGTCCAGTTGTCCGGGCCCCCAGCCGGCATAGCCGAGCGCGAGCAGGCTGCGCCGCGGCCCCTGCCCGCCGGCGATGTCGCGCAGGATGTCCACCGTCGCCGTCAGCGCGACCGTGGAATCCACTTCCATCGAGCTGTCCTGCCGATAGTCGGTCGAGTGCAGGACGAACCCGCGGCCGGTCTCCACCGGGCCGCCGAAGTGCACGCGGATCTGATCGGACACATCGGAATTGTCGATGCCGAGCTGCTCCAGCATCTCGGGAAAGGTGATCTGGTCGACCAGCTTGTTGATCATCAGCCCCATGGCGCCGTCCTCGCCGTGCGCGCAGACGTAGATCACGGCGCGCTCGAAGCGCGGGTCGCTCATGTTCGGCATGGCCACCAGCAGATGGCCAGCCAGGCTGTTCTCGCTGCTGTTGGCGCTGGTCGCGCTGGTCTTGCTGTCCGTCATGCTATCGACGTCCGCTTGTGACTGTGTGGGCCCTTATGAACGCTGTCCACCGGTTGTCCAGCTTGCGCCGGCCGGCTGCGCGCCGCAAGCCTATGCACGCCTGTCTCCGGCGACAGCAGGCCACAGCATCGTGACCTGACGACGGCCTCCGGACATTCTATATAAGCGGTGTACCTCGCAGTTTAACGTCTAGAGTCCAACGCCAGTCGGATGACCTTGTTCGCCCGCACGCCCACTCAAGCGACACCGCGCCCCGGCAACCGGCGCCGCCTCGGCCGCACCCGCCGCTGGCTGGCGCCGCTGGCGGTGTTCGCCAGCCTGCTCATAGGCGCGATCCCGCCGGTACAGGCGGCGAGCAGCGACTGGAGCCGGAACGAGCAGGGCGCGCTGCGCCTGCTCTCCGCAAGCACCGGGACCGGCGGCAGCGAGACTCTGCGCCTTGGCCTGCAGTTCCAGATGGCTGACGGGTGGAAGATCTACTGGCGCTCCCCCGGGGAGGCCGGCTATCCGCCGCAGGTCGACTGGAGCGGCTCGGACAACCTGGAATCCGCCACGATCCGCTGGCCGGTCCCGCACCGCTTCGAGCTGTTCGGCCTGCAGACCTTCGGCTACGGCGGTGAGGCCGTGCTGCCGGTCGACGCCGTCGCCAAGGACCCGGCCAAGCCGGTCAGGATCGAGGCCAAGGTCGACTATCTGACGTGCGAGGAGATCTGCGTCCCGCGGAAGGCGACGCTGGCCCTGACACTGCCGGCCGACACCGGCGGTCCCAGCCAGCAGGCGCATTTGATCGACCGTTTCCGTTCCCAGGTTCCGGGTGAGGGCGCGGCCGCCGGCCTCGATCTGAGCGACGCGACCCTGGTTTCGAGCGGCGAGCAGCCGGTGCTGGAGCTGACCGCAACCGCCGACCCGGCGTTCGAGTCGCCCGACGCGATCATCGAGGGGCTGCCGGAGACCAAGTTCGGCAAGCCCGAGGTGAAACTGCGAGACGGCGGGCGTGAGGCGGTCCTGCGCCTGACCGGCCAGCGCGGTAAGCTCGCCGAGGGGCCGCTCGAAGGCAAGACGGTCACCCTCACGCTGTTCGACGGCGACCGCGGGCTGGAGCGCTCGGTCACGCTTGGCGACAGCCTGGCCGCCGGCCCCGGCGGTGCAGCGGGTGCGAACACCGGCGGCGGGCTGAGCTGGACGGGTCCCGGCGTGAGCGCTGGCGACTTCGCCGCGATCCTGGGCCTCGCCGTCCTGGGCGGGCTGATCCTGAACCTGATGCCCTGCGTGCTGCCGGTGCTGTCGCTCAAGCTGTTGAGCGTGGTCGGCCAGGGCGGCCGGGAACGCCGGCACGTGCGCCAGTCCTTCCTGGCCTCGGCGGCGGGCATCGTCACCTGCTTCCTGCTGCTGGCCGCGGGCGCGGCCGGCCTCAAGGCCGCCGGCTTGGCGGTGGGCTGGGGCGTGCAGTTCCAGCAGCCGCTGTTCCTGGTCGCGCTGACGCTGATCCTGACGCTGTTCGCCTGCAACCTGTTCGGGGTGTTCGAGATCCGGCTGCCCGGCCGGCTGAACGACACGTTGGCCCAGGCCGGCGGCGCTCCGGCGGCGCCCGGCCATCGGGAAGGGCTCGTCGGGCATTTCGGTACCGGCATGTTCGCCACCCTGCTGGCGACGCCGTGCTCCGCGCCGTTCCTGGGCACGGCCGTGGGCTTCGCGCTGTCGCGCGGGCTGCTCGAGATCCTGGCGATCTTCCTCGCGCTCGGCATCGGGCTGGCGCTGCCCTATCTCGCGGTCGCCGCGGTGCCCGCGCTGGCGGCGAAGCTGCCGCGTCCGGGCAAGTGGATGATCACGGTGCGCCGGGTTCTCGGCGTCGCGCTGGCCGGCACGGCCGTCTGGCTCTTGACCGTGCTGGCGGCGGAAGACGGGCAGCTGACCGCGCTCGTGGTGGCCGCGCTGATGCTGGCCCTGGGCGGCCTGATCGCGCTGCGGCTCAAGCTGGCGGGCGCCGTCCGCAAGGCGGTGCCGGCAGGCGCCGCGGTGCTGGCGCTGGCGGCGTTCGCCGCCCCGCTGACGCTGCAGGCGCCGGCGGACGCCCGCGGCGGACCCGCAGACGCCGACAGGGTCGACTCCGCGGAC
>CAYRCO010000267.1:0-4434 GCA_964422775.1 uncultured Rhodovibrio sp.
CGAGTTCAGGTAGTCGCCGAAGCGGATCGAGGTGATGTTGTCGAGGCTGACCTCGACATTGTCGCTCGTGAAGTTGCGCAAGGACGTCGACATCATCCGCACGAGGCGGTCGAACACCACCTCCAGCATCGGCAAACGCTCGTAGGAGACGAGCGCGGAATTGACGATCGCCTGGATGCCGGACTGGTCGCCGTCGCCGTCCCCGTCGCCGTCGAGCCCGAGCAGGCTGTCGATCTCGTCCTGGTCGAGCACCCGGGTGGAGGCGTCGTCGCCGTCGTCGCCGTCGGCCATGGCCTCCCACTCGGCCATCATGTCCTGGTCGAGATCGCCATCCGTATCGAGGTCTTGCTGATCGTTCTGATCGCCGTCGGCCATGGTCTAACGTCCGGGTCTGTTCTGCTGAGGCGCGGGGGCTGATGTCTTGGGATACGGCAGGGTGATCGAGGGCGCGAGCGCGCTATTGGACGAGCATCTCCTTGAACAGGACGTCCTTGACCTCGACGCCGTCGACGGCGGCGTTGACGCGCAGTAGCAGTTCCTCGCGCAGGCGCTGCAGCCCCGCGGAGCCCTGCAGGTCTTCCACGCGCAGTTCGCGCAGGTAGACCTGGAAGTTGTCGACCACCCGCGGCATGTAGCGCTCGAGCGTCTTCTGGCCGTCGTCGCCGGCGATCTCCAGGCTGACCGACAGCTTCAGGAAATTGCTGGTCCGCCCGCCGGAGTTCAGGTTCACGAGCAGCGTGGGCATGTCGTAGAACACCGTCTTTTCCGGCTTGGCGGGCTCCGCCGTCTCCTGCTTATCGCCGCCCAGCAGGCCGTCGAGCGTGCCGGTGAAGTACAGACCGGCGCCGGCGCCAAGCAGCAGCAGCAGCGGCAAGAGCACGATCAGCGTGATCTTCTTGCCGGACATGCCGCCGCCGCGCGGGCTGGCGTCGAGCTCAACGTCGTCGCCGTAACCCTCGCCCATCGTCTGATCGGTCATCGAATTCGCCTTCGAATAAAAAGCCGTTGCTCATGGCCAACCGGCCTGCCCTGTGCAGGCGCGGCGTCGCGTCGTCCCGGACCGCGCTGCAGGCGCACCCACGGCGCGCGGCGCGGGCGGTCTGGAACACGGTGAACGCTAGTCCGACTGGGTTAAGAACTCGTTGAGCCCGGCACGTCGGCAGCCCTCACCCGGCAGGTTTTACCGAGTCGTCCATCCAACCCGCCCGATCCTGGTCGCTGCGGGCAGAGACCGGCGGTTTTCCTTGGTTGGCACGGCCTGTGCATAGGACGGCTCGCGGCGCATCCGACCGGCTCGGGTCGCGCCGTAGCTGACGCGGGCTGCCGACGATACTCAACGCCGAACGAGACGTGTGCCATGGAAACCACGAACTACATCGCCCTATCCCGCCAGGCGGCCCTGCGCCGCGAGTTGAACCTGGTGGCGAACAACATGGCGAACCTGAACACGCCCGCCTACCAGGGCGAGAGCATGATGTTCGTCGAGTACTTGGCGGATACGCAGCGCGGCCGGACCGGCGAGATGAGCTTCGTCCAGGACCTCTCGACCGTGCGCGACCTTAAGGAAGGTCCGATGAAGCGCACCGAGAACCCGCTCGATCTAGCGATCTCCGGGCGCGGCTACTTCACGATCGAGACCGAGGACGGGCCGCGCTACACCCGCAACGGCGCCTTCCAGCTCAATCAGGAAGGCCAGATCGTCAACAAGGCGAACCAGCCGCTGCTGGACGACAACGGCAACCCGATCGAGGTGCCCGCCGACGCGCAGGCGATCGAGATCGGCGAGGACGGCACGATCGCAACCGAGCTCGGTCCGATCGCTCGGCTGGAGCCGGTCGCTTTCGAGAACGAGCAGCTCTTGAACAAGCGGGCCAACGGCCTGTTCGAGGCGCGCGACGAGCAGGACGCCGAGCCGGCCGAGAACGCGCGGGTGATGCAGGGCATGATCGAAGGCTCGAACGTCGAGGGCGTGGTCGAGATGACGCGCCTGATCGACCTGACGCGCAGCTACTCCAGCGCCAACAAATTCAGCGAAAGCGAGCACGAGCGGATCCTGCGCGCGGTGCGCTCGCTCGTGTCCTCGCAGTAATCCGCTCCTGACCGACACCCAGACGACACGGCGGGCCCGGCCCGCGCCGCGCCACGCCTAACCAGAAGAGAGGTCGAGACATGCGCTCCCTGAGTATCGCCGCCACCGGAATGCTGGCGCAGCAGATGAACGTCGAGGTCATCTCGAACAACATCGCCAACATGAACACCAGCGGCTACAAGCGCCAGCGGGCCGAGTTCAACGACCTGCTGTACCAGGACATGCGCCGGGTCGGCTCGAACTCCAGCGAGGAGGGCACGATCGTGCCCTCGGGTATCCAGCTCGGCCTGGGCGTGAAGCCGGCGGCGGTCTACCGGATCAGCGAGCAGGGTTCGATCCAGATGACCGACAACCCGCTCGACATGGCGATGAACGGCAAGGGCCTGTTCATGGTCGAGATGCCCAACGGCGAAACCGGCTACACCCGCGCCGGCTCGTTCCAGCTGTCGCCCGACGGCGACCTGGTGACCCCGGACGGCTATCCGGTGCAGCCCGGCATCACGGTTCCGGTCGACGCTGTAGGCGTAACCGTCAACGCCAACGGCGAGGTCTGGGTCGACCTGGACGGCCAGGTGGACCCGCAGCTGGTCGGCCAGATCGAGGTCGCCCGGTTCCCGAACGAGGCCGGCCTGCGCGCGCTCGGCGACAACCTGTTCGTCGAGACCCGCGCGAGCGGCCAGGCCAACGTCGGCGTGCCGGGTCAGGCGGGCTTCGGCAGCGTGCTGCAGGGCGCGGTGGAGAGCTCCAACGTCGACATGGTGAAAGAGGTCACGAACATGGTCTCTGCCCAGCGCGCCTACGAGATGAACTCCAAGGTGATCTCAGCCTCCGACGAGATGATGCGCAACGTCAGCCAGATGCGCTGATGACCCGCGCGCCGTCGTCTCGATAACCCGGAGAGTTCGCCATGATCCGCCTGCCCACCATAGCCCTGCCCGCCCTCGCCCTCGCGGCCTTGACCGCGCTCGCCGTCACGCTCGGCCCCGGCCCGGCGTCCGCCGAGCGCGACGATCGCGCCGCCTTCGGCCAACCGGTCTCGCTCAACGCCGACATCACGGTCGAGGGCGACACCGTGACCCTGAACCACCTGTTCAGCGGCCTCGGCGACCGGGGGACGACCCCGATCGCGCGGGCGCCCAAGCCGGGCGAGGAAGTACAGCTGCCGGCGGACTGGCTGGCCAGGGTCGCGCGGGCGTACGAAATCGACTGGCGGCCGGCCTCCAACCTGGAGCAGGCGAGCCTGCGCCGCGCCGCGCAGCGGATCGGCAGCGACCGGATCGTGGACGCGATCCGCGACGAACTGGCCGCCCGTGGCGTCGACGGGGATCTCGCGGTCCAGCTCGACAACCGCGACATCGCGCTCATCCTGCCGGTCGACGCGCCGGCCAAAGTCACGGTCGCGGGTTTCTCGTACGACCGCAACAGCGGCCGTTTCACCGCCAACGTCATGGCCCCGGACACGCAGCGCCCGCTGGCGCGCGCCACCGTCTCCGGCAAGGCGCTGGCGATGATCGACGTCCCCGTCCTCAACCGGCGCGTCGGCCGCGACGACGTAATCGGCCAACGCGACATCGCCTGGGTCGCCCGCCCGGCCGACGCGGTCACCGCCAACCACATCCGCGACGCGCGCAAGCTGGTCGGCATGTCGGCGCGGCGGTCGATCCGTCCGGACCGGCCGGTGCGCGAGACCGACGTGACCGCCCCGGTGCTGGTGCCGCGCAACAGCTTGGTAACCCTGATGCTGCAGACTGACCAGATGCGCCTGACGGCCCAGGGCCGCGCGCTGCAGGACGGTGCCAAGGGAGAGGTCATCCGCGTCGTGAACACCAAGTCCAACACCACCGTTGCCGGTGTCGTCGTCGCCGACGGCACGGTCACGGTCGAGGCGGGCAGCCGCCCGCAATCCCGGGAGTAAGCGCGATGCGCACGACTCTTCTTTCAACTGCAGCCCGGCTGAGCGCGCTCGCGCTCGCCGGAAGCCTGCTCGCCGCCCGCAACACCGCCGACCGACTGTCCCAGATCGGCCAGGAGCCGCCGCAGTCGGCCGTCGAGAGCCCGGAGCGTCTGGCCGGAAAGCGGCCCGTGGTGATGCCGATGCCCGAGCCGCGGGCGCAGGAGACGAACCGCCAGGCAAACTCGCTCTGGACGCCCGGCACCCGCGCCTTTTTCAAGGACCAGCGGGCGAGCGAGATCGGCGACATCCTGACGGTCCGGATCGAGATCGACGACGAGGCCACGCTGTCAAACGAGACCAGCCGCAGCCGCACGGCCAACGAGTCCGCCGGCCTGCCCGCCTTCCTTGGCTACGAGGGTGCACTCGGCCAAGTGCTGCCTGAATCGGTCAA
>CAYRCO010000268.1:0-4414 GCA_964422775.1 uncultured Rhodovibrio sp.
GCGATCGCGCGCCGGCTGCAGGACGAGCCGTGCCAGGTGCTGACGGCCGGGCGCGAGCAGGCGGACCTGCGCCGGCAGGCGGAGGTCGAGGACTGGATGGCGGAAGCGCGGCCGCACGCGGTCGTGCTGGCGGCGGCCAAGGTGGGCGGCATTCTGGCGAACGACCGCTACCCGGCGGACTTCATCCAGGACAACCTGCAGATGGAGACCAACGTGATCGCCGCGGCCCAGCGCCTGGGCGTGGAGAAGCTGGTGTTCCTGGGCTCCAGCTGCATCTACCCCAAGCACGCCGAGCAGCCGCTCACCGAGGACGCGCTGCTGACCGGCCCGCTGGAGCCGACCAACGAATGGTACGCGATCGCCAAGATCGCCGGCATCAAGCTGTGCCAGGCCCACCGGCGGCAGCACGGCTGCGACTTCGTCTCGGCGATGCCGACCAACCTCTACGGTCCCGGCGACAACTTCCACCCCGAGCACAGCCACGTGATCCCGGCCCTGATCCGGCGCTTCCACGAGGCGAAGGTGAACGGCGACAGCCAGGTCACCGTCTGGGGCAGCGGAACGCCGATGCGCGAGTTCCTCTACGTCGACGATTGCGCCGATGCGATCGTGCACCTCCTCCGGCACTACTCAGGGGAAAGTCACCTCAACGTCGGCACCGGCACCGACGTGACGATTCACCAGCTGGCGGAGACGGTGAAGCGCGTGGTCGGCTTCGAGGGCGAACTGGTCTGGGACACCTCGAAGCCCGACGGCACGCCGCGCAAGGTGATGGACGTCTCCCGGATCGAGGCGCTCGGCTGGTGGGCGCGGACCGACCTGGAGACGGGTCTCGCCAAGACCTACGACTGGTATCTCCGGCACATCGACGAGGCACGGTCGGCGTGAGTTTCTGCAAGCTCGCGGCGACAGCCGATCGCGGATAGGGAGCGGCTTGGGCGGGTCTCGCCATTTCTCGTCACGACGCCAGAACCTCGGGTTCGCCGGGGTGGTCGGTGAGCTTCTGGCCGGAATCGCCCGACGGCTGCGCCTCCTGCATCAGCCGTCTGTAAACGTGGCCGGAAGTCGGCACGTCCAAGAACCGGACGCGCCCTAACAGCGCCCGGAACGTCGTGACGGGACCACGCCGATGCCGGTGCGAAACTACAGCAGCCCGACCGACAACGCCGGCACGTAGGCCACCAACACCGTGACCGCGACCGACGCCGCGTAGAAGGGCAGCAGTTCCCGCACCGTGTCGCCCACGCGGTTCTTGGCGATCGCGGTGGAAATGAACAGCGTGGTGCCGACAGGCGGGGTGTAGAGGCCGATCGAGAGGGTGAGGACCATCATCACGCCGAGGTGGACCGGGTTAAGGTCGATCACCGCGGCGATCTCGACGAATATCGGCGTCAGGAGGAGGATCGCCGCCGGCAGGTCCACGAAGGTGCCGACGGCGAGCATCAGGACGATCATCGACAGGATCACGGCCCACGGGCTGCCCAGCGTGTCGAGGGCCCAGGACGCCACGGACGCGGGCACGTTCTCTAGGGCCAATATCCACTGCGCCAGGCCCGTCGCCATGATGATGAGCACCACCGCCCCGGTCATCACGCCCGCGGCGATCACGGCCCGGTAGGCGCTGGCGAAGGTGAAATCTCGGTAGACCGCGAGCTTGATCAGGATCGCATAGGCCACGGCCATGACCGAGACTTCTGTCGGCGTGGCGATGCCGAAGCGCAGCGTGCCCACCACGAACACCGGCATCAACAGCGCCGGCAGCGCCCACAAGAGATCGCGCGCGAAGCCCCGCAGGCCGCCGGCGAGCGGCGAAGCGGGCAGGCCCCGGAAGATCGCTTGCAGGTAGATCAGGGCGAACAGCGTCAGCGCCAGCAGGATCGCCGGCATGATGCCGGCGATGAACAGCTTCACGATCGAGACCTCGGCGACCAGGCCGTAGATGATCAGCGGGATCGACGGCGGGATCAGCACCGAAGCGGTCGCCGAGGAAGCGTTGATGGCGGCGGCGAAACCGGCGGGATAGCCCTCCTGCTTCTGCACCGGAATCAGGGCGTTGCCGATCGCCGTGGCGTCGGCCACGGCCGAGCCCGAGACCCCGCCGAACATCAGCGAGCCCAGGACCGACACCTGGCCCAGGCCGCCGCGCATCCGGCCGACGATGAGCTTGGCGAAGTCCACCAGATAGGTCCCGAACCGCCCGGCCATCATCAGGTTCCCGGCCAGGATGAAGAACGGGATCGCCAGCAGCGGGAAGCTCTGCGTGGGCGAGAAGACGCGCTGCGCGAGCAGGCTGAGCGGCAGGTTGCCGCCGAAGGTGACCGCCAGCCCGCCGCCCAGCAGCAGCGCGTGGGCGACCGGCACGCCGATCACCATGAAGGCGACGAACAGCGCGATCAGCAGGCTTGTCATGCCGGTTTCTCTCTCCCGCGGTTGCGACGGGCTCGGGTCAACTGGCGCCCCGATACCCCTGCGGCCCTTCGCGGAAGGCGCGCACGCTGTTGGTCAAAGCGAGCACCGCCAGGCAGCCGTAGCCGTAGATCAAACCCGCGTAGCCGTAGGAGCGGGGGATTTTCAGGATCGGCGATACCTGACTGTGCGCGGATTCCGCCATCGTGACCGCGGCGTCCACCACCGCGAGGGACAGCACCAGGACGATCGCGTTGACCACGAGCGCGAGGGCGACCTTCCACCAGCCGGGCAGCGCGCGCAGCAAAACGTCGACCGCGATCTGCTGGCCACGCACGCCGGCCAGGACGGCGCCCGCGAGCACCAGCCAGGGGAACGCCAGCTGCGGCAGTTCCTGCGCCCCGGAGATGCCGGAATCGAAGGCGTAGCGCAGCACCGCGTTGGCGAACAGGGTCACGAACAGCGTCACCATCGTGACCAGCACGATCGCTTGCGCCGAGACGGAGATCGCCGTCTCGGCGCCAGCGACCAGGCGGCCCGGAAGCCGCCTGGTGCTGTCGGCCGCGGCCGCGGTGCGCCGGGCCGTCTCCGCCATTACTCGGCGGCCCGCTCAGCGGCGGCCTGCATCTGCGGCACGAGGTCGGGGAACTTCTTCTCCCACTTGTCGTACACGCTGGCCGTCGCCTTCTGGAACGCCGCGGTGTCGACGTCGCAGAACTCCGCGCCCTCCTGCTTGAGCGTGGAGGTCAACCGGGCATCGGCGCGCAGCGCCTGGCCGCGCTGGTACCAGCCGGCGTCCTCCGCCGCGGAGCGCACGGCGTCCTGCTGCGAGGGGTTCAGGCTGTTCCACCACTCCCGGCTGGCGATCACGGGGGTGGTTTCGTACTTGTGCCGCGTGGGCGAGATGTACGGGGTGATCTCGTGCAGGTTCGCCGTGTAGATGTTGATCAGCGGGTTCTCCTGGCCCTGGAAGGTGCCCGCCTCGAGGGCGGACGGCAGTTCGCTCCAGGCCAGCGGCTCGGGACTCGCGCCCAGGGCGTTGAACATGTCGACCGTCATCTCGGACGGCGGCGTACGGATGTCCATGCCCTCGATGTCGGCCGGTTCGCTGATGCACTTGTCGGTGTGGGTGACGTTGCGGATGCCGTTGTCCCACCAGGCGAGGACGATGTAGCCCTCGCTCGCCGCGCGGTCGGCGATCTTGTCGCCGATCGGGCCGTCGATGACCTGCCAGGCCTGCGACAGGGAGTCGAACAGGAAGGGCAGGCCGAACAGCGCGGTCTCGGGCACCACCTGGGCGAACGAGCCCTGGGAGTTCGCCGAGATCTGGATGTTGTTCGCGCCCACCGACGAGATCATCTCGTCGTCGTCGCCGAGCTGGGCGCAGCAGCGCACGGTGATCTCCACCGAGCCGTTGGTCCGCGCTTGCGCCAGATCGCGGAACATCAGCGCGGCCTGGTGGCGCGGGTTATCCTTCGCCGCGCCGTGCGCCATGATCGCCTGCGCGGCCGCGTCGTCGGGCTGGAACGCCGCGGTCAGCAGCGCCGCCCCGGCCGCCGCGCCGAGTGCGCGTTTCATGAGCATGGAAAACCTCCCGTCGGTTTCCTTTGTTCAGGCGTTTTTCGTCTCTCGCCCGGTCGTTAGGAAGCCGGGCTTGCGGCCGCCGGCGCCTATGCCGGCGGGACCGTTCTGTCGCTGCCGTCAGCTCGCCTTCAGCACCTCGGCGACGCGCTGTGCGATGCCCGCACCGTCCAGGCCGTAGTGCTGGTAGAGGTGCGTCGGCGGCCCCAGGATCGAGTAGGCGTCCGGCATACCGATCGGATGCAGGCGCGTCGCCATGCCGTTGAGCGCCAGGACTTCCGCCACCGCGCTGGCGAATCCGCCGGTGACGTTGTGCTCCTCGGCCGTGAAGACGTGCCCGTGCCGGCCGGCGTGCGCGCACACCGTCTCGGTGTCGAGCGGGCGGATCGAGTAGCAGTCGATCACCGCGGCCTCGATGCCGTGCTCG
>CAYRCO010000269.1:0-4398 GCA_964422775.1 uncultured Rhodovibrio sp.
AGCACGCCCTGCGCCTGAAGGCGCTGTTGGAGCCGCGCGGCGTGCCGCTGATCGTGAACGACCGGATCGACGTCGCGATGGCCGCGCGCGCCGATGGGGTGCATCTGGGCCAGGATGACATGCCGCCCGCGATTGCCCGCCGGCTGGTCGGGGAGGAGATGCTGATCGGCCTGTCCGTCTCCGACCGGGTGGAGGCGGACGTGGCGGACCCCGAAACGGTCGACTACGTCGGCATCGGCAGTGTCTTCCCGACCGGCACGAAGAGCGACGCGGGTGCTGCGATCGGCCCGGCGTTCGCCGGCGAGCTGCGCCAGCTGGTCGGCCTGCCGTCGGTCGCGATCGGCGGCGTCAGCGCGGCCAACGCGGCCCAGCTCCACGGCACCGGTATCGAGGGGCTCGCGGTGGTTTCCGCGATTTGCGCGGCCGACGATCCCGCGGCCGCCGCGCGGGAGCTTCGGCAGGTGTATTTCGGCTGAAGACAGGGAGCGCCTGACTGCGACTTGCACCCGTCCGTGCGCCCTCACGCCGGCTTGTCGAACGCCATCACCTTGGACAAGAACGCGGGCAGGGTGCCGCGGTAGCGCAGGCCGGCGTCCCGGAACGCCGGGAGCAGCGAGCGGTCGATGTAATCGGCGTAGTACGGCTCGTGGAAGGCGTGCGGGAAGCGCTCCAGCAGGTTGTCGTAGAACGGCCGGTCGCCGCGCTGCAGACTGTCCACCAGGATCGCCCGGCCGCCCGGCTTGAGGACGCGGGCGAACTCGCGGATGACTTGCGTGCGCACGTCCGCGGGGAGTTCGTGGAACAGGTAGATGCAGGTCACGACGTCCTGGCTGGCGTCCGCGACCGGCAGGTCCTCCGCCTGGCCCTGTAGCAACGACGCCCCGCCGAAGCCCTGCAGGCGCCGCGCCGCCTCGGCCAGGTAATGCGGGCTGAGGTCGACGCCGGTCACCGCGATGTCGGGATAGCTGTGCCGCACGAAGGTCAGGAACTGCCCCGTGCCCGTGGCGACGTCGAGAAGCTTGAGCGCGGCGCCGCGGTCGCGCACGACTTCGGCCAGCGGCACGAACGCCTGCCGGCGCATCGCGTCCGCCGCGCCGCCGAACAGCACTTCGACCTGATAGTCGTAGATCTTGGCGCTGTGATCGGACAGCCAGCCGTCGGACTGGTAGTGGAAGTTCTGCAGGTAATAGTCCGGCATCGCGACCGCGCTGTCCGCAGGGACCGGGACGCTATCGTACTCGCCCTGCTGCCGGCGTTCCGTCACGCGCGGCAAATCGTCGAAAAAGCGCCGGGCATCGCGCAGCATCCGGTCCGGGCGCTGCACCATGTCGTGCGGCATCTTGTAGAGGCCGGCATCGATGTTGCGCAGGTCGCGGACGAAGATTTCCCGGATGTCGCGCAGGATGTCGCCGACGCCCGGCACCTGCCCGCCCTGCACCGGCGGCACGGTGTAGGTCGGGCTGATCCGGGCGGCGAACAGGTACTGGCTGAAGTACCAGCCGACCCGGGCGGTCTGGCTGGCGGCGAAGGCGGCACGGGCGAACGGGTTGGCCATGGGCTCTGGCCCTCTCCTCTGCAATTACGGCCGGCGGCGGGCAGCGCCGGCATTCCTCGCTTTATTTGAGAGAATAGGGGCGGCGACCGTCCCGGCCAGGGCTGGGGCGCCGCGCTGGCGTGTCGCAGGGGTGTGGGGCCATACTCCGCGAGCGGCTCAGTGTACGACGGGAGGAACGCCATGCTGGACGGGTTCGAGGCGCGGGAGGCGACGGTCGAGGACTGTCGGATCGCCTATTCGGTCGCGGGCAGCGGGCCGCCGCTGTTGCTGCTGCACGGCTACCCGCAGGCGCGCGTGATGTGGCACCGCGTCGCCGGCCAACTGGCCGAGCGGTTCACGGTCGTCGCCCCCGACCTGCCGGGCTACGGCGCGAGTGCGGGACCGGAGCCGGGTGCGGGGGAAGAACTCTATTCCAAGCGCTGGATGGCCGCGCGGCTGCGCCGGCTGATGGCCGATCTGGGCTTCGAACGCTTCCACCTGGGGGCTCACGACCGCGGCGCGCGGGTCGGCGTGCGCCTGTGCCTCGACAGCCCGGAGGCGGTGCGCAGCTTCGCCTGTCTGGACATCGTGCCGACCGCGGAGGTCTGGGAGCGGATGGACGGGCAGGCGGCGCAGAAAATGTTTCACTGGCCGTTCCTGGCCGCGCCGGCCCCGCTGCCCGAACGCCTGATCCAGAACGACCCCGCGTTCTTCATCGAGACACTTCTGGACCGATGGGTGGGCGATCCGGGCGCGCTGACGCCGGAGGCGCGGCAGGCCTACATCGCACAGTTCCGCTGCCCGTCCGTCGTGCAGGCGAGCTGCGCCGACTACCGCGCCGGCGCCACCGTCGATTGGCAGCACGACCGCGACGACCGGGCGGCCGGCCGCCGGATCCAGTGTCCAATGCACGTCGTCTGGGGGCGGCAGTTCCTGACCGGCGACGTTCTGGAGATCTGGCGGCCCTGGTGCGCCGGCGCGCTCGACGGCACAGCCCTCGATTGCGGGCACTTCGTCGCGGAAGAACAACCGGACGCCACGCTGCGCGCGATGCTGGGCTTGTTCGACCAGGCCGCCCTCTGACCTGGGATAAGATGCCGAAACGTGAAACCACGTTTCAACTGACTCTTGCCTGCCCTTCAAGAAGTTAGAGCAAAGTTCACGATGAAGCCGGTGCGGCTGTCATCGACTTTGCTCTAAAGCGGCCGGGCGACCAGAAACAGGGAGAGCGGCTCCGCGCCGGCGGTGGCCGGCTCGGCGCACACCTTGAGGCCGGCGTCGGCCAGCGCCGCGTCCCAGGCGGCGCGCGAGCGGGCGTACCAGCGCATCGGGACCCAGCCGGCCTCGCCGAAGCCGGCGAAGTCCTCGGTGCGCCAGCCTTCCGCGCCCGGCGCGCAGGGCGGCAGGGTCTGGATCACCACGGCGCCGTCAGGGGTCAACAGCTCGCGCGCGGCGCGCAGGGTCGCGCCGACCTCCCGATCGAACAGGGCGTAGTTGAACACCACGGCGTCCAAGGGGTCGGCCAGACGCTCCGCCAGCACGGGATCCCGGTGCCAGTCGCCGGCGGCGAGGGCTTCGTAGGTCAGCAGGTGATAGCAGCCGACCGGGTCCGCCGCGCGGGCCGCCGCAACCAAGGTCGGGGCGCCGTCGACCCCAATCGCCCGGCAGGCGGGCAGGACCTGCCTGAGCGCGCGGATCAGCCAGCCCTCCCCACAGCCGGCATCGAGCAGGCGCCGGGGCGCGAGCGCACTGAGGGTGTCGAGCAGCGCGGCGTCGGTGCCGGCGCTCCGGCTGGCGATCCGGCGTTCGCGCACCGCGCGGGTCCAGGCACGCGCGTTCGCGTCCCACAGGTCTGACCCCTGCTGGCCGCCGGCATCCGCCGGGGTGCCGGGATCGGGGCGCTGGCCAAGCCCACCCCTGGTGTCGCGCGTCATGGCGGAATCTTCCGGCCGTGCAACTTTACGAAACCGAGTGTCGGTGGCTTCGGCCGGCTTGCCAAGCCTGAAAACCGCCTGTTTTCAGCGACACCGCCGGCGCGGGACGTTTGCGCCGTGCATCGCGGCTAATCGGTTGATCGCGCGCGGTGTGTCGGCCTATCGTTTCGCGACGATCCGATCGCGGCAGGTGGACGCGCGCCCGGTCCGTCCGTGCACGCACCAAGGACACACGGGGAGGGACACGATGGCTTACTGGACCGGTCTGGTACTTGCAGCGATCGCGGCTGCGTTCCTGGTCGCGGGATGGCGCCGGCGGCAGGCGGTGCGGGCCGAACGGATCGCGCTCGGCTACGCCGCGGACGACGACACGCCGCAGCGCCGCGATCCCTATTCCTCGGTCGCGATCCTGGGCGACGCCGTGCCGCCGATCATCATCGCCGCGCTGGCGTTCGTCGGGGTAAAGTCGGTGTTTTTCTACGCAGCGCTGGGCGGCGGCATCTTCACGATCTTCGACCTCGCGGGGTTCCTGGCGCTGCTGGGCGGCTACGGCGCCTGGATGTGGTGGCACAGCCGTTACCGTTTCGCGGAACTGGCCGAGGACGGGCGCCAGGCTCAGGCGACGGACAACCGCAGCGCGGCGACGTCCGCCAGTCAGGGTCCGGACGACGCGCCGGACCGCCGCCGCGCGGCCTAGCCGGGATCGATCGCCAAGGTACGCGCACAGATGTCATCCACCTTCGGCATTATGTTCGAATTGCTGTTCTCGGGCGCCGCGCTGGCCTTCGGCGTCTGGCAGCTGATCTCCGTCCGTCGGGCCCAGCGGGAGGATAACCGGCGCGAACGCGACGCGGGGTCGTCGACCTCCTAAACCAACGGCGGCCCGCCATCGTCTTGAGCGCGTGCCAGAAAGCCCGGCGCGCCAAAAAA
>CAYRCO010000270.1:0-4382 GCA_964422775.1 uncultured Rhodovibrio sp.
ACGCGATCTGTGATCGCGCGGGCCCTTCCCTCTCACCTCAAGGGAGAGGGGATTGTTCCCCGTGTGCCGCCAGCGCGCAAAAGACCGCGCCGGCCTACTCCCCCGGCTGCGCCGCCGCCCCCTCCGGCGCCTTTGCGCGCGCCGTCCGGCGCTGCTGCGCGCGGCGTTCCAGCGGCTCCACTAAGAGCGTCATCATCGGCGGCACGATCAAGAGGGTGAGCACGGCCGAGAGCGCCAGACCGCCGACCACGACCGAGCCGAGGCCGCGGTAGAGTTCCGATCCCGCGCCAGGGAACATCACCAGCGGCAGCATGCCGAAGACGGATGTCAGCGTGGACATGAAGATCGGGCGGATACGGTTGCGGGTCGCGTCGACGATCGCCTGGGCGGGCGTCTCGCCGATTTCGCGGATCAGGTAGAGTGTCTGGTGCACCAAGAGGATCGCGTTGTTCACCACGATCCCGATCAGGATCACGAAGCCCAGCAGCGTCAGCATGTCGAGCGGCTGGTAGCTAAACAGGTTCAGAACCGCGAGCCCGCCGATTCCGCCGGCAGCCGCAAGCGGCACGGCGAGCAGCATGATCAGCGGATAGACGAAGCTTTCGAACAGCACCGCCATCACCAGATAGACGATCGCGATCGCAAGCGCGAGGTCCCAGACCATCGCCTCCCAGGTCTGGGTCAGCTTGTCGGCGGTGCCGGAGATCGCGAGCGTCACGCCCTGCGGCAGACCCTCGGCCTGCAGCGGCTGGATCACCTCGGTGCGCAACAGGTCGGCCGCGGCTTCAAGCGGCAGCTGGGCGGCCGGGCGGACCTCCAGCGTCACGGTGCGCTGGCGCTCGCGGTGGCGGATCTCGGTCGGGCCGGCGGTGTGGGTCACCTGAGCCAGGCTGTCCACCGGCAGGATCTGGCCGTCGCGGGTCACCACCGGCAGGTTGCCGATCCCCTGGGTCGAGGTGACGTCGTCGCTCGGCCCCTTGAGCATCAGGTCGGTGCGCCGGGTGCCGATCGTGACTTCCTCCACGCGCAGGCCGTCGTTGAAGGCATCCACGCTGTCCGCCAGCTCGCGCGCGCTCACGCCGGCGTCAGCCAAGCGCACCCGGTCCGGGATCACGCGCAACTCCGGCGCGCCCAGCTCCAGGCCCGGGTTCGGGCGCAGCTGGTTGCCTTCGGCGAAGGGCAGCACCTGCGTGACCTTGCCGAAGGCGCGCTGGGCGGTTTCCAGGATCGCCGGCAGATCCGGCCCGGAGATGTCGAGCTCGATCTTGCGCCCGCCGCCGATGCCGCGGCCGAAGATCGACGGCTGGTTGATGAAGCCGAAGGTGCCGGGCTCCTGAAACACCGGGTCGCGCAGGACCGGGATCAACTCGCCCACGCGCTGTTCCTGCTGCGCGGCGGCGCCGACGAAGGTCTGCGCGCGGGTGGCGACGAAGAAGAAGCGGGAGATCTTGGGCGGCCCGCCGGGCTCGGCGTCCGGCCCGGTCTCGGAGACCCAGAGGTGGCGGACCTCGTCCTCGATCTGGCGGGCGATGTCGAAGGTGGTGTCGAGGTTGTAGCCGGGCGGCGGGATGATCACGCCCAGCACCAGGTTGCGGTTGCCTTCCGGCAGGTACTCCAGCTTGGGCAAGAGCAGCCAGACGGCCGCGCCCGCCGCCACCGTGACCGCCGCCACCGTGCCGGCGGAGGCGATACGGCTTTTCACCAGCAGGCGCTGCACACCCATGATCGCGCGCACCACAGCTTCCGCCGCCGGGTCGATCACCGGCAGGCGCGCACGGGTCAGGCTTTCCGGCTTGCGGCCGATGTGCTCGGCCGGATCGCCGAATCCCAGCAGCCGCTGGGCGAGCGCCGGGATCACCGTGATCGCGACGATCAGCGACAGCGTGACCGCGAAGGAGATCGCCACCGCGATGTCGCGGAACAGCTGGCCGACCTCCAGCTGCATGGTCAGGATCGGGATGAACACCATCACCGTGGTCAGCGCGGAGACCAGGATCGCGCCCCACACCTGGTTCGCGCCCTCGTAGGCGGCGTGGCGGGCGGAATAGCCCTTTTCGCGCAGGCGATAGATGTTCTCCAGGACGACGATCGCGGCGTCCACCACCATGCCGATGGCAAACGCCAGGCCGGCGAGCGAGATCACGTTGATCGTCCGCCCGAGCGCGGCCATCGCGACGAACGCGCCGATCACCGACACCGGGATGGCGAGCGAGACCACCAGCGAGGCGCGCACGGAGCGCAGGAACAACAGCAGCAGCACGGCCGCGAACGCGCCGCCGACATAGATGTTCTGGTTCACCAGCCCGATCGCGGACTCGATGTAGACCGTCTCATCGTAGACCTGCGTCAGGGTCAGGCCGACGTTTGGGATCGGCCCGCGGTTCAGTTCGGCCAGCGCCGCACGTACGCCGGCCATCGTCTCGATCACGTTGGCGCCGGTCTCGCGGATCGCGTTCATCGCCAGCGCGCTGCCACCGTTGAAGCGGATGCGCGCGCTCGGCTCCTTGTAGCCGAAGCGTACGTCGGCGATGTCGCCTACCGTGACCCGGCCCAGCCCCGCACCGGCGGCCAGGCCGCCAGCGCCCGCCGCGCGCAGCACCACCGCCTCGACCGCCGCGACGCTGTCCAGTTCGCCCGTGGAGCGCACGACGTAGCGGCGCTTGCCCTCCTTCACGTCGCCGGCGGAGACCGCGACGTTGGCCGCCCGCAGGGCACCCACGATCTCGCTCACGGTCATGCCGTAGCGCGCCATCAGGTCCGGCCGGACGATCACCTCCAGCTGGCGTTCGCTGCCGCCGAAAACGTTGATCTTGGCGATCCCGTCGACCCGTTCCAGGCGCTCCTGCACCACGTCCTCGACGAAGTCGCCGTATTCGTGCATCGGCCGGTCGTTGCCGGGCAGGCGGGTGAAGATGAACCAGGCGATCGCGCTGTCGCTCGCGCCCGAGGTGTCGAGTGTGGGCTCCACCACCTCGGCCGGATAGCCGGAGACGCGGTCCAGCCGGTTCGCCACCAACAGCAGCGACTGGCTCATGTCGGTGCCGACACCGAACTCCAGCTCGACCTCCGCCTTGCCGGTCTGGGCCATGCCGGTCATCCGCTCCAGGCCCTGCAAGCCCTTCAGCGCGTCCTCCTGGCGGGTGACGACTTCGCGCTCGACCTCCGCCGGCGCAGCACCGGGCCAGAGCGTCTCCACCGTGATCACCGGCTGGCGCACGTCGGGAGCGAGCTGGACGGGGATCGCCTGCAGCGCGACCAGGCCGAACATGACCACCATCAAAACGGCGGCGATGACGGCGATCGGCCGTTCGATGGCCAGACGGATCGGGTTCATGACCGGTTACGATCCGTCGCCCGCCGCTGCGCCCGGCTCGGCGCCGGGATCGACGGCGGTTTGCGGGCCCAGGCGCTTTTCGATGGTGAGCGCCTGGCCGGGCCGCAGCCGTTCGTTGCCGCGCACCACCGTCAAGTCGCCTTGGCTCAGGCCCTCGATCACCTCGAAGCGGGGCCCGACCTCGACGCCCAGTTGCACCGGCCGCACCGCGGCCTTGCCCTCGTCGAACAGGTAGACGACCGCCTGGTCGCCCTGGCGCACGATCGCGTCCTTGTGCACCGAGAGCACGTCGCGCCGCGCGCCCACCGGCACCTGCACGGTGACCGATTGGCCGCTCGCCAGCCGGGTGTCCTCAACCTTGAATTCCGGCACGAAGCGCACCGTGCGGGTGCGCGTGTTCGGGTTCTCCTCCGGCAGGATCGCGCGCACGCGCGCCGGCCGGGTGCGGGCGTCGTTCACCGTCTCGCCGAAGATGAAGCTGAGCTCGGTGCCGGGGTTGAGGCCGGCCAGACGGCGCGCCGGCACGTCCGCCTCGATCTCCAGGGCTTCCTCGGAGACCAGACGCACCAGCGGCTGCCCGCTCTGGGCGTAGGCGCCGGCTTCCAGATAGCGCGCGACCACCGTCCCGGCGTAGGGCGCGGTGACCTCGGTCCGCTCCGCCTGGATGCGCGCCAGTTCGTAGTCGGCCTGCGCCCGGCCGATCGCCGCCCGGGCGGCGGCCAGGTCCGCGCGTGCGATCGCGGCCGCCTGGCGCTGGTCGTCGAACCGGCCCTGACTGAACGCGGCGGAGCCCTGCAGGCCCTGCAGCCGCGCCAGCCCCTGTTCGGCCAGCGCCAGCTGCTCCTGCCGGCTGCTCAGCTGCGCCCGCGCCTGGGCGAGCGCAGCCCGTGCCTGGTCGCGTCGGGCGGCCAGCACCGCGTCGTCGAGCAGGGCGATCGGCTGGCCGCGGTCGACGGTGTCGCCGACCTCGACCAGGTAGCTGTCGATCGGCGCCGCCACGCGGGCGGCGACGTCGCCGGCCTGGGTCGCGACCAGCCGGCCGATCACC
>CAYRCO010000271.1:0-4370 GCA_964422775.1 uncultured Rhodovibrio sp.
CCGCCGCATGGAACGCCCCTTCTTCCTCGAGGAGATCGATGAGCGCGGGGTGGTCCACATCGCGCTCACGCGCCCCGACAAGCACAACGCCTTCAACGCCGAACTGATCAGCGAGCTGACCAGCAGCCTGCGCGGCTACGACGACGACGACCGCGTGCGCATGCTGGTGCTGACGGCTCAGGGCAAGTCGTTCTCCGCCGGCGGCGATCTCAACTGGATGCAGGCGATGGCGGAGAAGAGCGAGCAGGAGAACCTCGAGGACGCCCGCGCGCTCGCCGGCCTGATGGCGGCGCTGGACGGCTTCTCCAAGCCGACGATGGCGCTGGTGCAGGGCCCGGCGATCGGCGGCGGGCTCGGGCTGGTCGCCTGCTGCGACATCGTGGTCGCGAGCGAATCGGCGGTGTTCGCGCTTTCCGAGGTGCGCCTGGGGCTGATCCCGGCGGTGATCCAGCCCTACGTGCTGCAGGCGCTGGGCGAGCGGGCGGTGCGCCGCTACACCTATACGGCCGAGCGCTTTTCGGCCCAGGAAGCCCACCGCCTGGGCCTGGTGCACGTGCTGACCTCCTGGCACGACCTGCGCACCCGCGGCGAGGAACTGATCCAGGAGGTCCTGAAGGGCGGCCCGGCGGCGCAGGTCGAGGCGAAGGCCCAGTTGCAGGCCCTGCGCGCGACCGCGCCGGGCGGCGAGGTCAACGAGGACGCCGCGAAGCGAATCGCCCGCCTGCGCGCCAGCCCGGAAGGCCAGGAAGGCATCGCCGCCTTCCTGGAAAAGCGCAAGGCCAACTGGCGGCAGGACGACTAATGCTATGCTCGCCTCCGTCCTGATCGCCAACCGCGGCGAGATCGCCTGCCGCATTATCCGCACCGCCCGCGCGATGGGCCTGGGCACGGTCGCGGTCTATTCCGACGCCGACCGGGATGCGCTGCACGTCCAGCTGGCGGACGAGGCGGTGCGCCTGGGCCCGGCCTCGGCGAGCGAGAGCTACCTCAACGTCGACGCGCTCTTGCACGCGATCCGGATCACCGGGGCGGAGAGCGTGCACCCCGGCTACGGCTTCCTGGCGGAGAACGCGGAATTCGCGGAAGCCGTGGAAGCCGCCGGCGCCACCTGGATCGGCCCGCCGCCGGACGCGATCCGGGCGATGGGCTCCAAGGCCGCGGCCAAGGCGCGCATGGCCGAGGCGGGTGTGCCACTGGTCCCCGGCTACCACGGCGACGACCAGGACCCGGACACGCTCGCGCGGGAGGCGGAGCAGGTCGGCTACCCGCTGTTGATTAAGGCCTCAGCCGGCGGCGGCGGCAAGGGCATGCGCGTGGTCGAGCACGCGACGGAGTTCGCCGACCAGCTGGCCGCGGCCAAGCGCGAATCCAAGGCGAGCTTCGGCGACGACCGCGTGCTCCTGGAACGCTACCTGCAGCAGCCCCGGCACATCGAGGTGCAGGTGTTCGCCGACACCCACGGCAACGCCGTGCACCTTTACGAGCGCGACTGCTCCCCCCAGCGCCGCCACCAGAAGGTGCTGGAGGAGGCGCCGGCGCCCGGCATGACGGCGGACAAGCGCGCCGAGATGGGCGCGGCCGCGGTCGCCGCGGCGCAGGCGATTCACTACGTCGGCGCCGGCACGGTGGAGTTCATCGCGGAAGGTCCGCCGGGTGCGGAATCCTTCTACTTCATGGAAATGAACACCCGCCTGCAGGTCGAGCACCCGGTGACCGAGGCGATCACCGGTCAGGACCTGGTCGCCTGGCAGCTGCGCGTGGCCTCGGGCGAGCCGCTGCCGCTCGCCCAGGACGCGATCCCGCTTGACGGTCACGCGGTCGAGGTCCGGCTCTACGCCGAGGATCCGGCGCGCGACTTCCTGCCGGCGACCGGGCCGCTCACCCGCCTGCGCCTGCCCGAGGGCCTACCGGGCGTGCGCGTCGACACCGGCGTACGCGAGGGCGATGCGGTTACCCCGCACTACGACCCGATGCTGGCGAAGATCATCGCCCACGGCCCCGACCGCGCGACCGCGCTGCGCCGGCTGAAGCGCGGGCTGGAGGCGACCCAGGTCGGCGGCTGCGTCGCCAACTTGCGATTCCTGTGCCGGCTGGTCGACCATCCGGAGCTGCGCGCGGGGCCCGTGGACACCGGCTTCATCGCCCGGGAATCCGAGTCGCTGCAGGCGACGCCGGCGTTGCCGGACGACGCGCTGGCGCTCGCCGCGCTGGCGGAGGCGCAGGTGCGCCAGCACGCGGTCCGGCTGGAAGCGGCCGCCGCGCCCGACCCGCATTCGCCCTGGCACGCCGCGGACGGCTGGCGGCTGAACGACGACCGCCACCTCGACGTGACCTTCCTGGACGGCGAGACGGAGCAGACCGTGCGCCTGACCTTCACCGCAGCTGGCACCCGCGACGGCTGCCGGCTCGACCTGCCGTCGGGCACGCTTACCGCACGCGTCCTGTCGTCGCAGGTGGACGGGCCCGCGATCGACATCGCGGCCGAGATCGACGGGCGCAAGCGGTCCGCTTGCGTGCTGCGCGACGGCGATGCCCGCAGCGTGCTGGTCGGGCCGGACGCCTGGAAGCTGACCCGGCGCGGCCGGCTCGCCGGGGCGGGGGAGGCGGACGCGCCGACCGGCAGCCTGACCGCGCCGATGCCGGGGCGAATCACCCACGTCGCCGTCGAAGCCGGGGCTAGCGTGACCCGCGGCCAGACGCTGATGGTGCTGGAGGCGATGAAGATGGAGCACGCGATCCGCGCGCCCGCCGACGGCACGGTCGCCGACCTGCACTTCGCCGCCGGCGATCAGGTGTCCGAGGGCGCGGAACTGCTGAAGTTCGAGCCCGGGGAGGAGCCGGCATGACCCGGCCGGAGCAGGTCACGGTCGTCGAGGTCGGCCCGCGCGACGGCCTGCAGAACGAAGCCGCCGGGATCCCGGTTGAGGCCAAGGTGCGGCTGATCCGCGCGCTCGCGGATGCCGGGCTGCCGGTCGTCGAGGCGGGCGCCTTCGTCTCGCCCAAGTGGGTCCCGCAGATGGCCGGCAGCGCGGAGGTGCTGGCCGAGCTGCCGCAGGGCGGGCCCACCCGCTTTCCGGTGCTGGTGCCCAACGACACAGGGCTGGAACGCGCCAAGGCCGCCGGCGCGCGCGAGATCGCGGTGTTCGGCGCGGCGTCCGAGACCTTCAGCCAGCGCAACATCAACTGCGGGGTCCAGGAGAGCCTGGGCCGGTTCGCCCCGGTGATCGCGGAGGCCAAGCGTAGCGGGATCCGGGTGCGCGGCTACGTCTCCTGCGTGCTCGGCTGTCCGTACGAAGGGCCGGTCTCGCCCTACCGCGTGGCCGACATCGCGAAGGATCTGGTCGAGCTCGGCTGCGACGAAATTTCGCTGGGCGACACGATCGGCGTGGGCACCCCGGACGCGGCGGTGAAGATGCTGGACACCGTGGCGGCCGGCGTGGCGATGGACCGGCTCGCAGTGCATTTCCACGATACCTACGGCCAGGCGCTCGCCAACGTCTACGCCTGCCTGCAGCGCGGCGTGCGCACGGTCGATTCGGCCGTCGCGGGCCTGGGCGGCTGCCCGTACGCGCACGGCGCCAGCGGCAACCTGGCGACCGAGGATCTGCTCTACCTGCTGCACGGGCTGGGCATCGAAACCGGGGTCGACCTGGACGCGGTCGCGGCCGCCGGGCAGGAGATTTCCGCCGAGCTCGGGCGCGCGCCCGCCTCCAAGGTTGCCCGCGCGCTCGCCGCCAAGCGGGAAGGGGGCTTGGGGTGACCCTGCACCTGAAGAAGCTGTGCGTCGGCGTCGAATCGCCCGAGCAGCTGGAGGCCTGGATGCCGCAGCGACTGGGCCGCGCGGAGCGGGAGCTCGGCCGGCGGGTGCTCTGGCACGTCACCCGGCAGGTGCCCAAGCGTGCGCCCGAGATCCTGGAAGGCGGCTCGCTCTACTGGATCATGCAGGGTCGCATGCGCGCCCGGCAGCCGATCCACGACCTGCGCGAGATTCGCGACTCGGAAGGCCGGCGCGCCTGCGTGATCGAGCTCGCGCCCGCGCTGATCCGCGTGACCGCCACACCGCACCGGCCGTTCCAGGGCTGGCGGTATCTCAATCCGGAAGACGCGCCGGCCGACGTCGGGACGAGCGGGTCCGACCCGGCGGCGGACATGCCGGAATGGATGGTCCGCGAGCTGCAGGACCTGGGCGTGCTGTAGGCGCTGGCGAATCGCGGCCGTGGGCGAGTCTCAGCGGGGGCGATTCGCGAACGCGCGGGCGAGGGCGCGAGGCGCCTCTATACCGCGGTGTTCGGGGGTTTGGGCTGGTGGCATACGGGTTTGTGGGGATGCTTGGAGACGTTTGGTAACGATCCTGTAAAATCGTCTCTTGC
>CAYRCO010000272.1:0-4334 GCA_964422775.1 uncultured Rhodovibrio sp.
ATGCTGAAACGCGGAATCACGTTTCAGCATCTTGCCCGCTCTTCAAGAAGTTAGATCGACATTCAGCCCGAAGGCCGGTTCGGCGTTCGAGCATGTGGCTCTAGGACGACAAGGCGTGCAAGGGCTATAACGCATGCCCACCCTCTACACCCTCGGCCACTCCAACCATGACCTCGACAGCTTCCTGCGCCTGCTCGCCCAGCACGGGGTCGACGTGCTGGTAGACGTGCGCACGGTGCCCTATTCGCGTCGCCATCCCCAGTTCCGCAAGCACGAGCTTGAGGGCGCCTGCCGGGAGGCGGGGATCGACTACCGCTGGCGGGGCGAGCAGCTGGGCGGGATCAAGCGGGACAGTGTCTGCCGGACGTTCGACGAGGCCGCCGGGCGGCCCGGGTTCGTCGAGGCGCTGGGGGAGCTGGTCACGCTCGCCCGCGCGCACGTGCCGGCCATCATGTGCGCGGAGAAGGAGCCGATGGCCTGCCACCGCACGGCGCTGGTCTGCCGCCATCTGGCCGCCCGGCCGGACGCCCGCGATCTGGCGATCCGGCACATCCGGGCCGACGGCACGCTGGAGGCGCACCCTGACTTCGAGCGCCGGCTGGTCGCCGAGATGGGGATCGACGGCGGCGACCTGTTCGCGGGCGATCCCGTTCAGGCCGCCTACGACGCGCTGAGCGCGAAAATGACGGGGGTGCGCTGACACGCCCGTGCGCGGGCCAAGCGCGCCCCGTGGCACGGCGGCAGCGGCGGCGTCAGCCGGCGGCGGCGCAGCAACCGTGGCCCTGACACAAATGGGGCCCAATCCGAGCACGGCGCCGGCCATAAAAAGGCCGGCCAGGCGGAAGGGGGGTACCGCCGGCCGGCCAAGTCGGGCAGTCGGACGAGCTGTTTCGAGGGATTCGAAACGCTCGAGCGCACGATACGCTCGAAACACCTAAGCGGGCATGAATCGTTTGCGTTTCCGACGCGTTAAAAGCGTGTCCAACCGGGCGCCCACGCGTGACCGGTGCGTGACGGCGCGGAGGCTCGCCGGGCGCGGCATGCGTGCGCGTGCGGGCCGTCCCGGCAGCCCCTGCGCTCACGCCGCCGTGCCGCCGACGGTGATCTCGTCGACCTTGAGGGTCGGCTGGCCGACGCCCACGGGCACGCCCTGGCCTTCCTTGCCGCACATGCCGATCCCGGTGTCGAGCTTCATGTCGTTGCCGACCATCGACACCTTGGTGAGCACGTCCGGGCCGTTGCCGATCAGGGTCGCGCCCTTGACCGGTGCGCCGATCTTGCCGTCCTCGATCAGGTAGGCCTCGGTGCAGGAAAACACGAACTTGCCGGATGTGATGTCGACCTGCCCGCCGCCGAAGGAGGTGGCGTAGATCCCCTTCTTGACCGAGGAGATGATCTCGCCCGGATCGCGGTCGCCGTTCTCCATCACGGTGTTGGTCATCCGCGGCATCGGCGCGTGGGCGTAGGACTGGCGGCGGCCGTTGCCGGTCGGCGTGTGGCCCATCAGCCGGGCGTTCTGCCGGTCCTGCATGTAGCCGACCAGCCGGCCGTCCTCGATCAGCGTCGTACGGTTGGTGGGCGTGCCCTCGTCGTCGATCGAGAGCGAGCCGCGCCGGTCGGCCATCGTGCCGTCGTCGACCACCGTGACGCCGGGGGACGCGATCCGCTCGCCCATCAGGCCGGCGAAGGCGCTCGTCTTCTTGCGGTTGAAGTCGCCCTCCAGGCCGTGGCCGATCGCCTCGTGCAGCAGGATGCCGGGCCAGCCCGCGCCCAGGACGACCGGCAGCGTGCCCGCCGGCGCGTCGACCGAGTCCAGGTTGACGAGCGCCTGGCGCAGCGCCTCGTCCACGGCCGCCTGCCAGTGGCCGGGCTCCATGTAGATCTCGTAGCCGGTGCGCCCGCCGGCGCCGTGCATGCCGCTTTCCATCCGGTCGCCCTGCCCGCAGACGACCTGGACGTTGAGCCGCACCAGCGGGCGGACGTCGGCGACGTGGTGGCCGTCGGCGCGGACGATCCGCACCGCCTGCCAGGAGCCGGTGAGCGAGGCGGAGACCTGCTTGACCCGGCTGTCCTGCGCCCGGGCATAGGCGTCGATCTCGGAGAGCAGGTTGACCTTGTCCTCGAACGCGACGTCGTTCAGCGGGTTGTCGTCGCCGTAAAGCACCCGGTTGGTGCCGATCGGCGGTTCCGCGATCACGCCCGAGCGGCCCTGGTGCACCGCCCCCACCGTGCCGGCGGCGCGCTTGATCGCGTCCTCCGACAGTTCGTTGGAGTGGGCGTAGCCGGCCGCCTCGCCCGCGACCGAGCGCAGGCCGAAGCCCTGCATCGTGTCGTAGGACGCGCTTTTCAGCCGGCCGTCGTCGAAGGCGAGCGATTCGCTCTGGGTGTATTCCAGGAACAGTTCGCCGTCGTCCGCGCCCTTGAGCGCGTCGTCGACCAGCTTCTCGGTGCGGTGCTTGTCGAGACCCGCGCGCTCGAAGAACAGCGTGTCGGTGGTGGCGAGATGCGACATGGCAGCGGCTCCGCTTGGGCTCGAACGAATGGAGCGCGCGCGTTCCGGGCCCCCGGGGGGACGGGGGCGGCGTCGGCCGCCCGATAAGGCCGGTTCGCGCACGCGGCCTGTTCCTGATATAAGGCGCCCGGGGGCGCGCGTCATCCTCCGTCGGTATTCCACACGCGCGACCCGGTGCGCGTCCACAGGCCCGTGCGTCATTCCGGACATCGCAAGATCGGAGAGCGCTTTTGTCGAGCGACGTAAAGCAGAGCGAGCAGCGTGCCCACGAACTGCAGGCGACCCCCAAGCCGGTCGACCACCCCGACCGCCGGCGCCTGAACGAGGAGGTGCATGCCCGCCCGTTCGCCCATCTGGAGGCCCCGGAGCGCGCCACGCACCTGGCGCTCCTGACCGGCGAGGCGGGCGTGGAGACGGACCTGGCGCACCTCAACAAGCTGTGCGAGCGCTACAAGATCGCCCCGCCGATGGCCGAGCAGAACCACTGCCTGCTCGATTTCGGCGACTTCCGGCTGAAGTGGGAGCGGCACACCGAGTTCACCAGCTACACCTTCTTCACCGGCGGGCCGCTGCCGGACGATCCGTTCAAGAACTCCGCGATCGAGCAGGTGCCGCGCGACTGGGTGGAGAGCATCCCGGGCCAGGTGCTCTCGGCGGTGAAGGTCGTGGTCGAGCCGCGCAGCGCGCCCAAGCGCGCGCCGGAGACCGCGACCAAGTTCATGTCGTCGGCCAACTTCGCCGCCGCGCAGTGTTCCGGCGGGGCGGCGACGGCGTTCATGGACTTCGCCATGGACGCCCAGGGCTACGGCCGGGTGTTCGTGCGCGACCACAGCCTGCGCCCGCGCCAGGCCGGCCGGCTGGTGCAGCGGCTGATGGAGATCGAGACCTACCGGATGTTGGCGCTGCTCGCCTTCCCGCTGGCGCGCTCGCGCGGCGGCGAGCTGACCCGGATGGGCAACCGCCTGACCGACATCACCCAGCGGATGACCGAGCTGCGCGCGCTGGAAGACGAGCGCCAGCTGCTGGTCGACATCACCGCGCTCTCCGCCGACGTCGAGCGGGTGGCGGCGGAGACCTCCTACCGCTTCTCCGCGGCGAACGCCTATTACGCCCTGGTGGAGCGGCGGATCGAGGAGCTGCGCGAAAGCCGGCTGGAGGGCTTCCAGACCTTCGAGGAGTTCATGGAGCGCCGCCTGACCCCGGCGATGCGCACCTGCGATGCCGTGCGCGACCGGCTGGAGACGCTGTCCCGGCGGGTCACCCGCGCCGGCCAGCTGCTGCGCACCCGCGTCGACATCCAGGTCGAGGGGCAGAACCGCGACCTGCTGGCCTCGATGGACCGGCGCGCCAAGCTGCAGCTGCGCCTGCAGGAGACGGTCGAGGGCCTGTCCTTGGCCGCGATCACCTACTACGCCGTCGGCCTGATCAACTACGTCACCAAGGGCGCGGAAGAGGCCGGCCTGGGCGTCCCCGTCGAGCTGATCACCGCCGTCGCCGTCCCGGTGATCGCGATCACCGCCTACGTCGCGGTCCGCCGCGTGCGCAAGCGCATCCAGAGAGCGGAAGGCGGGGGGACTTAAAGGACGGCCACTGATTCCCCTCCTCCACTGGGAGGAGGGGCGAGGGGAGGAGGAACCACGAGCATCGACCGCCGCGGGCAACCTCCTCTCCCTGCCCTCTCCTCCCACGTGGAGGAGAGGGAACTGAGTTTGCGTCACCCGCGCTTCCGCAGCCGCGCGGCGTAGAAGCCGTCCATGCCGCCCTGGTCGGCCCAGTGGCAGGGCAGGGTGCGCAGGTCGCCGTCGGGGGTGATCGCCTCGGC
>CAYRCO010000273.1:0-4332 GCA_964422775.1 uncultured Rhodovibrio sp.
CAGCTCAACAAGGGCTGGTACGACCGGCCCTGAGGCGCGGCGCGCCTCAGCGCAGCGCAAAAGCAATCCCCCCTCCTCCAGTGGGAGGAGGGGTAAGGGGAGGAGGATGCCGCGCCATATGCCGAGCAAACCTCCTCTCCCTAGCCCTCTCCTCCCACGTGGAGGAGAGGGGATCAGTTGGCGGCGAACGTCGGTGTGAATTCGAGCCGCGCCGCCGCCGCGCCCCCTACCCCACCTCCTGGACGAAGGCGTGGATGGCGCGGTCGTGCCAGGGCTGGGGGTTGCCGCTGGCGTGGAAGCCGACGTGGCCGCCACCCTGGGTCACGTGCACGCGCAGGTTGGCGTTGTCGATCGCGGCCGCCTGGGCGTAGGCGTCGTCCGGGATCCACGGATCGTCGTCGGCATGCAGGGCGGCGAGCGGAACCTCCAGATCGGGCAGGAACTGCAGCCCGGAACAGCGGCGGTAGTAGTCGCCGGCATCGGCGAAGCCGAAGCGCGGCGCGATGAAGCGGTCGTCGAACTCGCGCACCGTGCGCGCCTCGGCGATCGCCTGGCGCTCGGCGTCGCTCAAATCGGCCGGCGGGGCGGTCGCCTCGCGCTTCAACAGGGTCAGGAGCCAGCGCAGATAAAGCCGGTTGCGCGGGGCATGGAAGCGCTTGGAGGTCGCCTCCAGGTCGATCGGCGCGGACACGCTGGCCGCCGCGCGCACCGGCAGGTCGCGGCCGGCTTCCGCCAGCAGCTTGATCAGCACGTTGCCGCCCAGGGAATAGCCGACCAGGATCAGGCCCTGGCGCGCCGCGGCCCGCTCGCGCGACAGCAGCATGTCGAGGGCTGCGTGCGGATCCTCGCTGCGCCCGCCGTGGTAGTGGCCGCGGCAGTGCGGGCGTGAGGGGTGGCTGCCGCGTAGGTTGAGCCGCAGCACAGGATGGCCCAGCGAAAGCCAGAAGCGCGCGCTGGCGCGGACGTAGATCGAATCCTCGCAGCCCGAAAGGCCGTGGATCAGCACCACCAGCGGCCGCTCGCCCAGCCGGTCGCGCGCATGCAGCGCCGCCGCCAGCTGGTCGCCGCCCGAAACCGGCAGCCACAGCCGTTCCCCCGGCCAGGGCGCAAGGTCGATGCGCGGGCGCAGCAGGAAGTTGCGCAGCGTCTGCAGGTCCCCGGTCAGCCACGGCGGCCGAGGACGGAAGCGCGGCAGGTCGGGATCGGCGGTCATGGTGATTTCAGGACGGGTCAAAGATCTTTCCCTCTCCTCCACGGGAGACTTTTGCACGAACCCGGCCAAACCCGTGAGGCGTGCTTCGACACGCTGGCCTGCGGCCAGCTACTCAGCATGAAGATATGAGTTAAGTTGCTGAATAAGCTAAATGCTTCATCCTGAGTAGGACGCCGAAGGCGTCCGTGTCGAAGGATCCCACACGGGTGCCAGGCGAGCTGTGCAAAAGTCTCTCCACGGCGAGGAGAGGGTCAGGGCGAGGAGGGAGCCCGCGGCATTCGAGGGGCGCGGCAGCCTCCTCCCCTTAGCCCCTCCTGCCAGTGGCGGAGGGGAATTGCGGGGGATGGGGAGGCCGCCCCTAGCCGAACTGGCGCAGGTGTTCGGCCGCGAGGCGGGCGTAGTTCTGCGCGCTATAGGGGATGTAGTCGCGCTCTTCCTGGGTCAGCTCGCGCATCTTCTTGGCCGGGCTGCCGCTCCACAGCTCGCCCGACGGCACCCGCTTGCGCGGGGTCAGGAGCGCGCCCGCGGCGACCATCGCGCCGCCCTCGACCACGGCTTCGTCCATGATCGTGGTGTTCATGCCCACGAAGCCGCCGCTTTCGATCGAACAGGCGTGGATCAGCGCCATGTGGCCGATCGTGACGTCGTCGCCGATGTGGGTCGGCATCCCGCCGCCGGTTTCCAGGTAGCTGCCGGCGGGATCGTGGTTGACGTGGATCACGGTACCGTCCTGGACGTTCGTTCGTGCGCCGATCCGGATCCGGTTGACGTCGCCGCGCACCACGCAGCCGTACCAGATCGAGCTGCCCGGCCCGATCTCGACGTCGCCGATGACGACGGCCGTGGGCGCGATGAAGGCGTCGTCGGCGATCTTCGGCGTGATGCCGTTGAAGCTCAGGATATGGCCGGTCATGGCGCGTCTCGCTGGTGGCTGTTGGTGATCGGTGAAGCGGCGGAACTATTAGACGTGATGGCACACTGGCGCGGCGGGTTCCCTCTCCTCAAGTCTGAGGAGAGGGCCAGGGTGAGGAGGGCAACACGGAGATCGCGCAGGCAACCTCCTCACCCTGACCCTCTCGTCCTAGTGGAGGAGAGGGACCCGCCGCCTTCCCCGTCTCTACGGGAACAGCGGCTGCTGGCCGAGGCCTGTGGTCTCGGCCAAGCCGGTCATCAGGTTCATGTTCTGGATCGCCTGGCCGCTCGAGCCCTTCACCAGGTTGTCGATCGCGCAGATCACGATCGCCCGGCCCGGGATGCGGTCGGCGAAGACGTTCATCACGGCATAGTTGGAGCCGCGGACGTTACGCGTCGCCGGGCTTTCGCCGGGTTCCAGCACGCGCACGAACGGCTCGCGGGCGTAGCGCTCGGCGAGCTGGGCACGCAGGCTGTCGGCGCTCTCGCCCGGGCTTAAGCGGACGTAGCAGCTGACCAGCTCACCGCGGTTCATCGGCATCAGGTGCGGGGTGAAGGAGACGTGCACCGGACGCCCGCCGGCGGCGAGGCCGATCTCCTGCTCCATCTCGGGCGCGTGGCGGTGCTTGGCGACGCCGTAGGGGTGGATGCCCTCGCCCACCTCGGCGAACAACAGCTGCTGGGCGACCTTGCGGCCAGCCCCGGTCACGCCCGACTTGGCGTCGATCACCACGTCGGAGGGGTCGATCTGCCCCGCCTGGACGATCGGCACCAGGGCGAGCAGGGCGGCGGTCGGGTAGCAGCCGGGACACGCCACCAGCCGCGCGGCCGTCACCGCCTCCCGGTTCAGTTCGGTCAGGCCGTAGACCGCCTGCTCCTGCAGCTCAAGCGCGCGGTGCTCGTGGCCGTACCACTCGGCGTAGACGTCCGGATCGCGCAGGCGGAAGTCGGCGGACAGGTCGACAACCTTCAAGTGGTCCGGCATCTGCGCCACGATCTCCTGCGTGGTGCCGTGCGGCAGGCCGCAGAAGGCGACGTCGAGCCCCGACCAGTCGGCGTCCTCCCACTTCACCAGCTCCGGCAGATCGAGCCCGCCCAGATGCGGATAGACCTTGCGCATCGGCTGGCCGGCCTGCTGGTTGGCGGTCAGCACGCGGATCTCGGCGTTCGGATGGGTCGCCAGCAGGCGCACAAGGTCCGCGCCCGTGTACCCGCTCGCGCCCAGTACGCCGATCTTGAGTTTGTCCGCGGCCATCGTTCGCTCGCTTTATTGGTTCGCCTGTCCTGCGTCGAACCCGCGTTCTAGCGCAGGCCGGCGGCGTTGGGAAAGGCCCGCACCTGGGTTGCCGACTGTGCGACGGACACGAAAACGCCCCGCCGCGGGGTCGGCCGCAGCGGGGCGTCGTGTCCGGGTTCCCCCGGCGCCGGCGGTGAAAACCGCGTTAGCGCTTGGAGAACTGGAAGCTGCGGCGGGCCTTCTTGCGGCCGTACTTCTTACGCTCGACCTTGCGGTCGTCGCGGGTCAGGTAGCCGCCCTGCTTGAGCACCGGACGCAGCGCCGGCTCGTAGCGGGTCAGCGCCTTGGACAGGCCGTGGCTGACCGCGCCGGCCTGGCCGGTCAGGCCGCCGCCGGTGACGGTGATGTAGGCGTCGAACTGGTTGTCGCGCCCGGCCGCGGCCATCGGCTGCATCACCATCATGCGCAGCACCGGCCGGACGAAATACGCGCCCAGGTCAGCGCCGTTGACGGTGATCTTGCCGCTGCCCGGCTTGATCCAGCAGCGGGCGACCGATTCCTTGCGCTTGCCGGTGGCGTACGACCGGCCGTGGCCGTCGATCTGCGGCTCCGGCAGGGGCGCCTCGCTCTCGCCGGTGCCGGCCCCGGTCGCCGCGCCGCTCAGCTCGGAGAAGTCGCTCAGGGTCTGTTCTTCTTCCTGCGCCATCGCGATTACGCGCTCCTACGGTTCTTCGGGTTCATCGCCCCGATGTCGAGCTGCTGCGGCTGCTGGGCCTCGTGCGGATGCTCCGGCCCGGCGTAGACGCGCAGGTTCTTCAGCTGCTGGGTGCCCAGCTTGGTCTTCGGCAGCATCCGCTCGACCGCCTTGTAGATCACCCGCTCCGGGTACTGGCCGGACAGGATCTGATCGGCGGTGCGGGACTTGATGCCGCCCGGGTGGTTGGTGTGCCAGTAATAGGTTTTCTGGGTG
>CAYRCO010000274.1:0-2298 GCA_964422775.1 uncultured Rhodovibrio sp.
CTTCGGCGCGGGGCACGGCTCTGGACCGTCGACGTTCACGGTGGGAATCACGGAAGCGGTCCAGCGCTTGCGGGCAGCCGGGTCGCTCAAATCAGGCCAGGACCTGCAAGTTGCCGTACAGACGGCAACCTTGCGACCATCCCTGTTTGAGGCAAAGGTGCTCGCCGACAATCCAGTTCGGTTAAACGCGGTCAAGATCGGTGCATTCTAGGGCAAGAGGCAGCCGGAAGATGGTCCCGTTTTACGGCTGCCTCTTGCCCTCTCTTCGGCAAGTTAGAATGACATGTCGTTCAAGGCGGTCTCGGCTCTCAAGCCTCTCGCTCTCGTCTTGGGAGCCGGCGGATGAATGCACTGGTCTGCCGGTTGTAGCCGTGGATGCGTGGCCGGCAGTCTCATCTTTGACCGCGCCGGCAGCCCGGGCATCCGGGCTGGCGGGGCGGCAGTCCGTGCAAGCGCTGTGCGGACGACCGCCCGCTTGCCGGTTCAAGCCACCGCCTCGGTGCGGAGAAGTATGCTGGCGCGTATGAGCGGTCTCTCGAAACAACTGGCCGCGGCGTTCATTGCGTTGGCCGCCGTGGCCGGATGCGGTGAACCGAGCGCTGCGGAAGACTGTTGGGACCAAGTCGGCATGAACGCCTTGTCCGTCACCTTGCCGCCCGCGCGGACGCCGGCGCCCGGCGAGGCCTTCAGGCTGCGGGTGCGTGCGGTCGTCCCAGAGGGGCATGCGCTCGTCGTCGCGCGCGCCAACGGCACGGTTGTGGGCAGCCTGGTGCCGTTCGGACCTGTGCCCGAGGGCCGGGTGATGGGCAGCCTGATGTCACCGCCACCGAACGCGGGTCGTGAGCCCGTCGAACTCCGGTTCTGGCTGGAAGGCCGGGACGGCACCTGCCGCGTTCCCGACGCTGCTGCGATCCGCACGGTGGAACTCGTGCGGATCGCCGTACGCGAATAGCGGCGGACCGGGCCAGCCCTACTCGCTCCTGAGCGGCCGGGCCAGCAGGTCGTCGATCGTGGCGCGGATCTCGGCCTCGCGGTTGACCACCGCGTCGACCGCCTGGGCGATCGGCATCTCCACGTTCAGCCGCTCCGCGAGCGTGACCGTGGCCCGGGCGGAGAACACCCCCTCCGCAACCGAGTTACGGGCGCCTAGGATCTCGGCGATCGGCCGGCCCTGGCCCAGCTCGACCCCCAGCGAATGGTTGCGCGAACCGCTGCCGACACAGGTCAGCGTCAGGTCGCCCAGGCCGCACAGGCCGGTCAGCGTCTCCGCCCGCGCGCCCTTGGCGATCGCCAGGCGCGAGATCTCGGCGAGGCCGCGGGTGATCAGCGCCGCGCGGGCGTTCTCGCCCAGGTCGCGGCCGTCGACGATGCCGCAGGCGATCGCGATCACGTTCTTGACCGCGCCGCCGATCTGCGCGCCGACCACGTCGTCCGACAGGTAGGGGCGGAAGGTTTTGCTGCCGATCGCGCCCGCCAGCGCCTCGCCCAGCACGGGATTGCGCGCGGCCAGCGTGACGGCCGCCGGCTGGCCGCGCGCGACCTCGACCGCGAAGGTCGGGCCGGACAGGACCGCGACCGGCCAGCCGGGCAGCTCGGCCTCCAGCAGCTCGCTCATCAGGGCGAGCGTGCCGTCCTCGATCCCCTTGGCGCAGATCACCAGCGGCACTTCCGCGCGCAGGCTCGCCCTGAGGGCGCGGGCGGTTGCGCGCAGGTGCTGGGCGGGCACGGCGAGCAGTAGAGCCTCCGCGCCGTCGGCCGCCTCGTCCAGGTCTGGAGTCGCCCAGATCGCCGAGCTGAGCGGGACGTCGGGCAGGAAGGTGCGGTTCTCGTGCGTCTCGGCGATCTCTTCGGCGACCTCGCGTTCGCGCACCCAGAGCGTGACCTCGCGCCCGGCGCGCACCAGCGCCTGCGCCAGCCCCGTGCCCCAGGCCCCGCCGCCGATCACCGCGAAGCGCTGCATGGTCGTCTCGTCATCATCGCGCCTGTTTGGGATGCCAGATGGAGAGGATGTGCACGCGCGCGGGCGCCGTGCCGTCGGGGAGCAGGTCGTAGCGTATCACGTAGCGATAACGCGGCTCGACGGCTTCCCGGAAGCCGCCCGAGCGCAGGCGGCCACGTTAGGGATACTGGCTCAACCGGTGGACCTGGCTTTCGATCGCTTGAGCCACCACACGCGCGGCGACCGGATTGTCGCGCGCGATATAAACGCGGATATACCGCAATTCTCTTAAAGCGCGCGGTGACCAGACGACCTTCAATGCGAACGCGCCGCGGGATCATCGGGCCGCGGGATCATCG
>CAYRCO010000274.1:2398-4325 GCA_964422775.1 uncultured Rhodovibrio sp.
GCCGCGGGATCATCGGGCCGCGGGATCATCGAACGGAGCGTCTAATTCGGACCGTCCGTCTCATCCTTGGTGCCCCAAGTTCTCAGCCATCGGACGACCTCGTCGTGCGTGTAATACCGGCCCGCTGCGAGGTCCGACCGCGCTTCCTGGATCGCCGCCCACTCTTCGTCGGAGAGGTCGGCCGGCTTGTCGCCGTCGTCTGGGACCGACGGGGGCGCCGGCGTGTGTTTGGGATCGTGCGCCATGCGGGCCAGTCTATCACGTCCCGCCTTCGCCCGTCAGCGACTCCAGCGGCCAGCGGGGCCGGGGCGCGAAGTCGAGCGGATCGCTGAGGCCGAGCGCCAGGCGCTCGAGCGCCGCCCAGCCGATCATCGCGGCGTTGTCGGTGCAGAGATTGAGCGGCGGGGCGATCAGGCGGGTGCCGCGCTCGGCCGCCAGATCCTGCAGCCGCGCGCGCAGCACCTGGTTGGCGGCGACTCCGCCGGCCACCACCAGCGGCCCGGTCTCACCGGTATCGCGCGCGAAGGTCGTGAGCGCATGGCCGCAGCGGTCGGCCAGCACGTCGGCGACAGCCGCCTGAAAACTCGCGGCGAGGTCGGCGGCGGCCCGGTCGTCGAACGCGTCCATCCGCTGGCGCGCCTGCCGGACGGCCGTCTTCAGGCCGGAGAAGGAGAAGTCGCAGCCGGGCTTGCCCGCCATCGGCCGGGGCAGCTTCACCGCGTCGGGGTCGCCGGCGCGCGCCGCGCGCTCCACCGCCGGGCCGCCTGGATAGCCCAGGTCGAGCAGCTTGGCCGTCTTGTCGAACGCTTCCCCGACCGCGTCGTCGATCGTGCCGCCCAGCCGGCGGTAGCGGCCAACGCCCGCCACCTCGACCAGTTGGCAGTGCCCGCCGGAGACCAGCAGCAGCAGGTACGGGAACGCCAGGCCGTCGGTCAGGCGCGCGGTCAGCGCGTGGCCTTCCAGGTGGTTGATCGCCAGGAACGGCAGGCCGCGCGCGGCGGCGATCGCCTTGGCGGTCATCGTGCCGACGAACACCCCGCCGATCAGCCCGGGCCCGCCGGTCGCGGCGACCCCGTCCAGCGCGTCGAAACCGATGCCGGCCTCACTCAGGGCGCGCTGCACCAGGCTGTCCAGGTGGTCCAGGTGGCTGCGCGCGGCGATCTCCGGCACCACGCCGCCGAACGGCCGGTGCTCGTCGAGCTGCGAAAGCACGACGTTGGACAGAACGCGCCCGGCCGCGTCGCCGTCGCGGGCGACGACGGCGGCGGCGGTCTCGTCGCAGGAGGTTTCGATGGCAAGCACGCGCATGACGGCGCCGATTCTAGGCACCCGCGCGGGCGCGTGCCAGAGGGTTGCGCACGACGGGGACACTGGGTCGCGCCAGCAAGTGCTTGAACCGGCTGCGCGCAGGTCATAGACGTTAATCCATGGCACACACGCACCGACCCCTGCGCCTGGGCACCCGCGGCAGCAAGCTCGCGCTCGCCCAGGCTTACGAAACCAAGGCGAAACTGGAAGCCGCCCACCCCGAACTGGCCGCCGAGGGCCGGATCGAGGTGGTCGAGGTCAAGACCACCGGCGACATCGAGCAGAAGCGCCGGCTGGCCGAGATCGGCGGCAAGGGCCTGTTCACCAAGGAGCTGGAGGACGCCCTGCGCGACGGCCGCGTCGACGTTGCCGTCCACTCGATGAAGGACGTGCCGACCTGGCTGCCGGAAGGCCTCGAGATCCCCACCATCCTGCCGCGCGAGGATCCGCGCGACGCCTGGTTCTGCGACCGGGCCGCCAGCATCGCCGAATTGCCCGAAGGGGCCACGGTCGGAACCTCCAGCCTGCGCCGTCAGGCCCAGGTGATGGCGCTGCGCCCGGACGTCTCGGTCGTCAACTTCCGCGGCAACCTGCAGACCCGGCTGCAGAAGCTGCGCGA
>CAYRCO010000275.1:0-4295 GCA_964422775.1 uncultured Rhodovibrio sp.
AGAGCGGGCAAGATTCAGCTGAAACGTGATTCCACGTTTCAGCATCTTGCCCTAGTGCCCGGGGCCTTCCTCGACGTAGATTTCGAGCTCGACCGAGCCGCCCGGCTCGAAGGTCACGGTGAGCGGGAATTTGTCGCCGACCTCGAGCCCGCGGTTCAGGCCGTCGAGCCACAGATGGATGCGCCATTCCGCGAGCGAGACCGGCTGGCCCGGGGCGAGCTTCAGGCTGTCGTAGAAGGTCGCGTCATCCGCGTCGCCCTCGCGCAGGCGCACCGTGTCGGCAATCGGCGTGCTGGCAGAGACCAGACTGACAGAATCATCCCGGTCGTTCAGGATCGGCATGTAGACGGCTGCGCCGCTGCCCTCGGCGGGTGGCGCCCAGGCGTGGCCGATCTTGACCCCCTCAACCTCGGCGGAGTGCGCGGCGGCGGCGAGCGGCGTCAGGGCGCTCGCCAGGAACAAGATCGACGCGCTCAGAAGTCGGCGGAACGGGGTCACGGGGGTGCTCCTTATGCAGGCCCGGTCCATCACAACACCGCATGCACCCGTGCGCGCAGGTCGGGCAGCAGGTCGGTCTCGAACCAGGGGTTCTTGGTCAGCCAGGCTGTGTTGCGCCAGCTGGGGTGCGGCAGCGGCAGGTAGGCCGGCAGGTAGTCCCGGTAGTTCGCCACCGTCTCGCGCAGCGTGCGACGGCGTCGCCGGCCCAGATAGTATTTCTGCGCGTAGGAGCCGACCAGCAAGGTCAGCTCGATGTTGGGCAGCGCGGCCAACAGCCGCGGATGCCAGATCGGCGCGCATTCGGGCCGGGGCGGCATGTCGCCGCCGCGCGTGTCGCGCCCGGGGTAGCAGAAGCCCATCGGGACGATCGCGATCCGGCCGGGGTCGTAGAAGGTGTCCCGGTCGACCGCCAGCCACTGCCGCAGCCGGTCGCCCGAGGCGTCGTTCCAGGGCACGCCGCTGTTGTGCACCTTGGTGCCCGGCGCCTGGCCCACGATCAGCAGCCGGGCGCTTTCGGCCGCGCGCAGCACCGGGTTCGCGCCCAGCGGCAGCTCCGGCTCGCAGTGCCGGCAGGCGCGGGCTTCCGCGAGGACCTGGTCGAGCGGCTCGGCCAAGACCGGCTAGAGGTCGATCCGGCCGGCCAGCAGGTCGTCGACGAACGCCGGGAGAACCTCGCTCGCCGGGCCGTGGCGGGTCTCGTGGAACAGAGCGCTGCCGTCCGACGGCTCCAGGTTCAGCTCCACCGTGTGCGCCGCACCGCCGCGCAGCACCTCCTGCACGAACCCGGCGGCCGGGTAGACGCTGCCCGAGGTGCCGACCGACAGGAACAGGCCGCACCGCTGCAGGGCGTCGAAGATGCGGTCCATCTGAAACGGCATCTCGCCAAACCAGACCACGTGCGGTCGGAGTGCGCCGGTGTCGCAGTGCGGACAGCCGGTCGCGGGGTGCAGGTCGTCGTCGCACGCCACGACCGCCGCGCAGTCGGTGCAGCGCGCCTTGCGCAGTTCGCCGTGCATGTGGATCAGGTTGTTCTGCCCGGCGCGTTCGTGCAGGTCGTCGATGTTCTGCGTGACCACCAGCACCTCGCCCGGCCATTCGCGCTCCAGCCGGGCGAGCGCTTCGTGGCCGGCGTTCGGTTCCGGGCGACCCTGGATCAGCTGGCGCCGGCGGTCGTTGTAGAACTGCTGGACGCGCTCGGGGTTGGCCTGGAAGGCCTCCGGCGTGGCGACCTCCTCGATCGACACCTTTTCCCAGATACCGCCCTTGTCACGGAACGTGTCCAGGCCGGATTCCTTGGAGATCCCCGCCCCGGTGAGGACGACGATGGGACTGCTTGCGCGGGCGCCGCGTGCTTCCGACATGGCCTCTCGAATGCTAGACGAACGGTGGGGTGCGTTCTCTAGCCTCTAGCTAAGCGAAGGCGGCGGCCCATCTCAACCCCGGCCGGGTGAAAGCGGCAAGTCGGGCGGCCATGCTCGGCCCGCCTTCTCAAGACAAAACGGAGGTTCTTCGCGGTGTCAGCACCCCAGGATAACGCTGCCAACAACCCCGAGGGCGCGCCCACAAGCGTGCTGTTCGTGTGCACCGGGAACATCTGCCGCTCGCCCAGTGCCGAAGCGATCCTGCGCCACAAGGCCGCTGAGGCCGGCGTCGCCGGGCGGCTGCGGATCGACAGCGCCGGGCTCGGCGAGTGGCATCTGGGCCATCCGCCCGACCCGCGCGCGGTCGACGCCGTGCAGGCACGCGGCTATGCGATGGGCGAGCAGACCGCCCGGCTGGTCGAGGCGCGCGACTTCGCGGGGTTCGACTACGTGATCGCGATGGACGAGGGGCACTACGCTCAGCTACGCGAGATCGCGCCGCGCGGGGCCAAAAGCCGGGTCCGCCTGTTCCTGGAGTTCGCCCCGCACACCGGGCGCAACAGCGTGCCCGACCCGTACTACGGCGACACCCGCGGCTTCGACGCGATGGTCGATCTGATCGAGGCCGGGACCGACGGCCTGCTCGCGGAGATCGCCGCGCGGGCCGGTTGAACCGATCGGGAGGGTGACCTTGAACCGGATCGACGCCGACCTCAGCCAGCGGATCGAGCAGGCCCTCGGCCGCACGCCGACCAGCGCGAAACCGCTGCCGGGCGGCTGCATCGGCGAGGTGGTCAAGCTCGCCTTCGCCGACGGCGGCGACCGGGCGGTGGCCAAGCTCGCCCCGGGCGGCGGGCTGGAGCCCGAGGGCTACATGCTGGCGGTGCTGGGCGCGCGCTCCGAGTTGCCGGTGCCGGAGGTGCTCTACAGCGACGACACGCTGTTGCTGATGACCTTCATCGACGGCCACGGCAGCCTGAACGCGGCCGCCCAGCGCGACGCGGCCCGGCACGTCGCCCGCCTGCATGCGGTGCGCGGCGAGACCTTCGGGCTGGAGCGGGACACGCTGATCGGGCCGCTGCACCAGCCGAACCCGCAATCGGATCGCTGGATCGCGTTCTTCCGCGACCACCGGCTGCGCTACATGGCAGATGTGGCGCTGGCGCGCGGCAGCCTGGACTCCCGCCAGCGCGACCGGATCGAGCGGTTCGCCGGCAAGCTCGAGCAGTATCTGGAGGAGCCGGCGCATCCAGCATTGCTGCACGGCGACATGTGGGGCGGCAACGTGCTGCCGAAAGGCGACCGCATCGCGGGCTTCATCGACCCGGCGGTCTACTACGGCCATCCGGAGATCGAGCTCGCCTTCTCCACCCTTTTTGGAACCTTCGGCCAGCCGTTCTTCGAGTACTACGCCGAGCTGGCGCCGTTCGAGCCCGCGGGCTTCTTCGAGGCGCGGCGGGACATCTACAACCTCTATCCCCTGCTGGTGCACGCGGCCGCCTTCGGCCCCGGATGGGGCGACCAGGCGATGGATACGATCGCCCGCTTCCTGTGAGCGCGCGCCCGAGCACGCCGGAAGCGGCCGCGAGCAACCTGGCCGGGATCGCCACCATGGTGGCGGGGGTGTTCTGCCTCGCCACCATGGACGCCCTGGCGAAGTTCCTGGGCGAGGGCTATCCGGTCGTGCAGCTGGTGTTCCTGCGCTCGGTGATCGCGCTGCCGCTGCTGCTCGCGATCGCCTGGTTCTCCGAGGGCGGCTTCGCCGGCTTGCGCACCCGCCGGCCGTGGGTGCACGTCGCCCGCGCCGTGCTGGTGGCGCTTGCGATCTTCACCTTCTACACCGCCCTCACCTACCTGCCGCTTGCCGAAGTGACCGCGATCGCGTTCGCAGCCCCGCTGATCATGACCGCGCTGTCGCGTCCGCTGTTGGGGGAACAGGTGGGCTGGCGGCGCTGGTCGGCCGTGCTGGTCGGCTTCCTGGGTGTGCTGATCGTGGTCAAGCCGGGCACCGCGGCGTTCCAGCCGGCCGCCCTGATCGCGCTTGCCGCCGCCCTGCTCTACGCCCTGATGCTGATGACCGCGCGCAAGTTCGCCGCCAGCGAAAGCGCGATCTCGCTCGTTTTCTGGTCGACCGCCGGGGCGGGACTGATCGCAGGCACGCTGATGCCGTTCACCTGGACGCCGGTGGCAGCCAACGATGCCGGCTGGTTCCTCGCGCTCGGCGGGCTGGGCGCGGTCACCATGCTGCTGTTGACCCGGGCCTTCCACTTGGCGCCCGCGGCCGTGGTGGCGCCGTTCGACTACACCGCGCTGATCTGGGCGCTCGCCTACGGCTGGCTGATCTGGGGCGAAGTCCCGGCCCCCACCACCTGGGCCGGCGCAGCCGTGATCGCCGGCGCGGGCCTCTACGTCACCCACCGCGAAAGCCGGCGCAGG
>CAYRCO010000276.1:0-4293 GCA_964422775.1 uncultured Rhodovibrio sp.
GGCCGCGGGCGATCAGCCCGCGCGGCAGCTCCGGCGCGGCCGCGCGTGCTGCCGTCAGGCAATCGCGCTGGAACGATGAGATCAGCGGGCGCGGCCGGTCGGCCGGCCAGACCGCGCGCACCGTGGCGACGGCGGCCCGCGCGGTCTCGGCCGCCGCACCCGGGGCCGGCTTGATCTCCAGGTTCGGATGCAGGTCGAGCCGCAGCATCTCTTCCAGCGCCTCGGCGAGGGTGGGGATGCGCGTGCCCTCGAACGCGGGCGCGAAGCTGGCGCCGGCGTCGAGCTCGGCCAGTTGGCGCGCGGTCCAGCGGTCCACGCGGCCGTCCACACCCTCGATCCGCTGCAGGCTGACGTCGTGGTGCAGCATCGGGGTGCCGCAGGCCGCCAGCATGACGTCGACCTCGACCCAGCGGCAGCCGGCGTCCGCCGCCGCCTGCAGGCCTGGCAAAGTGTTCTCCGGCGCCAGGCCGGCCGCGCCGCGGTGGCCGATCACCGGCGGCAGCGCGATCCGCGGCTCGGGCGCTTGGGGGAGGTCGGCGGGAAGTTCGGTCTGGCTCACGGGTTATTAGCCTTCAACGTGCTGGCGGATCATTTCGGCGATCCGGGGGGCGCCCGCGGAATGCGCCACGTGGTCGATGTGCCGGCCGTCCGGGCCCATCAGGAAGACGTAGGACTGATGCTGCATCAGGTAGGCGCCGTGATCCATGTCGGCGTGGTCGGACATCGGCAGGCCGCCGTCGCTGCCGTCGCCATTGCCGGTGCCGCTTTGCTGCGCGGCGGCGACCTCCTCCGGGTCCACCTTCTTGTAGGACACGTGGTAGGCCTCGGCCGCCTGCTGGATCGCGGCCTTGTCGCCGGTCAGGCCGATCAGCCGGGGATGGAAGTTGGCGACGTACTGGCGCATCCGCGCGACGTCGTCGCGCGCCGGATCGACGGTGATGAAGACCGGCGTGACCTGCTTCGCCTTGCCCGGCTGCTCCGCGCCGACGACGTCGAGCGCCTGGCTCATGTTCTGCAGGGTCATCGGGCAGACGTCCGGGCAGTGGGTATAGCCGAAGAACACCAGGGAATAGCTGCCCTGCAGATCCTGGGCGGTCACCGTCCGGCCTTGCGTGTCGGTCAGCTCGAACGGTCCGCCGATCGCGCGGCTTGCGGTGGCGCCGGCGCCGCTGCGCCCGGTGCCATCGTCCAGCCAGACCTGCCAGGCGACCGCGGCGACCAGCGCCACGCTGGCGAGCGCGCTCAGGCTGGCGGTGATCCGCGCGATCTTCGACTTCGGCAACAGGCCGATCATTGGCTTTGGCCCCTTCTCGCCAGTGCATCCGTGCAGACGTGAGATAAGGCAGCCACCGGGCAAACGGAAGTGCCGCGACGGCGCGTCGTCGTGCGCGGATCGCCCCACACGCCGCCCCACACGCCGTTGACCGGGCGGTCGGGGCGGGGCATCGTCGCTGCCGTCATGAACCCGACCACGCCGCTCGGCGCGTACGGCGCCAACGATCCCCTGTTCCTGCTGCTGGCCGCACTTGCCGTGGAAGCCTACGTCGGCGACGTGATCGCCCGGCTGCCGTGGGTGCCGCATCCGCGCGCCCTGCTGGCGCGCCTCGCCAGGCGGCTGGACCGCCGTCTCAACCGCCCGCAACGCGGCCAGCAGGCGCTGGTGCTGCGCGGTCTCGTGGTCGTGCTTGCGCTCGCGCTGGCGGCCGGGGCGCTCGGCTGGGCGCTCGCCGCGTTCACCCGCGTCTATCCCTTCGCCTGGGTTATCGAGCTGTTCCTGCTGGTCGCGCTGATCGGGCAGCACGGCGCGCTGCGCGGGCTGAAGGCGGTCGCGGACGCGCTCGCGGCCGGCGGTGCCGAGCGCACGCGTGCGGCCCTGCGACCGATGGCGGGTGAACGGCTCGCCCCCGAACAGCTGGAGGGGCTGGATCTGCGCGGTCTGTCGATCGCCGCGCTCGACGGCGGCGCGCGCCGCGCCGTCTCCGCCGCCTTCGCCCCGGTGCTGTTCTACGTCCTGCTGGGGCTTCCGGGCCTGATGGCGCAGCAGGCGGTCTGGGTGGTGGCGTGCGTGGTCGCCACCGGCAACAAGCCGGGCGGCCAGGGACTGGGCGCCGGCCGGGAAGGCGACTTCGCGCTCGCCGCCGTCAAGCTGGACGCCGCCCTCACCTGGGTCCCGGACAAGATCGCCGGGCTGCTGTTCGCGCTCGCTGCCGCGTTCGTGCCGGGCGCGCACCCGCTGACCGCGCTGAAGCGTGTGAGCAAGGCGCATGCCTGGTCGGTCGGGGCGCTCGGCGGCGCGCTCCGGCTGACCGGGCGCAAGGACGGCACGCTCAGCCGCGTGGGCGCCCCGGAGGCGACCCAGCTGAAACGCGCGGCGATGCTGCTGGGGGTCGCCCTGCTGATCCAGGGCGGGCTGGTTGCCGTGCTGGTACTCTTACGCCAGACGACCTGAGGTCGACGCTCGCGCACGCCGCGCCGTTACCCTGCGGTCGCGCAACTGGCTGACAGGAAGCATGGATCAGCCGGTCTGCAGATTTACCGTCCAGCAACCCACCCTAAATCGGACGCGCTGGCTGGCCCCGGTCGGCTGGGAAAGGTTGGCGCCGGCTGCGGATGCGGGCGAGCAGCTGCTGTAGCTCCGCGCGCACTTCGCCGTCGGTTTGCCAGCGGGCCACGGCGATCTGCCGGAGCGCGGACCCGGCCAGGACGGCGCGCAGCAACGCACGATCCCGAGCGTCCAGTGTGAAGTCTGCGTGCTCGACCATGACCCGGTCGCATCCTTCGTCGTTTTTGTCCGCCGTCTTTTTGTCCGCCGTCTTTTTGCCCGCCCGGTGCATGCCGCGCCCGTTCAGACCCACTGGGACAGTTATTAACATAGTTTGCGTATTGAATAGAAATTTTAAGCGAACCAAAAGCGCGCGGGCCCGGTTTTGTCCAAAGTGGTCGATTTCTACCTCTTACGAGGTATCGCGAGGATCGTTGGGATACGCTTAAAATCCGTTAATCCTAAAACATAGGTGCGATCCGCGCGGGGCGGTTCGCTTTCTCAGGGTGCGCGAGCGGGGGCGGCGTTATGGCGGGGTTTCGGATCGACGATACCGGACAGCCTGTAAGCTGTAAGGACATAGAAGTGGAGTCCCGGTTGTCCACACGGGGACCGGGACCGTGCTTTGCGATCATGACGATCGCCAAGGACTTTCAGGATCTGATTCGGGCGGCGTGCCCGCGCTGCGGCAGCGGCACCGGCGACTGTCTGGTTCAGGAGATGCGCGCCGTTGCAAACGGCGGCGCCCCGGATTGAACCAACCGGCGACCAAACGAGCGGCTTATCCCCGCGGCACGTGATTGACCAGCGCCACGCGCCAGGCAGGCGGCGTGCGATCGTCGCTGTCGGCCGGCGGCGCGATGTGGTCGATCCGGGTCAAGGCGCAGTTGTCCACGACGAACGAGAGCGCGCGCTCCGGGTCCAGCGACAGCGCCAGGGCCAGGGCGGCGCGGATGGTCCCGCCGTGGGTGACGGCGACCACGTCGCGGCCGGCGTGCTCGCGGGACAGGCGGTCGACGGCCGTCGCAACCCGGTCGATCAGGTCGGCGAAACTCTCGCCGCCCGGCGGAGCCTCGTGTGCGGGGGCGAGCCAGAAGCGGTTCCACTGCTCGCCGCGTTCAGCGACCAGTTCGTCCCGGTGCCGGCCTTGCCAGTCGCCGAACGACTGCTCGGCAAGGTCGGCATGCGGGTGCAGCTCGGGCGTGGGATCCGGGCGCCGGGCCAGGATCGCCTCGGCCGTCCGGGTGGTCCGGCTGAGATGGGAGGTCACCCAGACAGCGTCGCGCGGCAGCAGCGCCGCCAGCCCGTCGTAAACCGGCGTGTCCGAGGTGTCGCAATGCATGTCCATCTGGCCATAGATGCGCCCGTTCGCGCCGGTTACCGGTGCATGGCGGATCCACCACCAGCGTGTGATCGCCGACATGCGCCAGGTCTCCTTAAGATCGGAAGGGAATTAGACGAGCGGCGAGCCGGCCGCCGCTAGCAGGCTGGCGGCGGTCAGCAGGACGGCCGTTTCCACCGTCTGCTCCACCGCGCCCAGTACGTCGCCGGTATAGCCGCGCACCTGCCTGACGGCAAGGCGCGCCACCAACCCCGTCAGCAGTGCGCCCACCAACAGCGTGACGAGCCCGGCGAGCGGTCCGAGCGTAAGCAGGGCAACCCCGGCGCCGAGGCCGAGCGCGGTGCCCACCGCCCCGCGCGTCGGCCGGCCGGCGCCGTGGCCCAGACCGTCGGCCCGGGCGGGCGGGAGC
>CAYRCO010000277.1:0-4271 GCA_964422775.1 uncultured Rhodovibrio sp.
CACCTCCGTGCGTAACCGGACCAGACTCCGCCCGGTTACGACACCGCCCCCGACGCTCTCAAGTCCGCAAAATGAGGGGAGTCCTGAGGCTTCGGCCGGGTCGGCATGGCGGGGAATTCGCTCGACTTCTCTCGAAATTAGTGTGTTAGATTTCGGTGCTTTGTCGGGTTTTTCGAAACCTTTTTGAAAGCTTCGTGCCTCAAGCTATTCGGCACAAGCGGGGATGTGTCCACTCACCCGTCCGGCTAGCGCGGACGGCTTGGCAGAAGAGAGCGAACCGATGTCCATCCACCCGCCGACCCTGAGTTTTCTTGGAACCCTGCCCGCCCGGTTCGCCCGCGGCGTCGGTCCCGCGCTGCACTGGTTGAAGCGCGAGTTGGAAACCGCGCGGCGCGACAACCTGGACGCCCAGTTCATGGCGACGGCGCGCGGCAGCCGGTATCAGCGCCCGGACTGGATCGGCCGCTAACCCGGCCGACCGCGACGGCGCAAGCGCCGCGCCGCCCGGATCAGCCGCGGCAGGCGGCCGAGATAGAGCGCGCAGGCCGCGGCCTCGCGGAGCCAGAAGCCGGACTTGCCTGCTGTCCCCGGAACCGGTGCCGGGCGGCAGTGCACGCCGGCGGCGCGAAAACACAGCCAGGCCCGCGGCAGGTGCGGCCAGTCCGTCACCAGCAGGCCGCCGTCGAGACCATGACGGCCCATCAATCGGGCGGTCAGCAAGGCGTTCTGAAGGGTGTTGCGCGACCGCCCCTCGCAGCGGATCGCCGTCGTCGGGACGCCGGCACTCGCTGCCAAGGCAGCGATCGCCGCGGCTTCGCGCGCGGGCCCGCCGCCGACCGCGATCAGGACCCTTCCGGGCTTGGCGAGCGTCAGGCGCGCGCCGTGCCGCGCCCGTCGGATCAGCGCCGGGTTCGGCCCACGGCGCCCGTCGCGGAAGGCGGCGCCCAGCACGATCACGCAGTCCAGCCGGCTGTCGGTATCGCTCATAAGCTTCGGCGATAGCCGATCGCCGGGCGCTTGGCCAGGGTCGCCCAGGGCCCCAGGCACGGGCGTGCGCGCGGCCGCTTCAAATCGCACGAAGTCCTTGCGCGGGCGTGGAAAATCGCCACCATGGCGAGACCGATGATGCCGCCCCATTCGCCCGTGACGCCAGAGCCGTTCCTTTGATCCGCCCCATTCTCGAGATCGCCGGCCTGACCCGCAGGTTCGGGCGCATCAATGCGGTCGACGGCGTGAGCTTTACCCTGAACGCGGGCGAGGTGCTCGGCTTCCTGGGGCCGAACGGGGCCGGCAAGTCGACCAGCATGAAAATGATCGCGGGCGCCCTGTCGATCACCGACGGCACGGTCCGGGTGTGCGGCCACGATGTGGCGACCGACCGGCGGGCGGCGCAGCGGCACATCGGCTATCTGCCCGAGGGCGCGCCGCTCTACCCCGACATGACCCCACGGGCGCTGCTCGGCACGGCCGCGCGCCTGCGCGGCTACAGCGGCCGGGCGCGCGCGGACCAGATCGCCTGGGCGGTCGAACGGCTGGAACTGCAGGGCGCGCTCGACCGGCCGGTGGAGACGCTGTCCAAGGGCTTCAAGCGGCGAGTGGCGCTGGCACAGGCGATCCTGCACCAGCCCGACCTGTTGATCCTGGACGAGCCGACCGACGGCCTGGACCCGAACCAGAAGCACGAAGTGCGCGGCCTGTTGCGCGAACTGGCGGCCGATCGGGCGATCCTGATCTCCACCCACGTGCTGGAAGAGGTGGAGGCGGTGTGCAGCCGCTGCATCGTGGTCTCCGCCGGCCGTGTCGTCGCCGACGCGAGCCCGGAGGCGTTGGCCGCGCGCGGACCGCTCGACCAGGTGTTCCGCCAGCTGACCCGGGCGGCCTAGCCCGTGCGCGCCCACACCCACGCGCCAACCCCCGCGCCGCCGGGCACGATCGCGGTCACGGTGACGCTGGCGAAGCGCGAGCTGGCGGCCTATTTCGCGAGCCCGCTCGCCTACGTCTTCATCACCGCCTTCCTGGTGCTTTCGGCCCTGCTGACCTTCCAGTTGGGCGGCTTCTTCGCCCGGGGGCAGGCGGACCTGGTCCCGTTCTTCGATTTCCATCCCTGGCTCTACCTGGTCCTGGTGCCCGCGGTGGGGATGCGCTTGTGGGCGGAGGAACGGCGCAGCGGCACGCTGGAGCTGCTGCTCAGCCTGCCGGTGACGAGCGCGCAGCTGGTGATCGCGAAGTTCGCCGCCGGCTGGGCCTTCCTGGGCCTGGCGCTGGTCCTGACCGCCCCGATGTGGATCGCGGTCGCCTACCTCGGCGACCCGGACCACGGGGCGATCCTGGCGGGCTACCTCGGGTCCTGGCTGATGGCGGGCGGCTACCTGGCGGTGGCGGCCTGCCTGTCGGCGGCGACGCAGAACCAGGTGGTCGCCTTCGTGCTGGCGCTGATCGCCTGCTTCACGCTCCTGGCCGGGGGCAGCGAGGTTGGCCAGGGCCTGCTCGCCGAGCTGCTGCCGGCCGGTCTGGCCGACGCGCTGGCGCAGCTCTCGGCGTTGAGCCGGTTCGACGGCTTCAAGCAAGGCGTGGTCCAGCTTACCGACGTGGTGTTCTTCGGTGCGCTGATCGCCTGCGCGCTTGTCGCCAACACGGCGCTCGTGGAACTCAAGCGCGATGCGTAAGCGCCGGGGCGCCGCCTCCATGATCAGCCGCCGCACCCGCTCGCGCCTCGCGGTCGCGCTCGCGGTGCTGTGCTTTCTCGCCGTCAACGCCTTCGCGCTGCAGGCGCTGGAGCGCGCGCGCCTGGACCTGACGGCGGACGCGCGGCACACCCTGTCGGAGGCGACGCGCGACGTGCTGGCCGACATCCCGGAGCCGATCACGCTGTCCTACTACCGGTCGCAGGCGGTGCGTCAGGCCGGCGCGCCGCTCGCCGATCACGCCCGGCGGGTGTCGGCGATGCTGGACCACTACGTCCGCCTGTCCGACGGCATGCTACGCCTGCAGCGCTTCACGCCCGAGCCCTACTCCCCGGAAGAGGATCGCGCGCTCGCCGACGGCCTGACCGCGCTGCAGCTCGGCCGCGGCGGGGAGACGGCGTATTTCGGCCTGGTCGGCCGCAACAGCACCGACGACCGCGAGACGATCCCGCTGTTCGCTCCCGAGCGCGCCGCCTTCCTGGAACACGACCTGACCCGCGCGGTCCGGGCTCTGGCGCACCCGCAGGCCCCGCGGGTCGGCCTGTTGACCGATCTGCCGATGGCGGGCGACGTCCAGCGCGGCACGCCGGCCTGGCGCGTGCTGGAACGCCTGCGCCAGGACTACGAGGTGGTCGAACTGGACGGCGACGACGCCGGCCTTCCCGCGGAGGCGCTCGACCTCCTGATCCTGGCGCAGCCGCCGGCCTTGGGCGCCGATCTGGAAGGCGCGATCAAGGCTTACGCGGCGGATGGCGGCGCGGTGCTCGCCTTCGCCGACCCGTTCGCGGAGACGCTGGCGCTCGCAAGCGCGCCCGGGGCGCCCTATGGCAAGGGGCTGGACGCCCTCGCCCCGCTGCTGACCGACTGGGGCGTGAGCATCGATGCCGACCGGATCGTCGGCGACCGCGCGCACGCCCGGCGGGTGCGCACGCGCCTGGGCGGGCGGGAGACGGCCGTGGATTATCTGCCCTGGCTGCTGCTGCCGCAGGACCGGCTGGCGGCCGACGATCCGGCGACCGCCAACCTGCCGGGCCTGGCGCTGAACTCCGCAGGCAGCCTGCAGGCCTCGGCGGGCGCCACCCTGACCCCGCTGGTCACGACCAGCGACCAGGCGGCGGAGATCGCGGTCGCGCGGATCGCCACCCGGCCGAACCCGGGCCGCCTGCTGGCCGACTTCGTCCCCTCCGGCGCGCCCCGGGTCCTGGCGGCCCGGATCGACCGTCCGGGCGGCGCCGGGCCGCTCGTCGTGGTGGCGGACAGCGACCTGCTGGACGACGCCGTCTGGACCCGCCGGCAGGAGATGATGGGCGAGCAGCGCCGCGTGGCGGCGACCGGCAATGGCGACTTCGTGCTCAACCTGGTGGACACGCTGACCGGCGGGCAGGCGCTGCTCGGCCTGCGCGGCCGCGGCCTTGCCGAGCGGCCGTTCACCGTGATCGAGCAGATCCGCCGCGAGGCTGAGGCACAGTACCGCGCGCGCGAGCAGCGCCTGGCCGAGCGGGTGAACGAGGCCCAGCAGCGCATCGCCGGCCTGCAGCGCCGGGAACGGGAAACCGGTCTGGTCCTGTCCGACGCCCAGCGGGCGGA
>CAYRCO010000278.1:0-4259 GCA_964422775.1 uncultured Rhodovibrio sp.
GCACCCATACCTAACCTGTGACCTGCGAAAGGTCACAGGGATGTCGTAATCTGCCTCTATCGATCGACGGTAGAGCGGTATGGGAGTCGCGCAATGACCAACGAAGCCATGAGCTGGATCTGGATCGGTTTCGTCGTCCTGCTAGGCGTCGCCCTGGTTGCCGGGCATAAGATTTTTTAGGCAGCGCGCTTCCGCAATCGACCCCGATTCCGCGCTTAGCCATACCGGTAGCAAGCCGTCAGTACACGCCTGAAGCCTGTTCTGCGGCTTGATCCAAAGATCGGATTTTACAGGAACAACCGCTGACACGATTGGCGGAGGGGGAGGGATTCGAACCCTCGGTACGGGGAATACCCGTACACACGCTTTCCAGGCGTGCGCCTTCGACCGCTCGGCCACCCCTCCACAAGAACGCGCCTGATTCTACCAAGCGGCCATCGTGTACTGCGGCCGCCTTCCAGGGCGCGGTTTTGGCGGCTGACGGCGGGTTTGCGGGCGCCGCCGGTCAGCGCGGGCGCAACCTAGCGAAGGCGCTCCGGCGATGCAACATGGCGGCGATCCGGCCCGTCCCGGAGTCGCGGCGGTCGGGCGCGCCGTGTGCGCGTTCCCTGCCCTTCCCCCGATGCACCGCCGTGGCTTAGGCTGAGCCCCACGGCCGGGGGGCTTGCGCCGGCAAAGCGCCGCTTAAGGCGATGCCGCCCGCCCGCACACGAGGGCAAAACCGGTGACGGCCGGACCGGCCCGCATCGCGGATTTGGCTCTAACCTAGGGAAAACCGGGCACGATTCAGGCGAGACGTGGGTCCACCTCGCAGCATCTTGCCCTAAAGGGGAGCGACGGCGGCCATCGTGCGGTTTCTATTCGGACTTCTGGGATTCGTGGCGCTGCTGGCGGGCCTGGCGTCGACCGGGCTGTTGGTCGCCGCCGCCGCCTCCGGCATGGCGGTGACGCAGCCCTTGGGGCAGATTTGGTACACGCTTGACCGCGGCAGCCTGAACCTCGTGCAGGCGACGATCGAACGGGGCATCTGGCCGCCCTTGTGGCAGTCCGGCGTGTTCCCGCTGCTGCAGCAGCCCGGGCTTTACGTCGCGCTGGGGGCGCTCGGCCTCGCGGTCGTCCTGCTGCTGCTGGCGCGCGGCGGGCGCAAGCGCGACCGCAAGTTCGGCTGAGCCCGCCACAGGGCGCGTTAGAGAGCGCAGGGGGCGCGCCCAGACGCGCGCCTAGGGCGAGATGCTGGAAGGTGGAATCACCTTCCAGCTGAATCTTGCCCGCTCTTCAAGAAGTTAGAGCAACATTCAGCTCGAGGGCCGTTTCGGCCTTCGAGCATGTTGCTCTAGACGCTACTGGTCGTCCATCTTGAGCGCCGCCAGGAAGGCCGACTGCGGGATCTCGACCTTGCCGAACTGGCGCATCTTCTTCTTGCCTTCCTTCTGCTTCTCCAGAAGCTTGCGCTTACGCGTCACGTCGCCGCCGTAGCACTTGGCGGTGACGTCCTTGCGCACCGCCGGCACGGTCTCGCGCGCCACCACCTTGCCGCCGATCGCGGCCTGGATGGCGACCTTGAACAGCTGCCGCGGGATCAGCTCCTTCAGTTTCTGGCAGACCGCCCGGCCGCGGGTTTCCGCCTGGCTGCGGTGGACGATCAGGGCGAGCGCGTCGACCCGCTCCTGGTTCACCAGGATGTCCAGCTTGACCAGGTCGCCCTCGTGGTAGCCTTCCATCTGGTAGTCGAACGAGGCGTAGCCGCTGGTGATCGACTTCAGGCGGTCGTAGAAGTCGTAAACCACCTCGTTGAGCGGCAGCTGGTAGACCACCATCGCCCGGTCGCCGGCGTAGGTCAGGTCCTGCTGGATGCCGCGGCGCTCCTCGCACAGCTTCAGGACGTTGCCGAGGTAGTCGTCCGGAACCAGGATGGTCGCGCGGATCCACGGCTCCTCGATCGCCTCGATGTGCATGCGCTCGGGCATGTCGGTCGGGTTGTGCAGCTCCACGATCTCGCCGTTGGTCTTCATCACCCGGTAGATCACGCTGGGCGCCGTGGTGATCAGGTCGAGGTCGTACTCGCGCTCCAGGCGCTCCTGGACGATCTCCAGGTGCAATAGGCCCAGGAAGCCGCAGCGGAAGCCGAAGCCCAGCGCGGGCGAGTTCTCCGGCTCGAACTGGAACGAGCTGTCGTTCAGCCGGAGCTTGCCGAGCGCGTCGCGCAGTTGCTCGTAGTCTTCCGTCGAGGCCGGGAACAGGCCGCAGAACACCACCGGGACGGACGGCTTGTAACCCTCCAGCGGCTTGGCGCAGGGGTTCTTCTCGTCGGTGATCGTGTCGCCGACCTGCGCTTCGTCGATGTCCTTGATGCCGGAGATGATATAGCCGAGGTCGCCCGGGCCCAGCACTTGGCCCTTGGTGCGCGCGGGCTGGAAGGTGCCGACCTCGTTGACGTCGTGCAGCGCGCGCGTGCCCAGCATGCGGATCTGGGTGCCCTGGCGGACCTGCCCCTCCATCACGCGGGTGAGCACGATCACGCCCATGTACTGGTCGTACCAGCTGTCCACCAGCAGCGCCTTCAGCGGCGCCTTCGGGTCGCCGGCGGGCGGCGGGATCCGCTGGACGATCGATTCGGTGACGTCGGAGACACCCTGGCCGGTCTTGGCGGAGATCAACAGCGCGTCGGTCGCGTCCAGGCCGATCACGTCCTCGATCTCCTGCATCACCCGCTCCGGTTCCGCGGCCGGCAGGTCGACCTTGTTCAGGACTGGGATGATCTCGAGGTCGTGGTCGAGCGCGAGGTAGACGTTGGCGAGCGTCTGCGCCTCTACGCCTTGGCTCGCGTCGACCAGCAGGATGCAGCCCTCGCACGCCTTGAGCGAGCGCGAGACCTCGTAGGAGAAGTCGACGTGACCGGGCGTGTCGATGACGTTGAAGGTGTAGGCCGTGCCGTCCGCGGCCCGGTAGGTCAGGCGCACCGTCTGCGCCTTGATGGTGATGCCGCGCTCGCGCTCCAGGTCCATGTTGTCCAGGAACTGCTCGCGCATCTCGCGTTCGCTCACCCCCTCGCACAGCTGGATCATCCGGTCGGCGAGGGTGGACTTGCCGTGGTCGATGTGCGCGATGATGGCGAAGTTGCGCGTATGCTGCTGATCGGTCATGCGGGGCTTTACGGGTTCTCGTGTCGCGGTCGGGTGCCGGGCCGCCGGCGGGCGGGTTCGGCGCGAGGCGCGCGGGAAACCAGGGTGTCGTCCGCGCGGATCGCCGCCGGCGCCCGCCCGTGAAAGTGGCGCGCGCGGCCCGCGCGACCATAGGGGCCGCGACGGGTCCACGCAACTGGGCCGACCGCGCGGACACGCGGGGGTCAACGCCCCGGCGAGCTTGACCGCGGGCGCTATACTTGGCGCACACCTGCCGCCGGTCGCCTGCGGCGTGCTGTCGCTACTCAAACGGCAACATTTGCACTCCAAAAATTTTTCTGGCGATCTGTGAACTGGTTCGGTGGGAACCGCGTATGCAGGGATAGTTCGCGGCGGTTTCTTCCCGTCTCTTCCAAGCCGCAGCGAACTGGGGCCCGTCCGCCGGGCCCCTTGGGCCGCCCGCTCCCGTGCGTGTGTGCCCGTCCGTACGGGCGGGCGGCCCGGCCTCCCTGCCAGGCTCCGTCTCTCCTGGAGGGCCGGCGGCCGCGGCCGGTGTCCCGTCGCCATCCACCGGCCCGGACGCCGGCCCCTGGCGGAGGGTGCCTGCCTTTGTGTTTCGCGTTTGCCAAGCTGCCTCCACGCCTTACCCCGGCAGCGGTCAGCCTGCTGCCGGGGCATTTTTGGACAACTGCGCCGCGCGGGTGCTTGCCGCATTTTCGCCGCGTCCCCGCGCGATCCTTAGCTTAGAGTAATCGCGAGCCGGCGGGTTCGCGATGCCAGCCGAAAGTGCTTCAACCCGACGCGGGAGACTTCCGACGTGCGCACACCACTTCTGGCGGCCCTGACCGCCTTCGCCCTGCTGGTGCCGGCGCTGGCGCAGGCCCACCATGGCTGGCGCTGGACCACCGGCGGCAACATCGAGCTCACCGGGATCATCCAGGAAGCCAATCTCGGCAACCCGCACGGCATCCTCACCGTCGACGCCGACGGCGAGAGCTGGACGGTCGAGGTCGGCCAGCCCTGGCGCAACGACCGCGCCGGTCTGAAGGACGGCGACCTGGCCCCGGGCGTGGAGATCCGCGCCATCGGCGAGCCCGCGGCGGAGCCCGAGGAGCGCCGGCTGAAGGTCGAGCGGCT
>CAYRCO010000279.1:0-4162 GCA_964422775.1 uncultured Rhodovibrio sp.
TCTTCGTGCAGCGGGTGCTCGGCAACCTGCGCTACGAGATGATGGCCGGCGGCGGCATGGGCGGCATGTAAGCGTCCGCCCGTGGCCGAGCAGGATGCCCGCCCCTGGCGCGCGACCGGCGACGGCCTCAGCGTCGAGCTGCAGGTCACGCCGGGCGCGAAGGCCGACCGGGTCGAGGGGGTGCAGCGCCAAGACGACGGCCGCACCGTCCTGCGGGTGCGCCTGAAAGCGCCGCCGGTCGAAGGCAAGGCGAACCAAGCGCTGATCCGGCTGCTCGCCAAGCGCTGGGGGCTGTCCAAGTCGGATCTGACGTTGGCCGCCGGGCAGAGTGCGCGGCGCAAGCGCCTGCACCTGGCGGGCGATCCGGACACGCTGGCCGCACGTCTGGCGGCCGAGCTGTCGCGCTAACGGCCCTGCTGCGCCGCCCAAAGCGTCGGTGTGGGATCGTTCGGCGGCGGTTTCGGGCGGGTTTTGACGACGGCGTGCGCGGCACACTCGCAACCGCGTGACGCAGCCCGCGCGGCGACAGGCTGCCGACGGCGCGCAAAGGCGATCAGACACAAACAGGCGCCCGCCGCGCGCGACGGGTGCCGTGGAGACGCAATCCCATGACTCAGGCGAGTGCCCCCCAAATGGCGGATCCGCAAAGCGCCGGCGCCCGGTTGATCGACGGCAAGGCCTACGCCGGCGAGGTGCGCGCGCGCGTCGCCCGGCAGGTGCAGGCGCTGAGCGAGCGGCACGGGATCCAGCCGGGCCTCGCGGTCGTGCTGGTGGGCGAGGACGCGGCCAGCCAGGTCTACGTCAACATGAAGGCCAAGAAGACGGCCGAGGTCGGCATGCAGTCGTTCCAGCACCGGCTGCCCGCCGACACCGCCGAGGAGACGCTGCTCGACCTGGTGCGCCAGCTGAACGCCGACCCAGCCGTGCACGGCATCCTGGTGCAGCTGCCGCTGCCGGATCAGATCGATTCGGAGAAGGTGCTGGCCGCGATCGACCCGACCAAGGACGTCGACGGCTTCCACGTGGTCAACGCCGGCCTGCTGTCGCGCGGCCAGCTCGACCGCGCGCTCGTGCCCTGCACGCCGATGGGCTGCCTGATGCTGCTGGAAGATCAGCTGGGCGACCTGACCGGGCTCAACGCGGTCGTGCTCGGGCGCTCGAACATCGTCGGCAAGCCGATGAGCCAGCTTCTGCTGGCGCGCAACTGCACGATCACGGTCGCCCACTCCAAGACCAAGAACCTCGCCGACGTCTGCCGCACCGCCGACATCCTGGTCGCCGCGGTGGGGCGCACGCGCATGGTGCAGAGCGACTGGATCAAGCCGGGCGCGACCGTGATCGACGTCGGCATCAACCGCCTGCCGCCGGAGCGCGAGGGCGAGAAGGGCCCGCTGGTGGGCGACGTCGACTTCGAGGGCGCAAAGCACGTCGCGGGCGCCATCACCCCAGTGCCGGGCGGCGTCGGCCCGATGACCATCGCGGTGCTGCTCGCCAACACCGTTACCGCCTGCTGCCGCGCCTACGGCATCGCCGAGCCGGACGTTTAACCGCCCGCCGCGGGTTCGCGACGGCGCAGGCGGCGTTCGCACGGCGCGGCAGCGGGTCCCCTCTCCGCCAATGGGGGGAGAGGGCCAGGGTGAGGTGGTTTGCACGGCAAACCGACTTGGGACGACGCCGTAGGGTGGATTCGCCGCGTTAGCGGCAATCCACCACGCGGCGTCCGCATCCGATGCGCTGCTTGGTGGGTTGCTGCGCGAACCCACCCTACGGCACTGCGGAGCTGCACGGGCGCGGCAACCTCCTCTCCTTAACCCTCTCCTCCCAGTGGAGGAGAGCGGATTAGTGGCGGGCTAGCTGTCGTCCGCGCTCTCGCCCGTGTCACCCGCGCTCTCACCCGCATCGTCACCGGGAACCGGCCGGCTGAGGCGGATCACGCCTTTGACCGGGACGGTCGGGTCGACCGGCTTGCCCTTGCGCAGGATCGAGATGCGGCCCTGCCGGGCCAGGTTCTTGGCCTGCTGGCGCACCGCGGGCAGGTACTTGCGCCAGAGGTCCGGCGGGTCGGTCGGCTTGCGCCGTTCCTCGGCGAACGCCCGCGCGACCTCGCTGGGGCAGATCGACTTGCCCGGGCCGCGCTGTTCCACCAGGCGCAGGATCTCGCCCGCCAGCGGGTCGCTGTCCTCGGTGCGCTTGGGCGCGTTCGCCTCGCCGGACGCGTCCGCGCGGTTCAGTGGGTTGGGGTCGTTGCGCTCGGTCATCGCGGCAAAAGGTCCTGGTCGAAGGGTCGCCGGGCTTGCGGCGGCGGCCCGGCTTGTCGCACGGTTCAGCCCGGCGCTACAAGGCCGCCGCCGCGACCCGAGAGCCGCCCAAATCCGAGACTGGCGCCGCCGCCGGCGGCGTCCAGGCGACCCACCAGCCCCGAAAGCCCCGCCGCACCCCATGTTCGGAACCCTCGACGCCCTGTTCGCCGCCACGGTGTTCTTCGTGGGCGGTCACTTCCTGTTGTCCAGCCAGGCGATCCGCGATCCATCGGTGAAGTTCCTGGGCGCGCAGGGCTTCACCACCGTCTATTCGCTGGCGATGACGGGCGCGCTCTTGTGGCTGGTGGTGGCCTACGGCGCCGCCCCGCCGATCGCGATCTGGTACCCGCCGATCGAGCTTTACTGGATCCCCACCGTGCTGAACGCGCTCGCCGCCATTCTGGTGGTCGCGGGCGTGACCACCCGCAGCCCGACCATGGTGGGCGGCGACAAGCGCGCGGCCGAACTGGGTCCCGAGGACCCGGCGCCCGGCATCCTGCGGATCACCCGGCACCCCTTCCTGTGGGGCGCGAGCCTGTGGGCGGTCTCGCACCTCTGCGTCAACGGCGACGCCGCCTCGATGGTGGTGTTCGCCGGGATGCTGATCCTGTCGCTGGGCGGCATGTGGCACATCGACATCAAGCGCCAGCATCAGATGGGCGCCGGCTGGGGCCCGATCCAGCTGACCACCAGCCTGGTGCCGTTCGCCGCGATCATCGCCGGGCGGACCAAGATGGACTGGAAGGGCCTCGGCCTGTGGCGCCCGGTTGCGGGCCTGGCGGTCTACGCCGCCGTGATGCACCTGCACCCCTGGCTGGTCGGCGTGAGCGCCCTGCCGCCGCACTGAGGTGAAGGCTGCGGGATTGCCGGTCAGGCCGCCCGCTGGCCGAGCGCGCGGCGCATGAGCTTCTGGTAGTACGGCTGCGGGGCGAGGTACCGGGCGACCACCTGGCCGCCGGCGACGCGCAGCACGGTGCCGCGCGTCGGAACCTCGACCTCCTCGCCGTCGACCTCCAGGCAGAAGGCGAACTGGAAGCGCTGGTTGGGCACCATGTCGCCTTGGAAGCCGTCGATCGTCACGGTCGCCTTGTCCAGCCGGGCGACCGGATAGACCTTGCGGTCGATCCGCGCGCGCGCGACCGGCGCGGCCGGACCGTCGCCAGGGGCGCGTCCGGCCCCGCCGCGGCTAGCCGATCCGCGGGCGGCTTTCGATTTGAACAGGCTAAACGGCCACACGGCTAAAGCTTTCCCACGCCGGCGTCGATGCTCGGTCCAGCAGCCTACCCAGGCGTGGGTTAACAGGGCTTTAGCGCGCCGGGTGCCTCAACGCGGGCTGGCGGATAGCGGCGCTCTACTTCTGGCGACCGCTTAAGCGCAGGCGCAGCGCGTTCAGCTTGATGAAGCCCTCGGCGTCGCGCTGGTCGTAGACCGTGTCCTCCTCGAAGGTCACGTGCTCCTGGCTGTAAAGCGATTCCGGGCTGCGCCGGCCCTCGACGACGACGTTGCCCTTGTAGAGCTTGAGCCGGACCTGGCCGGTTACGTGCTGCTGGCTCTTGTCGATCAGCGCCTGCAGCATCTCGCGCTCCGGCGCCCACCAGAAGCCGTTGTAGATCAGCTTGGCGTAGCGCGGCATCAGCTCGTCCTTGAGGTGGGCGGCCTCGCGGTCGAGCGTGAGCGATTCCATCGCCCGGTGGGCGGCCAGCATGATCGTGCCGCCGGGGGTTTCGTAGACCCCGCGCGACTTCATGCCGACGAAGCGGTTCTCGACGATGTCCAGCCGACCGATGCCGTTGTCGCCGGCGAGCGTGTTGAGCCGCGCCAGCAGGTCCGCCGGCGACAGGCGCGCGCCGTCGACCGCGACC
>CAYRCO010000280.1:0-4118 GCA_964422775.1 uncultured Rhodovibrio sp.
CTCCAAGGGCGGCGGGGTGTTCGAGCGCAAGGCGAAGTCGATTCAACTGACCCCGGAGATCAAGCAGCGCTTCGGCCTGGAGAAGGATCAGGTCGCGCCCAACGAGCTGGTCCACGCCCTGCTCAAGGCAGACTGCGGCCTGCTCTGGTTCGGCGGCATCGGCACCTACGTCAAGTCCTCCGACGAAAGCCACGCCGACGTCGGCGACCGCGGCAACGACGCCATCCGGGTCGACGGCAAGGACCTGGGCTGCCGGGTGATCGGCGAGGGCGCCAACCTGGGCGTGACCCAGCTGGGCCGGATCGAGTTCGCGCTCAACGGCGGGCGCTGCAACACCGACGCGATCGACAATTCGGGCGGCGTCGACTGCTCCGACCACGAGGTCAACATCAAGATCCTGCTGGGCATGGTCGAGGAAGCGGGCGACATCACCCGCAAGCAGCGCAACGAGCTGCTGCAGTCGATGTCGGACGAGGTCGAGCACCTGGTCCTGCTGGACAACTACCTGCAGACCCAGGCGATTTCGGTTACCGAGCGGCTGGGCGCGCACCTGCTCGACCGCTCGGCCCGGTTCATGCGCGCGCTCGAACGCCAGGGCAAGCTGAACCGCAGCATCGAGTACCTGCCGGACGACGAGGCCATCCTGGAACGCCGCAAGGCCGGGGTCGGCCTGACCCGGCCGGAGATCTCGGTGCTGATGAGCTATGCCAAGATCGTCCTGTACGAAGAGCTGCTCGCCTCCGACCTACCGGACGATCCGGAGCAGCTGCGCCAGCGCTATCCCCGGCAGATCGAGGAGCACCGCCTGAACCGGGAGATCGTGGCGACCTCGGTCACCAACTCTATCGTCAACCGCTGCGGCATGACCTTCGTGCACGAGACGCGCGAGAAGACCGGCATGCCGAGCGACGAGGTCGCCCGCGCCTACATGGCCGCGCGCGAGGTGTTCGGCCTGCGCGAGGTCTGGGCCGGGGTGGAAGCGCTGGATACCATCGCGCCCGCCGAAACCCAGGCGGAGATGCTGACCGAGGCCGGCCGGCTGGTCGAGCGGGCGACCAGCTGGTTCCTGCGCACCTGCAACCATCCGCTCGACATCCAGGACGTCTGCGCGACCTTCACCGACGGGGTGGTCACCGTCGCCGGCCAGCTGGACCAGCTGCTCGCCAAGGGCGACCTGCGCGAGCGCGACCGCCGGGCCGAACGCTATCAGCAGCAGGGCGCGGGGGAGGAGCTCGCCCGCCGGGTGGCAGCACTCCGTCTGCTGCCGCCGTCGCTCGACATCTGCCGGATCGCCGGGAACCTCGACATGGAGGTCGCCGCGGTCGCGCGGACCTTCTTCGCGGTCGGCCAACGCTTCGGCTTCGACTGGCTGCGCCACGCCGCCAACCAGCTGCCCACCGACGACGCCTGGGACAAGCTGGCGGTGGGCGCGATCATCGACGACTTCTACGGCCACCAGTCGGACCTGACCACACGGGTACTGGAGACCCAGGCCGCCGGCGGCAACGGCAGCGACGCGGTGGAGGCCTGGGCGCGCAACCGTCAGGCCCTGGTCACCCGCACCGAGCAACTGGTGACCGAACTGCGCTCCGCCGGCACCCCAGACCTCGCCATGCTGGCGGTTGCCAACCGGCAGCTGAAGTCGATGGTGAGCGGCGGGTAGCAGCGGCCCGCGTTGGCGCGCAGCAGCTCACGCGGCCCCTTTCTTCTTGCGCCGCGAGAAGCCATTTTGGAAACAGGCGCGGTTTTAACGCGTCCAAGGTCAATCAGTTGGAGGGGGTTTCTCGATCATGTCGCGTCTCAACGTCCTGCGCGTCGTACTAGCGATCTGGGTGGTCTGGCACCTGATCTTCGGCGCGCTGTCGACCTTCTGGCCGGAGGTCGGCGCGAACTCGGTCGGCTGGAGCGCCGAGGGCGGCTGGAGCGAACCGCTGCTCGCGATGAGCACGCAGTACGGCATGGTGATGGTGCTGCTGGCGGCGATGTACGCGTTCATGCTGCTGGAGCCGCTGCGCTACCTGGGCCTGATCTGGGTCGCGGTCGGGGAGCAGGCGCTCGGCATCGCCTATGCTTTCTACATCTACTTCGGCATTGGCCAGAGCCAGATCACGCCCACCCAGTTGGGCGTGCAGGCGGTCGTGAACATCCTGATCATGCTGGTGTTCGTGCTGCTCTGGTCCGGCCTGAAGAGCCAGGCCCCGCACGCCAAGGCGGCATAGCGGGAGCCGCAGGCGCTTCGATCGCTGTCGGACGCTCTTCGACACGGCTGGCTGCGCCAGCCGGCTCAGAATGAACCTGGGTTTGGTGTAAATTCCGGGACTTCATGCTGAGCAGCCGCCGGCCACGGCGGCGTGTCGAAGCGCGCCTGACGGGTATTGCCGCCGCCGTGGCGCGCTCGCGCATCGTCGCCACGCCCAGGGCGTTACGACCCCGTAACGACCCGCCGGCGCGGCACGCCCAGGCGCCGCAGGGTGCGGGCGACCGTGGCCATCATCGACGGCGGCCCGCAGATGAAATAGCGGTGCGCGGACCGCGCGCGGTCGGGCAGGCAGGCTTCGAGCAGCTCGCGGTCGATCTCCCCGACCCGGCCGGTCCAGGCGGCATCCGGCGTGCGCACCACCAGATGGCAGGTGAGGTCGAGGCTGTGGCCGAGCTCATGGAGTTCGTCGCGGCAGACCAGCGCGTCCGGGGTCTCGGCCGCGTAGATCAGGGTGAGCGCCCGCCGGTCGCCGGCGTCGCGGAAGGCGCGCAGGTGGCTCAGCACCGGCCCGATCCCGGTGCCGACGGCGACGTAGACCGATGGCACCGGGGCGGCGTCGGGGACGAAGTGGCCGTGCGGGCCGTCCAGGTAGGCCGGCGTTCCGGGCGGCACCTGCCCGATCGCGTTGGTGAAGTCGCCCTTTTCCTTGATGACGAAGGCGATTTCCGGGCCGCCCGTGGGCGCGGTTGAGATCGAGAAGGGATGCTCCACGCCGGCGTACGCGCCGCCCAGCTTGAGCCAGGCGAACTGCCCGGGGCGGAAGGCCAGCCCGCGGCCGTCCTGCGGGCGCAGAACCAGTTCCCAGCTGTGCGAAGCGACCGGCACCACCCGGTCCACGAGGTAGGGATGCGCGGTCTGCCGCCAGGGCTGCAGCAGGTAGCCGTAGCCGAGGCTGGCCCCCGCGCCGGCCAGCAGCGCGGCCCAATAAGGCGCGAGCGGCAGGTCGCCACTGTAGCCGCCGGCGGTGAAGGCGTGCACCGCGACGAGTGCCGTCGCCACGCCCGCGCCGGCCGCATGCAAGCGCCGCCAGGTCTCGTAGCGGCAGGGCAAGGTCGTGCGGTCGACCGCGGTCACCACCAGCGCCGCCACCAACAGCCACGCCGCGGTCCCGGTCCAAAGCGGCAGCGGCGCCAGACCCAGGCTGGGCTCCGTGCCGGTAAACCAGGGCGCGGTGGCGAACCGCCGGTCGTCGTCGGAATCGGTGTAGAGGAAGGGGTGGAGCGCGATCAGCACCACCATCGTATAGGCGACCACGCGGTGCACCCTGAGCGTCCGGTCCACGCCGATCCGCCCGGACACCCGTCGGAACCGCCCCGACAGCGCGAATTCCAAGAGCGCGATCGCAAACGCGACCAAGCCGAGCGAGGTCGCCACCTCGTCCATCACCGGCCGGTCCTTGAGCGGGACCGCAAGCCCGAGCGGCAGCAGCGCCAAAAACGCGTAGAGCGCCACGCCGGTGGGCGCGCGCAGGCCGACCTGCGCCGGCCAAGCCGGTGGCGCGGTGGGCGGCCGGGAGGACGGGCCGTGGGTGGGATCGCTCTTCGAACTCATCGCTGCCGGGTCGCCGCGTGTAAGCGCACGCGAGATGGCGGACAGGCGCCCGCGCGGCAACCGCCGGGCCGGTTCACGCCACCAGCGCCCGGGCCGCGATGCCAAGCAGACCGATCAGCAGCGCCGCCGCGACGATCTTGCCCAAGTGCCGGTCGACGAAGCTGTCGCCGCCGGACTGTGGATCGCCGTCGGGACCGCCGTCGCCCTGGTCTGACTTGCGCGGATCGTCGCTCATGCTGGCGTCTCCCCTCGCCTGCGGGCCGCGACTGTACGCGCTCGACCGGCATCGGGCCAAATCGCACGCACG
>CAYRCO010000281.1:0-4109 GCA_964422775.1 uncultured Rhodovibrio sp.
CCAAGAGGCGGGCGACCGTCTCATCGCTGTCCCGCTGCTCCTGCAACATCGGCTCGCCGTCGATCGCTTCCTTGAGCGTGGTCGGCTGGGCCGGGTTGTTCGGGATCAGCTTGGAGATCTTGTCGACCTGGCCGTAGGGCATCTGCAAGACGCGGCCGACGTCGCGCACCACCGCGCGCGCCTGCAATTTCCCGAAGGTGATGATCTGGGCGACCTTGTCGTGGCCGTACTTGTCCTGGACGTATTGGATCACCTCGTCCCGGCGGTCCTGGCAGAAGTCCACGTCGAAGTCCGGCATGGACACGCGTTCGGGGTTCAGGAACCGCTCGAACAGCAGGTTCCAGCGCAGCGGGTCCAGGTCGGTGATCGTCAGCCCCCAGGCGACGACCGACCCCGCGCCGGAGCCGCGGCCGGGGCCGACGGGGATGTCGTGAGTCTTCGCCCACTGGATGAAGTCGGCGACGATCAGGAAGTAGCCCGGAAAGCCCATCCGCTCGATGACGTTGAGCTCGTGCTCCAGGCGCTGCCAGTAGGGGTGGGCGATCCGCTCGCGCTCGGCCGCGTCCGCCTCGGCGCCGGTGAAGACAGCCGTCTCCAGGCGCTTCCTGAGCCCGTCTTCGGACTGCGCGCGCAGCTCCTCCGCCTCGGAGCGCCCGCCTGCCGTCTCGTAGGGCGGCAGCATCGGCTCGACCGGCTCGGGGAAGTAGGCGCAGCGCCGGGCGATCGTGAGGGTGTTGTCGACCGCCTCGGGCAGGTCGGCGAACAGCTCGCGCATCTCGGATGCCGACTTGAAGTAGTGCTCGGGCGTGAGCTGGCGGCGGTTCTCCTGGCTGACGTACGCGCCCTCGGCGATGCACAAGAGCGCGTCGTGCGCCTCGTGCATGTCGCGGGTCGGGAAGAACGGCTCGTTGGTCGCGACCAGCGGCACCGCGCGGTCGAAGGCGAGCTGGATCAGCCCCTCCTCGCACGCCTCCTCTTCCGCCAGGTCGTGGCGCTGCAGCTCGACGTAGAGGCGGCCCGGGAAGGCGGCGTTCAGGCGATCCAGCACCTCGCCCGCCGCCTCGGCCTTGCCGTCGCGCAGCAGCCGGCCGAGCGGGCCGTCGGGCCCGCCGGTGAGGCAGATCAGGTCGCCGGCGTGGTCCTCCAGCTGCTGCCACTCGACGTGCGGCAGCTCGCCCGGCTCGGTCTGCAGGTGGGCGGCGGAGGCGAGCTTGATCAGGTTCTGATAGCCGGTCTCCGACTGCGCCAGCAGCACGACCGGCTCGGGAGCCGGCTTATGGCCGGACTGCGCGGTCGGGTCGGCGTCGGCGCGCGCCAGGTTCAGCTGGCAGCCCGGGATCGGCTGCACGCCCTTCTTCATCGCCGCCTGCGCGAACTGCAGGGCGCCGAACAGGTTGTTGGTGTCGGTCATCGCGACCGCCGGCATCTGCTGCTCGGCGGCGAGCGCGACCAGCTTGTCCAGCTTGATCGCCCCTTCCGAGAGCGAATAGGCGGAGTGAACGCGCAGGTGGACGAAATCGGCGTGGGTCATGGGCACGAGTGTGGCACGACGGACGCGAGTCGCGGGAGCGGGGTTTGGCGTCGCGGCGCACCGGCCGTGTGCGGGCGATGGCGATGCGGGCGACGACGCGCGCCGCTGTCCTTGGCGAGCGGCGCCAGGCCGGCCAGGGTGATCCTAGAGCTGAACCCGCGTGTCGCCGGTTGGCGGCGGCCCCGGCTGCTTGTTCTTCTCCGCCGCTTCGACGCGGTAGGACGCCTCGTTCTCGGCTTCCAGGGCGTGATCGATCAACTCGATGCGGATCGCCGAGGGCGCATCCCGGCCAGCGAGCGCGATGTCCGCGATCACGTTCAGTTCCGCCCGCGGGTCGCTGTAGCCGATCCGGAATACGCCAAGACCCATCTGACCCGAGACATCCGCCGGGCCGTATTTGGATTCGACCCGCTGGCGCAGGGCCGCGGGCGCCACGCCGGGCCGCAGCACCTGCGTGCTCTTGATTTGATAAAGCTGCTTTTGCCGGTCGAAGCGCAAGGTCAGCTTGACGTCGCCTGCGGTGGTCAGCTCCGCCGTGTAGTGCCGGACCAGCTCCTCGGCCGCCGTGCCGTACACCGCCGTCGGGTCGAGGTCGGGATAGACCTTGCGTACCGTCTCGATCGACTGGCCGAGGTTGAGGCCGAGATGCGTCATCTTGCGCACCCGGCTGGCATCAGCCCCCGGGCCGACCAGTGGCCGGGCCCCCTCCTCGATCGGCGTTTGCACCAAGCCTTGGCTGCGCACGCCGGGCTCTGTGAGGTCCTGCGCACCAGCCGGCCAGACGAGCAGGAACGCGACGGCGAACGGGATCCAAGCGGCGATACGGCTCATGACTTCTTCTCCGCGTGACGGCGGTGCGGCAGGTGCAGGAGCGGCTCTCCAGTCGTCGTCTCCTCGTTCAGGGCGCGCATCAGGCCGTAGATCATCGCGATCATGATCAGCGAGAACGGCAGCGCCGCGACGATCGACGCCGTCTGCAGCGCGGCCAAGCCGCCCGCCAGCAGCAGCACGGCTGCGACCAGCCCCTCGCCCAGGCCCCAGACCACGCGGTGGACCATCGGCGGCTCCGGGTCGCCGGCGGCGAGCAGCGTCGTGATCACGAGCGTGCCGCTGTCGGAGGAGGTGACGAAGTAAGTCACCAGCAGCGTGGTCGCGACGATCGCCGCCAGAGTGCCGAACAAGCCCGCCTGCATCTGATCCAAGGTCTTGTAGAGCGCAAGTGTGACATCGTCCTGCACCGCTTCCGTGATGCCGCCGGGGCCGAACATCTCGATGTTCACGGCCGTCCCGCCGAACAGGATCAGCCACAGGAAGCCCAGCATGGTCGGCACCAGCAGCACGCCGGTGACGAACTCCCGGATGGTGCGGCCCTTCGAGATGCGGGCGATGAACATGCCCACGAACGGCGCCCAGGCGATCCACCAACCCCAGTAGAAGGCGGTCCACCAGGACTGCCACTGCGACTGGCCGTTGGCGTCGGTCCAAAGGCTAAGCGGGATCACGCTCTGTGCGTAGTCGCCGACCGACTGCAGGTAGAACTGCAGCAGGTAGGCGGTCGGCCCGAAGGAAAGCAGGAACAGCAGGATCAGGATCGACAGCCAGAGGTTCAGTTCCGAAAGGATCCGAACGCCTTTGCCCACGCCGGAGACGACCGAAAGCGTGGCGATCGCCGAAATCACCGCGATCAGGATCAGCTGCATGGTGATCGAGCCGGTCACCGCGGGCACGCCGTCCGCCCGCATGACCTGCTGGCCGGCGTCGTCGAGCACCGGCGTGACGAACATGCTCCAGCCGGTGACGTGGTACAGCCCGGTCGTCATCTGCTGCACGCCCAGGCCGAGCGAGGTCGCGATCCCGAAGATCGTCCCGAACACCGCGAGCACGTCGGCGGCGTGACCGATCGGTCCGTAAATCCGCTCCCCGATCAGCGGGTAGAGCGCCGAGCGGATGGTCAGCGGCAGCTTCCGGCGGAAGTGGAAGTACGCCAGCGTCAGCCCGACGATCACGTAGATCGCCCAGGGATGCAGACCCCAGTGGAAGAAGGTCAGGCGCATGGCGACCTGCGCCTTGGTGGCCATCGGCGTGGCTTCGCTGACGAACGGGTTCGACTGGAAATGGTAGATCGGCTCGGCGATCGACCAGAACAGCAGGCCGATTCCCATCCCGGCACCAAACAGCATGGCGAACCAGGAAAACCGGCTGAACTCGGGCCGGTCGTCGTCGTCGCCCAGGCGGATGGCGCCGAACCGGCTGAACATCAGGTAGAAGACGAAGAACAGGAAGAACGCGACGATGCCGATGTAATACCACTTCAACCCGCCGATGATGGCGTCCTTCACGGCCGTGAACACGCCGCTGGCGGTCTCGGTCGCCACGGCGCCGAAGATGACGAACGCCATCACGACGAACGCCGCGATCAGCGTAACCGTCGGGTTGAGGCCCTTGAGCGGACCGGACTGTGCCTGCATGGGGAAGGTCCGTTGAATTGGACTTTCTGAGTCTAATTCCCAGAGTTTAGTTGTCAAATTCCCTGGATCTTCATCAGGAGTTCTAAATGCAGGTGAGTCGCAGTAGCACG
>CAYRCO010000282.1:0-4100 GCA_964422775.1 uncultured Rhodovibrio sp.
GCGCTCGCGACAGCCGACGACGCCGTCAAAACCGCTGCCCTGAACGCCGCCGCGGCCGCCCTGCGCCGGCGCGCCCAGGAACTGCAGCAGGCGAACCAGGCCGATGTCGACGCGGCCGACGGCCTGTCGGAGGCGATGGTCGACCGCCTGAAGCTGACCGACGATCGGATCGAGGGGATGGCCGCCGGGCTGGAGACGATCGCCCAGCTGCCCGACCCCGTGAACGCCACGCTTGAGCAGTGGGAGCGTCCGAACGGTCTGAAGATCGCGCGCGTCTCGGTGCCGATCGGGGTAATCGGGATCATCTACGAAAGCCGGCCGAACGTGACCGCGGACGCGGGCGGGCTCTGCCTGAAGGCCGGCAACGCGGCGATCCTGCGCGGCGGGTCGGAGAGCTGGCACTCCTCGGGCGTGATCCTGGACTGCCTGCGCGAGGGGCTGGAGACCGCCGGCCTGCCCGCGGACGCAGTGCAGCGTCCGCCCACCGCCGACCGGGAGAACGTCGGGCACATGCTGGCGATGGCGGAGACCATCGACCTGATCGTGCCGCGCGGCGGCAAGGGCCTGATCCAGCGGGTGATGGAGAATTCGCGCGTGCCCGTGCTGGCCCACCTGGAAGGGGTCAACCACACCTACGTGCAGAAAAGCGTCGACGTCCAGCAGGCGGTTGCCGTGGTGCACAACGCCAAGCTGCGCCGGCCCGGCATCTGCGGGGCGACGGAAAAGCTGCTGCTCGACCGCGACGCGCTGGAGACGCACCTCGAGCCGATCGTCGACGACCTGACGGCGGCCGGCTGCGAATTGCGCGGCGACGCCACCGTCTGCGCGCAGGACTCCCGAATCTTGCCGGCCACGGCCGAGGATTGGGACACCGAGTACCTCGCCCCGATCCTCACCATCGCCGCGGTCGACGGGCTGGACGGGGCGATCCGGCACATCAACGGCCACGGCAGCGGCCACACCGAAGCGATCCTGACGGCCGACGACGCCGCGGCCGAGCGCTTCGGGCGCGAAGTCGACGCCGCGATCTGCATGGTCAACGCCTCCACCCAGTTCGCCGACGGCGGCGAGTTCGGCATGGGGGCCGAGATCGGCATCTCGACCGGTCGCCTGCACGCGCGCGGACCCGTCGGGGCCGCGCAGCTGACCAGCTACAAGTACGTCGTCCGGGGCTCCGGCCAGACGCGTCCCTGACAGCGACGCCCCTCGGAAACCGCGCGCGTCCGAACCGCGCCTGCCGGGCTGCGCGCGATTCCCCCGGTCGCTTCTGGGCGGTGCGGCGACGGCGTTTCTCCGTCCCCCAAGACGCCGCGCCTCAACGTTTTCCTAACCCAACGGTGAGTATCTGGACTTGCGAGTCGCGCAGGCCGGCAGCCCGGGGACGGCGATGCAGTCAGGACAGACCGACGGGGCACGCGCCATCGCCGAGCGGGCGATGGACGCGATGGCGCGCCACGACGTGCCGGCGACGCCCGAGAACTATACGATCTGGTACGCCTACGTCGCCGGCTCGGACCCGGAGCTCGTCAAGGCGCTCGACGTCGTGATCTCCAACCGCGGCGCCTTCACGGCGGAGCGCAACGCGGAGATCTACGAGCGCTTCTTCTCCCGCTCCCGCCTGGATCATGCCGTCCAAGCCGCCGGCGAGGGGCTGGAGACGACGATGCAACGGGTGCTCAGCCTGTTGAGCGACTACGGCGCCGACCAGAGCGCCTACGGCCGCAAGCTGGCGCAGATGTCGGGCGCGCTCGACGGCGGCTCGACGGCGGCGACCGTGCAGACCGTGCTGCGCCAGCTGCGCCAGGAAACCCGCGCGATCCTGGTCAAGAACCAGGAGCTGGAACACCGCCTCAGCCGTTCCAAGCGCGAGATCGAGCAGCTGCGCCGGGACCTGGAGACCGTCCGCCGGGACGCGCTGACCGATCCCCTGACCGGGATCGCCAACCGCAAGCAGTTCGACCAGCGCCTGCGCGAGGCCTGTGCCGCGGCGCTGGAGGACGGCGGCGCGGTCGCGCTGGTGATGGCGGACATCGACCACTTCAAGGCGTTCAACGACCGCTTCGGCCACCGAGTCGGCGACGAGGTATTGAAACTGGTCGCCCGGCACCTGCGCAACCACGTGAAAGGCCGCGACACCCCGGCACGCTATGGCGGCGAGGAGTTCGCCCTGATCCTGCCGGCGACCACGCTGGACGGCGCCAGCGTGCTCGCCGACCAGATCCGCAAGAGCCTGGCGGAGCACAGCCTGACCAGCCGCAAGACCGACCTGCGCTACGGCAAGGTGACGCTGTCGCTCGGCATCGCGGTCTACCGCCTGGGCGAGCGGCTGGACGACCTGCTGCAGCGCGCCGACCGCGCGCTCTACCTCGCCAAGCAGCAGGGCCGGAACCGGGTGTGCACCGAAGCCCAGCTGCCCGCCGACGACCCGTCCGAGGTCCCCGCGTTCACCACCGCCACGCACGGCCGGCTGGGCGCGTAGCCGGCGCCTATCGGCGTCGACGGCGGTGACGCGCGTTTGACACCCGGTCGTTGCCGGGGCAACTGTCCGGACCCGAGCCGTGTGCGGCGGCCCCGGGTTCTCGGCCTGCCGCCAGTTGCCCCGACCAGGACCCGCCGGTGAGCGATTCCACGACCGCATCCGTCCCCAGGCGCCCGCGTACCAGGCTGGGCGCCCGCAGGCAGAACGCCTGGACCGCTGCAGGCCGCTCCGCGCTGACCAGCAGGCCTGCGACGCCACGCCGGCTCGGGCGCGCGCTGGGCGGTACCCTCCCGGCGCCGGGCCAACGGATCGGCCTGCTCGGCGGATCGTTCAACCCGGCCCACGGCGGGCATCTGACGATCTCCGACGCGGCGCTGCGTCGGCTGGGCCTGGACGCGGTTTGGTGGCTGGTGTCGCCGCAGAACCCCCTGAAGCCGAAAACCGGCATGGCGCCCCTTGCCGAACGGCTCGCCCGTGCGCGTACGGTGATCGACGGTCGCCCGCGCGTGCGCGCGACCGCGATCGAGGCGGAGTTGGGCACGCTCTATACGCTGGACACGCTGCACGCCCTGACGCGCCGGTTCCCGGGCGTGCGGTTCGTCTGGCTGATGGGCGCGGACAACCTCGTGCAGATCGACCGCTGGGCGGGCTGGCCGCAAATATTTCACAGCGTGCCCGTTGCCGTTTTCGACCGGCCCAATTATTCTTTAAGAGCGCATGCCGCGAAAGCGGCACAGCGCTTTCGCCGTGCCCGGCTGCCGGAAGGGCAGTGCGGGCGCCTGGCGGAGAGTAAACCGCCGGCCTGGGTTTTCCTGCACGCGACCAGGGACCCGCGGTCGGCGACGGAAATCCGGGCGCAACGCCGCTGAGCCACAACGGGCCGTCGTATTGGCTCCATGGCAAGCGGGTCGCGCCGACACGGGCAGGCAGACCTGCCGGCCGAACCGGCAGACGAAGCTGAAGGACACGACCGCACCCTTGCCGACCGCCGCGCGCCGCCGCACCGGTCCCGCCCGCCGCCCCCTGGAGACGGGGATGCCGCGGCTTGGGGCGGTTCGGGTCGCGGCCCGGGCGGTCGTGTCGTCGTCGGCCCCGGCGCCGAACCCGGCGTCCGGCAAGCCGAGCGGTCGTCCCCCGCGCCCGCTCCCGGATCCCTGTTGGCAATCCCGTTTGGTGGAGAGGTAACCATACCAACCGCGCGCACAGCGGGCGCCCAGACACATGCGCCCCAATCCCAGGAGGTCAGCCGAGACATGCTCGAGCTGGTCAAGACGTCGCTGGACGACGATCAGGCGGAAAACGTCGTCGTCATCGAACTCGCCAGCAAGAGCGCCATGGCCGACTACATGGTGGTCGCCAGCGGACGCTCCAGCCGCCAGGTCATCTCGATGGCCGACAAGCTGCGCGAGCGGATCAAGCAGAACGGCCTGCACGAGGTTCCGGTCGAGGGTATGACCCGTGGCGACTGGGTCCTGGTCGACGCCGGCGACGTGATCGTCCACCTGTTCCGGCCCGAGGTCCGGGCGTTCTACAATCTGGAAAAGATGTGGGGCGGCCCGACCATCGACGAGAGCATAGACGATCCCTCCAGCGAGAACGTGCTGGCGTAAGACCGCTGGTC
>CAYRCO010000283.1:0-4087 GCA_964422775.1 uncultured Rhodovibrio sp.
CCAAGCCCGACACCCGAGAGCAGGTGCAGCAGCCCGCACTGCCGTGGTCGTCGGTGGTGGTCGCCCTCGTCGCCGGGATCGGCGGTCTGGCGTTGCTGTCCTGGGTGGGCACGCACCTGGTGCTGTAGGGCGCCAGGCTGAAACGTGACCCCATCCGGTTTGGCCCGGCGATCGCTCTGGCGCCCGCCGGCGCCTTTTACGGCCCCGCGTGCAGCTGGCGGACGATCGGCAGGTAGTCTGGCTCCAGGTCGGGGTCGAGCAGGCCGTGGCGCAGAAAAAAGTCGATCAGCACGGGCGCGACGTTGAACTTGAAGTCGTCGGTGTCGCGCACCCGCGCCATCACCGCGTCGATGTCCCACAGCTCGAATCCGGTGAGCTCGCCGTCGGTGTTGCGCGGCACGAAGTCGGTCGGCAGTTCCAGATCGAACACGAACAGCGTGTCGTCGCGCAGCCCCTGTTCCAGCTCGGTGACGTAGGTCAGCGCGCCGACCGGCCGGGCCCGGCGGGCGAGCGCGTCGGGCACGTCGGCTTCCTCCGCGGCCTCCTTCACCACCGTCTCGTCGACCGAATAGCCGTGGGCGAGGCCGCCCGCCACCATATGGTCCAGCTTGTTGGGGGCGATCCGCTTGTCGGGCGCGCGCTGGCCGATCCACATCTTCAGCCCGTCGGGACCGGGCACGAAGCCGTTGACGTGCACGCCGTAGGACTTGACCCCGAACATCGGGACCAGGCCCCGATCCAGACGCAGGCGCGTGGGCGCGTTCCAGCCTTCGGAGATGCCGTAGGTCTCGCCGCGCGGCTGCCGGACGTCGCCGCGATCGGCGAGCTGGACGATCACGTCGTGCACGGCCGCCGAGCGGGCGTCGAGGTCGCCCAGACCGGGATGCAGATCGACGGCGCCGTCGGCGACCTGAAAGACGTCCGGGAACGGGGCCAACAGGCTTGCGCCGGCGTCGGTCACGCGGCCGACCTGCACGCCGTCGATCCGGAACGGGCGGTAGGCGGTCGGGTCCCAGTCGTGCAGGACCGCGATCCGGTCGAGGAAGCTCACAGCGCCTTCTCGGACATCAGCACCGTCTGCACGCCCACGATCTGGCGCAGACAGGCGGCGATGAAGCCGCCCGTGTGCGCGTCCAGCCCGGCGACCTGCAGGTCGATCGACAGTTCGTCGCCGTGGGCGCCCACGCGATCGGCGTGCAGGCGCTCGGCCACCAGGTCGCGCTTCGCCAACAGGTGCAGGACCCGCGGCAGCAGGCCGGCATCCGCCTCCGCGCGGATGGAGTAGCAGACCACGCGGTCGGTCGTGCTGGCGTCGGGCGTGTCGGGGTCGGTTGTGGTGAAAGTCTTAGCGAGTTGGTCGACGGACATCTTTCGGTCCCTGCAAAGCTTGCCATTCGGAATTGCGCTCGCGCTGCTCAAAGCAGCCACGACGGTCTCCCGGCGCCCCGGTGGGCACCGGGCCGGTAATTCGAATGGCCGAAGCTTGCGGGCGATCCGTCCACATAGTGCCTCAGACGATAAGAACCCGCCGCGGGAGGGTCAAGCCGATGCGTCCGATCGGGCCGCGTGCGAGCGGTGCTTGAGCCGCGGCGGCAACGGGGGCAGTGACATGACGCTTTGATGACATATTAGGCACGGCGCGGACTCGCGCCCGGTTCTTTGATTCACAGGATTTATCCCCAGGGTTGTCCCCCGTTTTTGTGGGTCTTTCATGGGATAAGTTGGGGTGCGGCTAAGCCGTGGCGGCTCTGATCGCCGACGATACTCTATGTTTATAATCAGGGAGTTAACGAGAGGGCGGGGAGTTGCGGGCGCCGACCGCGTCGCCAGGGGTGTGCGGCTGCTTGGCATCGCGAGTCCCTCTGGTATCTGAGACGGTCCACAAGGGCTTCCGCGGCGATCTCGCTCGCAGGCGCGTCGCGGCGTCGCCGACCGCGGTGGCGCCGGGTCCGGCTTCACGAAATTATCGCTGGCCTGAGGCGATCGAGACGGGTATCACGAGAGGTGTCCGCCTGACGTGTCGTAGCGTGCCTGCCGGTCGGTCCAGAACCGTCCGTCCGGACTTCCGGAGACCCATGAAGGCCGACGCCGCGCAATCGGTGCCTTCCGCATGCCGCAGGCAGTGGAGCGCGCCGACGTTAGATATGAGAGATTGGAAAGCATCATGGCGACCGGAACTGTCAAGTTCTTCAACACCACCAAGGGCTACGGCTTCATCCAGCCGGACGACGGCGGCAAGGATGTGTTCGTTCACATCACCGCCGTGCAGGCGGCGGGCTTGGACGGCCTGCGCGAAGGCCAGAAGGTCTCCTTCGAGCTGGTGACCGAGCGCGGCAAGACCGCGGCGGGCAATCTGAAGGAGGCGTAAGCGCGCGGCCTCCCAGCCGAACGCAGTCGCTAAAAGCGCCCGCCGGCCTCCGGCGGGCGCTTTTTCGTGTGGCGGACGGTCGACTACCGCGTTGCGGCCGCGTCGGCCGATGGCAGTTCGACCGCGAACCGGTCGACCGGCGGCACCGCCTCGATCAGCCCCTGCGCTTTCAGGAACGTCGCGAAACGCTGGTAGCGCGCGGTGTCGAGCGCGGCGGGGCGCAAGGCAAAGCGCGCGATGGTGTCCGGATAGGCACGCTCGTTGAGCGCGTTCTGCACGTCCGGCCGACCCTCGCGGAAGATCTCCCAGCTCGCCTCCGGGTGGTTCACCACGTACTGCGTGCCCCGTTCCACCGCGTCCAGGAAGCGGCGCAGCTTGCCCGTGTCCATCTTCTCGCGGTGGGCGATGAAGATCAGCTCGTCGTAGGCGGGGACGCCGTGCGCCTCGGGGTAGAAGACGCGCGCCGCCGCCCCCTCCAGATCCAGCTGATTGACCTCGAAGTTGCGGAAGCCGCCGACGATGGCGTCGACCCGGCCGCTCAAGAGCGATTGCGACAAGGCGAAGTTGACGTTGACCAGTTCGACCGTACTGGGGTCGACGCCTTCCTGGCGCAGCATCACCTTGAGCATCGTCTCCTCGAAGCCGCCGACCGAATAGCCGACCGTCTTGCCTTCCAGGTCGGCCAGGCTGTCGATCGGCCCGTCTTCCAGCGCGATCACGGTGTTGAGCGGCGTGGCCACCAGCGTGCCCACGCGCACCAGGGGCAGCCCCTGATCCACCTGCAGATGCAGGTTCGGCTGATAGGACACGGCGACATCCGCTTTCCCGGCGGCGACCAGCTTGGGCGGGTTGTTGGGATCGGCGGGCTCCTGCCAGGTCACCTCCAGACCTGCGTCGGCGAAGTAGCCGCGTTCCTGGGCGATCACGATCGGCGCGTGGTCGGGGTTCAGGAACCAGTCGAGCACCAGGGTGAGTTCGTCCTTCTCCGCCGCCCGGGCGGGCAGGGCGAACGCGGCGACCAGCAGGATGGCGGCAAGGCCGCGGATCCCGGTTGTCAGGCTTGGCCCAGTTTTCAGGTTGGGCATGGATCGGACCTCCGTTCGGGCGCCGCCGTCTAACGTCGCGGCGGCACCGGTTGAGCGAGCGAAGATCCGGGATGAGACGCATGGCGCAACGCCGACCGGCCAACACGGCCACCGGGGTGGGAAAAGACACCCGGGACCGAGGTCGGTCCGCGTTCCGTTCCCTAACGCCGGCATGACCCGGATCAGGTTCGAACGGTCACCGCCGCCGCCGGCCCGCGCGGCGTGCATGCACGCGCTAGGCCGGCGCCGGACGGTTTCTCAGCCCCTTGTCGCGGCGGGGCTCCCGTCGGAACGCTTCGTGGGCGGAACCGTGGCCCGCCGGCGCCACGGGGTCAAGCCAGGCGCCGCGTGCGCCCGCTGCCCCAGCCGGCGCCTCCGCCCCGCGGCGGCGGGCGATCGCACCGGCTTGTCCGGACCGGGCGCGCCCGCTAGGTTGCGCGCCGTGCCGCCCGATGGGCGGCTGCCCGTCCGCATCACGGTCCCATCACGGCCCCCACAACCATGCACTTCCTGGATTTCGAAAAACCGATCGCGGAACTCGAAGGCAAGATCGAGGAACTGCGCCACCTGACCGACGATTCCGAGGTCAACATCCAGGAGGAGGTGGGCAAGCTCCAGGCCAAGGCCGAGCGGC
>CAYRCO010000284.1:0-4084 GCA_964422775.1 uncultured Rhodovibrio sp.
TGGTTCTTGGCCGCGCCGGCCGGCGCCCAGACCGGCAGCGCGGGCGCAAGCGGCGGCGCGCCGCAGCTGGACCGGCTGGCCGGCTGTCTCGCCAAGGACGGGCGCGTCGAGGTGGCGTTCCGGGAGGAGCGGCTGGTCACCAGCGTGGACGAGACGCTGGAGAGCACCGGCCGGCTGATCTATGAGCCGCCCGCGCGCCTGGAGAAGATCGTCGAGCAGCCGCGCGAGGAGCGCGCGGTTGTCGAGGGCGACCGGATGAGCGTGTTCGACGCGGACGGCGAGGAGGTCGCGACCTTCGACCTCGCCGAGCGGCCGGGTCTGAAGGCCTCGTTCGACGCGGTGCGCGCCCTGCTCAAGGGCGACGCCGAGGCGCTGCAAGCCAGCTTCGAGGTCGCGCTGTCGGCCGACCCGGACGGCCAAGCCGCCGGGGCCTGGGAGATGCGTCTGTCGCCCAAGGGCGAGGACGCCGGTTACAACCTGTCGCGGATCGAGATCGACGGGCAGGGCGCGCCCGGTCTTACGGGTGATGACGGCGGCGACGACGGCACCGCGGCGCCCTGCCAGGTCCAGACGATCGACGTGCGCCAACGCGACGGCGGCCGCCGGGTCCTGCATCTGCGGCCCCGGAGCTAGGGCGGGTGCGCGCAGGGGTTCAGGCGTTCGTCCGGGCGGGCGTGCTGGTCGCGCTGCTGCTGGCGGCGACGGCGGGGGTGTTCGCGCTGCTGCCGCTGCGCGCGGACCTGACCGTGCTGCTGCCGGACCAGCAGAGCCAGGATCTGTCGATCATGAACCAGGCGCTGCGCTCCGGCCCCGCCGGGCGCACCGTGCTGATCGCGCTCGAGCCCGAGGACGGCGCGGCCGATCCCGAGCGCCTGGCGGAGCTGTCGCGCGCCTACAAGGCCGCGCTGATGGAGACCGGCTATTATGCCCGGGTAATCAACGGCAGTTTCTCGCTCGACGGCGGCGCGCTGGATCCGTTCCGGGACTATCGCTACCGCCTGAACCCGCCGCTCGACGCGAACGACTACACCGCCGACGGGCTGGCGCAGAAGCTCGAGGAGCTGCTGGTCGAGCTGCGCGGCCTGGGCTCCCCGGTGATCGAGGAGCTGATGGCCGACGACCCCACGCTGCGCACGCTGGAGGTGGCGCAGCTGTGGCGCGACAGCGGCGGCCCGCGCAAGGAAAACGGCGTCTGGGTCGGGCAGGACGGCAAGCGCGCGGTGCTGGTCGCGCTGTCCGAGCGCGAGGGCTTCGATGTCGCCCGGCAGCGCGCCGTGGTGGCGGCGCTGGAGACCGCCGAGACGGCCGTGGAGGCGGACCACGGGCCGATCCGCCTGACCGCCGCGGGCCCGCCGGTGATCACGGTCGAGGGCCGGGAGACGGTGAACGCCGAGACCGCCCGGCTGCTCGGGCTGTCGCTGCCGGTGGTGGCGCTGGTGCTGCTGGCGGCGTTCTACCGCCTCTCGGTCGTGCTCGCCGCCGCGGTGCCGCTGATCGCGGGCTTTGGGGCCGGGGCGGCGGCGGTCGCCGGGGTGTTCGGCACGGTGCACGTGACCACGCTCGGCTTTGGGGCGACGCTGGTCGGCGTCACGGTCGACTATCCCCTGCACCTGTTCGCCCATCAGCGCCGGGCCCACGGGCCGTGGGCGACCGCGCGGCGGATCTGGCCGGCGCTGCGCCTGGGCGTGGTGACCACGGCGATCGGCTTCGTCCCGCTGGTGTTCTCCTCCTTCCCCGGGGTGGCGCAGCTGGGCCTGTTCACACTGGTGGCACTGGTCGTGGCGGCGCTGGTGACCCGTTACGCGTTGCCCTGGACGGCGCAGCCGATCCAGCTGCCGGAGACGCGCGCGCTCTGGGACCGGCTGGCCCCGCTGCACCATTGGAGCGCGCGCCTGCGCTGGCCGGCGCTGGCGCTCGCGGTCGCCTGCGTGGGGCTGATGAGCTTCAAGGGCGACGCGCTGTGGGAGGCCGACCTGCGGGCGCTGTCGCCCACGCCGCAGGAGCTCAAGGCGACCGACAAGGCGCTGCGCGCCGACCTGGCCGCCACCAACCCGCGCTTCCTGGTGGCGATCCAGGGAGCGGACGCGCAGGAGGTGCTGGCGCGCGGCGAGGCCTTGCTGCCGACCCTGCGCGAGCTGCGCGAGACCGGCGTGCTGGCCGGCTTCGACACGCTGGCCCGCTACCTGCCGAGCAAGGCGCAGCAGGCCGAGCGGCTGGCCGCGCTGCCGGGTCGGGCGGCGCTGCAGGACCGGCTGGCGCAGGCGACCGCCGGCCTGCCGTTCGAGCCCGGCACGTTCGAAGCGTTCGTGGACGACCTCAGCGCGGCCAAGCAGGCGGGTCCGGTCGGACCCGGGGACCTGCAGCATCCGGCCTTGCGCAGCCGGGTCGCCAACCTGCTGGTCGACACGCAAGACGGCGTGCGCGGTTTCGCGTTCATCCGCGGCCTGCGCGATCCCGACGCGCTGGAACGCGCGCTCGCCGACACGCAAGTCTCAGGCGTGCGGCTGTTGGATTTGAAGGTGGAGACGGAATCGCTGCTGCGCGGCTACCGGACGGAGACCCTGACCTGGATCGCGCTCGGCGGCGTCTTGGCGGCGCTCGCGCTCGGCATCGGGCTGCGCCGGGCGCGCCCGGTGATGCTGGTGAGCGCGGCGGTCGCGGTCTCCGTGCTGGCGACGGCGGGGGTGCTGGTGGTGGTCGGCACGTCGCTTACGGTGTTCCACCTGTTGGGCCTGATGGTGGTCGCGGGGCTTGGCCTGGATTACGCGATCTTCCTGCGCGAGGCCGCGGAATCCGAACGCCCGCGCGCGGCCGCCAAGGCGGACGACGGCGACACCCACGGCCGCGACGCCCGCCGGTCGGTGGTGATCTGCGCGGTCACCTCGACGGCGGTGTTCGCCATCCTGGGCGGCGCGGAATTCCCGATGCTGGCGCAGTTGGGCACCACCGTGGCGATCGGGGCGGCGGCGTCGCTCGTCTTCGGCCTGATTTTCACCGGCCGCGGCGTGAAGGGCCGCAGCGCGGCATGATCGACGACGCGCGCACGCCCGGTCTTGAATCGCGGCGCGGACGAGCGAGGTAGGCTTACATGATGGACCTGGGTGGCTGGACGCTTCTTCTTCTGACCGTGCTGTACTTCGTGCCGCTGTCGCTGGCGGTCTGGCGCGGGCATCCCAAGGCGATGGCGATCATGGCGATCAATATCGCCTTCGGCTGGACGGTCGTGGGCTGGCTGGCCGCGCTGATCTGGTCGCTGACCGGGCCGAACTATCGCTACGCGCCGAAAACGCAGTACCTGGACGACGACGGCGGCCAGCCGGGCGCGTAAGGTGGCGAGCCGGGCACGCCGGCACCCGCGCGCCGGGCCGCCTATCCGCTGGAGGCGCTGTCGCTGTTGTGCGGGTCGAGCGTTTCGTTGACCAGCTTGAGGCCGGCCAGCAGCTGTTCGCGCTGCGGCTGGGGCAGGCGGTCAAGCGCGTCCTCGAGTTCCTTCATCGGATCGTGCTCCAACGCCCGCAGGCCCTTTTCGGAAACCCGCAGGTCGACGTTGCGCTGCCCATTGGGATCGCCGCGCTCGAGGTAGCCGCGGTCGACCAGCTGACTGACGGTGATCGAGGTGGTTCCGATGGTGGATCGGCGGTGCCGGGCAAAGCCGGTCAGGGTCCGATCCCGCGGGTCGGCGTGGGCGAAGAAGCGCAACGCCTGCCATTGAGCCGGCCGCAATTCGTTCCGGTAACTGTTCGCGAGCTGGATCCGGATCAGCTTCTCGATTTCGTGGGCGACTTGTTCCGACAAAGGTTGATCAGACATGTTTATTATAAGAATTGCCCGTTGCACACGCACGCCATGGTGGTGTGCGGTTTGTTACGGAACAAGATAATTTATGTTAAAACAAGTGCAGCGTGCTGAGCGCTGAGGGAAAACATCTTAACCGTAATTGAAATTTAGGTATCTCAAGAATCAATCGGTATTGATTGCTTATTTATTGTTGCAATGATGGCCCTAATGCATCGCGGCTGGTGTTTTGATTGCTTATGCGGCGTCGCGGTTCGCGGCATGGTCGGCGAGCGTTTCCAGACGGGTC
>CAYRCO010000285.1:0-3667 GCA_964422775.1 uncultured Rhodovibrio sp.
GGGTGGTCCGCGCGATCGGGTAGCAGTAGGCGAAGAAGAGCAGCATCACGAAGCCATAGAACGGCACCAGGAACTCCGGCCGGTTCTCCGCGGAGAGCACCCGCTGGGTAAGCGTCATCACCTCGCCCACCCCGACGACGGAGGCGAGCACGGTCGCCATGGTCAGGATGGCGTAGAGGTTCATCCAGGGCGGCAGCATGCGCTTCACGCACTGCGGCAGGATGATCTGGCTCAAGATCTGCCAGCGCGAAAAGGCGAGCGAGTGCGCCGCCTCCCACTGGCCGGACGGGATCGACTGAATCGCGCCCCGCACGATCTCCGAGACGTTCGCCATCACCGGCAGCGCCAGCCCGATCACCGCTTTGATCCAGTCCGGGAAGGGGATCGTCACCCCGGCCACGGTGAATTCGAACGGCAGCAGAAACATGCAGAAGAACAACAAGACCAGCCAGGGCGCGTTGCGGAAGAACTGCGTCACCAGCCAGCTCGAGCCGCGCACCGGCGACAGCTCGGACACCTGCATGATGCCGAGCAGCGTGCCGGTGACCGTGCCGATGCCCATCGACAGGAAGCTGATCGCGATGTTGAAGACGAAGCCGCCCAGCAGCACCGGCAGCCATCGCCAGATCGCCGCGATCACGGATTCCTGCTGCTCCGTGCCGGCGCTCTCCCCCTGCGCCCAGACGACCGTGCTCCAGAGCACGACAAGAGCGGCGAGCGCCAGGCCGTGCCAGGCGCGCAGGCGCAGCCGCGGCGCGCCCAGCAGCCGCTCGTCCGCGGCCTGGCGGTTCAGCCGCTCGGCCGGCGGCAGCAGCACCGGCAGGTCGGTGGTGCCGTAAAGGTCGCGCCGTTTAGCCATCGCCGCGGCCCCTGTTCGGACGCGCCGCGGTCATGTGCCGAACCCGGGAAGGCGCATCGACCGCTCCCACTTGTTCATCACCATCACCAGCAGGCCCACCAGCAGGACGTAGGCGAACAGCAGGAAGGTCATCATTTCCGGCACGTTCAGGCTGTCCGACCAGATCTGGTTGGCGACGTAGAGCATCTCCGGCACCGCGATCGCGTAGGCGAGCGTGGTCGTCTTCACCAAATTGACGAGGTTGTTGTTCAGCGCCGGCAGGCAGACCCGCAGCGCCAGCGGCAGCACGACGTAGATATAAGCTTGCAGCCGGTTGTAGCCGAGCGCCTCGGCCGCTTCGACGGTCGCCTTGGGCACCGCCTCGATGCCGGAGCGGAAGATCTCGACGTTGAACGAGCCGGCGAAGAACGACAGCGACAGGATCGCCCAGTGCCAGTTGGTGAGGATCGGCTCCATGATCCCCCACTCGTTTTCCACGCGCGGCATCAGGCTGCCCAGCGCGAAGAAGAAGAAGTACATCTGCACCAGCGGCGGCGTGTTGCGGAACAGCTGGATGTAGCCGTTGACCAGCCGGCGGGTCCACTTCAGCGGCGAGGCCTGCAGCCACGCGCCCACGATGCCGATAACCACTGAGAACCCGAGACAGACGAGCGACAGGTAGATCGTGTTGACGAACCCGTCGATCATCCGGTCGCGGTCGTAACTGTCGTAGACGATCGTGAGGTTGATCCCGGTGGCCTCGTTCAGCCAGCGGAACCATTCGTAGATCTCCAGCACGGATCAGCGCTCCCGGACGGAAGGCGGCGGAGGGTCTCCGGCCGAGCCCGCACGAGGAATGGCCTGGACCGGTCCACATCAAGGCGCGCGATGGCACCGGCGGCGCGTTGACGCCGCCAGTGCCGCAGAACGCCTACTTCTTGGCTTCGGGGATGTAGCTCCGGTAGCGCTCGTGCATCTTGCGGGTGAACGGCACCGGATCGATCCCGTACTTCTTCTCAAGCTCGACGATCCGGCCGGCGGTGTGCCAGTGCACGACCATGCCGGACATGAATCGGGCCATCGCATCCTCACCGTGCTTCACGGCGACGCCCCAGGGCGCGTCGTCGATCGTCTCCAGGGGCATGTCGTAGTCGGACCACTGGTCCTCCTGAAGGCGCGAGTTCAGGAAGCTGTCGTCGTAGACGAACGCCGCGCAACGGCCCTGGCGCAGCGCGTTCAGCGCCTCGCTGGTGCCGGTGAAGCCGACGATCTTCGCGCCGAACTCCTCGGAGGTCTTGCGGTTGTAGAACGCGCCCTGGACGCCGCAGACCGGTACGCCGTCAAGGTCGTCCCAGGTTTCGAAGTCGCTGGACTCGCGCGCCATGATGTTGGTGCCGGAGGAGTAGTAGTCCGGGTTCAGGATGTTCACCACCTCCCGGCGCTCGGCCGTGTCGGTCATGGTGGCGATCATGATGTCGATCTTGCCCTGGTCCAGGAACTGCATGCGGTTTGACGCGACCACCGCGACCAGTTCCAGGTCGACACCCAACGTGTCGGCGACGTCCTGCGCCAAGTCCGGTTCGATGCCGACGATGTTGCCGTCGGAATCGAGGTAGCCGTAAGGCTTGTAGTCCGCCTTCACGCCCACGGTCAGCGTGCCGCTATCCATCACGTCCTGCAGCGTGTCGGCCGAAGCCGGCGCGGCAATGGCAAGGCTCGCGGCGACCGCCGTCGCGGCCGCCATGATACGGGTCTTCATCGTCTTTCACCCTGTCCAAGTTGCAATTCTCTGGGTCTTGTTGTGTGGGCGGATGCGCGTCCCTGCCCAGAACAGGGCCGCTCGGCCGAGGCCGCCGCGGGCGGTACGGTAGACGACCTGATGGCCGGACGTAACCCTGCCCCGACGTGCAGGGTCGCACAGCGCAACCGCGCCGAGCAGCGCAGCCTTGCGTCACACCGGCCACGATACCGTCGCGCGCAGAACGAGCTCGAGGGCGAACAGCCAGAAGACCCCGCCGATCACCGCCGACGCGGCCTGGCGATGACGCGTGTAGAACGCGCGAACGACCGGCGCCCGCCCGATAGCCAGCATCGCTGCGTACCCGACGGCGAAGCCGACCACGCCGGCGAGGAAGATCGCACGGTGGCCGACGCCGGCCGGCATGCCGGTATCCGCGAGGACGAGGGCGCCGAACACGGCCGTGAGCACGGGGTAGGCCTTCGGGTTCGTGACCGACAACATCAGCCCGTCGCACAGCGGCGCCTTCAGGGGCCGGGCCGGCTTGTCGTGCGCGCATGCCAGGATCAGCCGCGTGCCGAGGTAGGCGAGGTACGCCGCGCAGACCACGGCGAGCAATTCCGGGCTGCCGGCGGGAAGCGCCCCGGCCCCACGCAACGTGGCGAGCGTGAATACCAGCCAAGCGGCGCTCCCGGCGAGCAAACCAGCGGCGAAGCGAATCCCTGCGCCCAACGGCTGAACCGAGACGCTGGAGAGCATGGCGAAAAAGCCGGGCCCGGGGGTCAGGACGTAGACGAGCCCAGCGAGCACGGCCGGCCAGAGCGCGATCACCTTCGGTATTGATGAAGCCACCTGCATCGCGAACTCCCGTAGCCGGCGGCCCGGATCGCCGGTATGCGTGTGAGCCATCAGGGCAGAATCGGTGATCCTTGGCGCATTCTGGGGTTGATCGCGGGCGCCACCAAGGCCCGGTCCCATCCGGTCCTCCGAGCGGGGCAGCCCGGCTGCGCCGGTATGAAGAGGTTCGAACGCGTCAGGCTGAGGGTGCTTCGCTTGATCGAGGGGCATCCCGCTCGCCATAAAGAGAGGCG
>CAYRCO010000285.1:3677-4082 GCA_964422775.1 uncultured Rhodovibrio sp.
ACCGTTGGCCGGCGCGTTCCGACGCGCCCCCACTCTCGAAACGTGGACCGTGTTGCCGCATGTCACCCCGCTCCAGCATACACCCGGTCATCCTGTCCGGCGGTTCCGGCACCCGGCTGTGGCCTGTCTCGCGGCAGCTCTATCCCAAGCAACTGCTGCCGCTGATCGGCGATAACAGCATGCTGTCCGACACCGCGCTGCGGGTCGGCGATCCGGCGCGGTTCGCACCGCCGACGGTGATCTGCAACGAGGAGCACCGCTTTCTCGTGGCGGAGGAACTGCGCGCCGCGAGCGAGCGGACCGGTCAGGCGGGCGGGCGCATCGTGCTGGAGCCGGTCGGCCGCAACACCGCCCCGGCGGCGGCCGCCGCTGCCGTGCATCTAGCGGAAAGCGATCCCGACGCGC